>URIE01000072.1 GCA_900547805.1 uncultured Collinsella sp.
CACTTAATGTGCTCTCCGTGCGAGTCAGGACTGTCCGAGCAGGCGACCTTATATATTTGCCCTCCCCGGGGCTCCTCGCCCGAACCCCTCAGCTAGTTCTTCAGCGAGTTCAGCGGCGCCGGGAATCGACCACCACGGTGGGCAAGCACGGTGCCGGCGTTGGGGTTCACCGGCATGATGGGCGCACGGCCGAACAGGCCGCCGTACTCGACGCAGTCGCCCACGCCCTTGCCAATGGCAGGAATCACGCGGACGGCCGTGGTCTTGTTGTTGATGACGCCGATGGCCATCTCGTCGGCGATGATGCCGGCGATGGTCTCGACCGGGGTGTCGCCGGGGATGGCGATCATGTCCAGGCCGACGGAGCACACGCAGGTCATGGCCTCGAGCTTCTCGAGCGAAAGCGCGCCGGCCTCGACGGCGGCGATCATGCCGGCGTCCTCGGACACGGGGATGAAGGCGCCCGAGAGGCCGCCCACGCTGGAGCTGGCCATGACGCCGCCCTTCTTGACGGCATCGTTGAGCATGGCGAGCGCGCAGGTCGTGCCGGGGCCACCGCAGGTGCCCACGCCGATGATTTCGAGGATGCGCGCGACGGAGTCGCCAATGGCAGGCGTGGGAGCCAGCGACAGGTCGACAATGCCTTTCTCGACACCCAGACGATGGGCGGCCTCGCGGCTCATGAGCTCGCCGGCGCGGGTGATCTTAAAGGCGGTCTGCTTGATCTTTTCGGCGACTTCCATCATCGATGCGGAATCGGGCAGCGTTTCCAGGGCTGCGGCCATAACGCCGGGGCCCGAGACGCCTACGTTGATGACGGCGTCGGCCTCGCCACCGCCGTGGACGGCGCCCGCCATAAACGGGGAGTCCTCGACCATGTTGGCAAAGCAGACAAACTTGGAGGCGCCGACGGAATCCTGGTCGGCCGTGAGCTTGGCGGCATCGATGATGGTCTGGGCGGCCATGAGCACGGCGTCCATGTTGATGCCGGCGCGCAGGCTGGCGACGTTGACGCTGGAGCAGACGCGGCTCGTGGTGGCGAGCGCCTGGGGGATGGACTGGATGACGCGGCGGTCGGCGTCGCCGATGCCCTTCTGGACGAGTGCGGAGAAGCCGCCCAGGTAATCGATGCCGAGTGTCTCGGCCGCGCGGTCGAGGGCGTGCGCGATGGGGGTGAGGTCCTCATCCTTGCAGCACGCGGCGATCTGCGCCACCGGGGTGACGGAAACGCGCTTGTTGACGATGGGGATACCGTACTCGCGCTCGAGGTTCTCGGCGGTCTCGACCAGGTGCTCGGCCGTGTGCGTCACGTGGTCGTAGATCTTCGTGCACATGCGGTCGAGGTTCTCGTCACCGCAACCCATGAGCGAAACACCCATGGTGATGGTCCTGATGTCGAGGTTCTGCTCCTCAACCATGCCGCGGGTTTCCGCGATTTCTGCGGGCGTGATCGCCATCCTTGCGCTCCTATCTGCCAAAACGAGCATAGCCTTTTCTATTCTAACGTGCCGCACGTGCCAAGTGGCGCATGCGGCACGTTTTGGTGCTCGGTTGTTTCCGTTGTGTTACTGCCCAAAGACCTCTTCGGCGATACGAGCGCTTTCGGCGGCATCCTTGGCGTAGTAGTCCGCGCCGATCTGCTTGGCGTATTCGGGGGTGAGCACGGCGCCGCCCACGATGATCTTGACGCCCGGGACCTCGGCATGGAGCAACTTGATGGTCTCTTCCATGGCCACGACGGTGGTGGTCATAAGCGCCGAGAGGCCGACGAGTTTGATATCGCGCTCCTTGACGGTCTTGAGTACCTCCTGCGGATCGACGTCGCGGCCCAGGTCAAAGACGGTGTAGCCGTAGTTGTCGAGCAGCATTTTGACGATGTTCTTGCCAATATCGTGGATGTCGCCCTTGACGGTGGCCACGCAGATCTTGCCCTTGTCGGCGATCTCGCCGGCGGGCATCAGGCGCTTGATGGTGTCGAAGCCCACGCGTGCGGCTTCGGCCGAGGCCATAAGCTGCGGCAAGAAGAACTTGCCCTGGTCAAAGAGGACGCCAACCTCGTCGAGGGCGGGGATAAAGTGATTGTTGATGAGGTCCATGGCGTCGTGATCTGCCAGCAGGCGCTCGGTCTCGGCCGCGATCTCGCCTTTGCGGCCCGAGACGACCATTCGACGAATCGGGTCGTCGTTGCCGTCAGTGCCGGCAGTGCCAGCAGCAGGCGCGGCATCACTCGATGCGGCCTGAGCCGCTGCCGGGTTGGCGGCGATCTTGTACGGATCGGTCCAGCCGGCATAGCGCTCGATGTATCCGGTCGAGCCCTCGTCCTCAACGCTCAGGACGCGATAGCTGTAGACGGTGTCCATAAAGCGCTTGGAACCCGGGTTCATGATGGGGGCGTCCAGGCCCGCGCCGAAGGCGGCGGCCAAAAAGACCGAGCCCAGCAGCGGGCGGGCGGGCAGACCAAAGCTGATGTTCGATACGCCGAGTGCGCACTTGACGCCCAGGCGCTCCTTGCACATAGACATGGCACGTAGGATCTGCTCAGCCTGGCGTTGATTGGTCGAGGCGGTCATGACCAGGCAGTCGATGAGGATACGGTCCGGGCCGATGCCGTAACGGGCGGCTTCGGCCACGATGCGCTCGGCGATGGCATAGCGTGCCTCGGCGGTATCCGGGATGCCGCCCTCGTCGAGCGTGAGGCCGACGACGTTGGTTCCATAGTGGGCGACCAGCGGGAAGATCTCGTCCATGATCTGCTGCTTGCCGTTGACCGAGTTGATGATGGGCTTGCCGGCGTAGCGGCGCACGGCGGCCTCGACGGCGGCGGGGTCGGTGGAGTCGATCTGCAGCGGCAGCAGCGTGGAGCCTTGGAGCTGCTCGGTTGCCTGTTGGATGATCTTGACCTCGTCGATCTCGGGCAGGCCCACGTTGACGTCCAGGATGTCGGCGCCCTGTTCTTGCTGGCTGATGCCCTGGCTCACGACGTAGTCCAGGTCGCCGTCGCGCAGGGCCTGCTGCAGGCGCTTTTTGCCGGTGGGATTGATGCGCTCGCCGATGACGGCGATTTTGTGGCCGTCGCAGGGAAGGTCCACGACCGTTTGGGCGCTCGTGACCGACATACTGGGCTTGCGGTGGCGCGGGCTGGGCGTGTGGTTGTCGATAAGCGTGCGCAGCTCTGCCATGTGCGCCGGCGTGGTGCCGCAGCAACCGCCCACGACGCTCACGCCGTCGGCGATCATGCCGGCGACGGCCTCGGCGTATTCGGGGGCCTGGATGTCAAAGACGGTGTTGCCGTCGTCGTCCACGTGGGGCAGACCCGCATTGGCCTGCACCATAACGGGCTTGTCGGTAACGGTGAGCATACGTGCGGCGAGCCCTCGGAGCTCGGCCGGTCCCTGGCTGCAGTTGATGCCCAAAACGTCGGCGCCGATGGCGTCGAGCGTGATGGCGGCCACCTCGGGACTCGTGCCCAGGAAGGTGCGACCGTCTTCCTCAAAGGTCATAGTGGCAAAGACGGGCAGGTCGGAGTTCTCGCGGCAGGCGAGGACGGCCGCCTTGATCTCGGCAAGGTCGGTCATGGTCTCGATAATAAAGAGGTCCACGCCCGCATCGACGCCGGCGCGCACTTCCTCGGCAAAGAGGTCGTAGGCCTCGTCGAAGCTGAGGGTACCCAAGGGGCGCAGCAGCGCGCCGATGGGGCCGATATCGCCGGCGACGTAGTGGGCACCGGCTGCACGGGCGCAGGCGACAGCGGCGGCAAAGACATCTGCCACGGTGGCGGTACCGTCGAGCTTGTGGGCGTTGGCGCCAAAGGTGTTGGCGGTGATCACGTCGCAGCCAGCCTCGACGTACTGGCGCTGAATGTCGGTAATGACCTGGGGTTCCTCAAAGTTGAGCAGCTCGGGCAGGGCGCCCGCCTTCATGCCAGCGGCCTGCAACATGGTGCCCATGCCGCCGTCGAACAGCAGGTGTCCCGTGCCCTCGATGGCCGCACGCAGGCGATCGTCCTTAATGCGCAGTTCGTCGATCGTGCGCGTCTTATCCGTGGCACCGTTGCGACGTGCGGCATCAACGGGTGCCGCCAATGCAGTGCCGTCAGAATCATGAGTGATAAGCGGAGTAAACATCGAGGGCTCCTAATGGCTGGAATAGCAGGTGGTGTGGGCGGCGCGGAAGCGGCAGTGCTCGCGTATGCGGCAGATATTGCAGGTGGGGCGGCTTTGGGCGTCGTGGACCTCGCCGTCAAACAGACCGATCACCGCGGTCACGCTTTTGGTGGGCATGAGCAGGCTGGTGGGCGTGACGGTCAGGCCGATGAGCCGCGTGGCGTTGAGCGCATTCACGATCGAGCGCTGGGCCGAGAGCGGGCAGTCGCCATAGCCGGGACTAAAGCGCCAGTTGCCGGCGAGCCCATGAACGGCGGCGTCCGTCTTGATCTGCTGGTCCATTTGCTCAACGGCGGCTTCCACGTAAGCGGAGCACGCGGCGTCGAGCACGGCGCCCTCCAGGGGATGTTGGGCTCCCGTGGTGCGCAGGCGACGCTCGGCGTCCATGCCGAGGGTGCATGCCATGAGCGCGGCCATGCGGGCGTCCTTGAGATGTCGATAGATGTCGCGACCGCGCAGCTCAACGTTGGTGCCAACCAGACGGATGCAGGGCTCTCCCTGCTCGTCCACGCCCGTGGCATCGACGGTAAACACGCGCCGCACGCCGCGGGGCTCAATGTCCAGCTCAAGGCGCTCGACCACAAGCTCAATACGTCGTGACAGCTCGGGCTCAATCTGCTGGCCGCCGTAACCCAGATACCGCAGCATCTCGGCACGGTCGACACGGGGATGGTGTGCAGCATCGACACGGTAAAGCGCCGGCGACGCAAGGTCGGCCGGCACTTCGACAGCGGTTGTATCGATGTGCGGTTTTTCCATTACCCCAGGCGCTCCATAATGGTCGCGGCGATCGCAGGACGGTTCATAGTGTACAGGTGCAGGCCGTCGGCGCCGTGCTCCTTGAGGTCGCAAAGCTGGCGGGCGGCATAATCTACACCGGCTGCCTGCAGGCTCTCGGGGTCGTTCTCGTACTTGGCGAGAATCTTGATGACGGGGGAGGGCAGCGACGCGCCGCACATAAAGACCATGCGGCTGATCTGCGACTTGCCCATAAACGGCATGATGCCCGCGGTAATGGGCACGGTGATACCGGCCTTGTCGGCAAGCTCGCGGAAGCGGTAGAAGCACTCGTTATCAAAGAAGAGTTGCGTCACAAAGAAGCTCGCGCCGGCGTCCTGTTTTTGCTTGAGGTGTTCGACCGAGAGGTTGAGGTCCTCACAGGCAATGTGGCCCTCGGGGTAGGCCGCGGCGCCTACGCAAAAGCCGGCGTCGACGAGCTCGGGGATGAGGTCGCGGGCGTAGGCGTAGTCCGAGGCGGGCTTGTCGTCCTCGGTCGCGCCGGCAGGGAGATCGCCACGCAGGGCCAGGATGTTTTCCACGCCGGCGGTGCGATACTCGTCGATTTTAGCGGCGATATCGGCGTGCGAGCGGCCCACGCAGGTAAGGTGTGCCACCGAGGGTGTATCGAATTCGCTCGTAATCATATGCGCGATGGGGGCGGTGGTGGCACCGTTGCCCGAGCCGCCGGCCGAGCAGGTGACCGAGACAAAGCTCGGCGAAAGCTTGCACAGATTGCCTGCCAACTCGCGAGCCGTGTCGAGGGTAAGCTCGCCCTTGGGCGGGAACATCTCAAACGAAACGGGTGCGGTGCCCTGGGATGCTGCCTGCTTAAAAACCTCGTCGACGCGCATATCGTGCTCCTTTAGATGCCTAGGTGCGATGTTTTGTTGCAAGGATTCTACAGCACGACCGCGCTAAGGTGGAGTTTCTCTCGCGATTTGGTGATACCAATCGAAAACGCTTCGCTATCGGTACTTCCTATAACAGGGCGGTCAATGTAGGATGGGGCTATATTGAATGGTATCTGATGCGAAATACCAGTTAATATAGCCCCGTCCCAAATTGATTACCCTTAAACCATGGGGAGAGGTCTGCAATTTATGCAGTTGATTGGCTGTTGAGGGTGGCAACGCCGCCTCGATAGGGTAACCTCAATGATTGGTTTCGCGACGGCAACATAACGGTAATGTCGCGGAAACATGGCGAGTCTAAGCTATGACTCGTTCGTTAGTAATCAACACCGCTTCTCACGCGGTGCCGATACGAAGGGAGTTCCGTATGGCCGAACTTACTGACCGCTTCGGGACCATGGTGTTCTCTGAGGAAGTCATGAAGGACTACCTCCCCAAGGACATTTGGAAGCGCCTTGCTGCAACCCTCGAGGGCGGTGAGCCGCTCGACCTGGATGTGGCCAACGCCGTTGCCCATGCCATGAAGGTCTGGGCCATCTCCAAGGGCGCGACGCACTACGCGCACTGGTTCCAGCCGCTTTCGGGCATTACTTCCGAGAAGCACGACAGCTTCCTGGAGCCCAACCACGACGGCACCGCCATTACCAAGTTTACGGGCAAGAACCTCATCCAGGGCGAGCCCGATGCCTCGAGCTTCCCCAACGGCGGCCTGCGTGCTACCTTCGAGGCCCGTGGCTATACCGCTTGGGACCCCACTAGCCCCGCCTTTATCAAGGACGATGTCCTGTGCATCCCCACGGCTTTCTGCTCCTACACGGGCGAGGCCCTGGACAAGAAGACCCCGCTGCTGCGCTCCATGACCGCGCTCTCGCGTGAGTCCAAGCGCGTTTTGGCGCTGTTTGGCAAGACCCCCAAGAAGGTCGTTCCTTCCGTGGGTGACGAGCAGGAGTACTTCCTGATCAAGAAGGACGCTTACCGCAAGCGCAAGGACCTGGTCATCACCGGCCGCACCCTCTTTGGTGCTGCTCCCTGCAAGGGCCAGGAGCTCGAGGAGCACTACTTTGGCGCTATCCGTCCCACCGTCTCGGCCTATATGAAGGATCTGGACGATGAGCTGTGGGCACTCGGCATTCCCGCCAAGACCAAGCACAACGAGGTTGCTCCCTGCCAGCATGAGCTCGCACCGGTCTATGGCGAGGTCAACGAGGCCATCGACCAGAATCTGGTCATGATGGAGAAGATGAAGCTCATCGCCTCCCGCCACGACTTGGTCTGCCTGCTGCACGAGAAGCCCTTCGAGGGCATCAACGGCTCGGGCAAGCACAATAACTGGTCGCTGGGCACCTCTGACGAGAACCTGCTCGATCCGGGCGACACCCCGCTCGACAACCTGCAGTTCATCGTCTTCCTCACCGCGGTGATCGAGGCCGTCGATAACTATCAGGAGCTCCTGCGTGCCTCCGTTGCCTCGGCCGGCAACGATCATCGTCTGGGCGCCAACGAGGCTCCTCCGGCGATTATGTCCATCTTCCTGGGCGACCAGCTTACCGAGGTCGTCGAGAAGATCATCGATGGCAAGGCTTCCGTCCATGCCACGCGCGGCGTGCTCGACCTGGGTGCCGATACCCTGCCCAAGCTGATGCAGGACAACACCGACCGCAACCGCACCTCCCCGTTCGCCTTCACCGGCAACAAGTTCGAGTTTCGTGCCTGCGGCTCCGAGCAGAACGTCTCCGACTCCAACCTGGTGCTCGATGCCGCCGTGGCCAAGTCGCTCAAGTCCTTCGCCGACGCGCTTGAGGGCACGCCCGAGGATAAGTTCCAGGACGCCGCGCTCGAGTACTGCAAGAAGGTCCTGACCGACCACCAGCGCATCCTCTTCTCCGGCGATGGCTACTCCGACGAGTGGCCCGTCGAGGCCGAGAAGCGCGGCCTTGCCAACAACAAGACCACGGCCGACGCCCTGCCCGCCTTTGTTTCCGATAAAGCCATTGCGCTCTTTGAGGAGACGGGTGTCCTGACCAAGGCCGAGGCCCAGTGCCGCTACGACTGCAAGCTCGAGAAGTACAACAAGCTCATGAACATCGAGGCCACCACGATGGTTCGCGAGGCACGTCGTACCTATCGCCCGGTCATTACCGCCTATGCCACCAAGGTCGCTAAGGGCCTTGAGACTATCCGTGCCGCTGGCGCCGAGGCCGCCATGCAGTGTGAGCAGAACACGCTCAACAAGCTCTGCAACGGCATCACCACCATCAACGACTCCATCAAGGCGCTCGACGCCGTGCATCAGAAGGCCGAGGCCCTCGATGGCCAGGAGCAGGCCAACGTGTATGCACACGAGGTCGTTCCTGCTATGGATACGCTGCGCGCCGCCGTGGATGCCATGGAGGAGATCGTGGCCGCCGACTACTGGCCGGTCCCGACCTACGACGACATTCTGTTCTATGTGTAACAGACACGATTGATTTTGCGTGTGAAGGGGTCTCGCCTGTGCGAGGCCCCTTCTTTTTCTGTCGATATGCTATTACGGGCTTTAGCCTGTGCGGGGCGCGCAGCGCGCCGCATCAGAAACCACCCGCTATGCGGGTGGGGCCAAACGGCTTTACAAAGCCGCCCCCTCGCCGGACACTTGCGATTGTTCAGGCCGCAAGGAATCCGAGTCGAGAGGGCGGTGGTGGCGTATGGCCCAGAAGGCCTACAGCCTGTCGCACACGAAGTGGATGTGCAAGTACCACGTCGTGTTCACGCCGAAGTATAGGCGCAAAGTCATCTACAACCAAATAAGGTCCGACCTTGGGGAGATCTTCAGGAGGCTCTGCCAGTACAAGGGGATAGAGATCATCGAGGGGCACCTGATGCCCGACCACGTCCACATGCTGCTGGCGATACCGCCGAAGTACAGCGTATCGAGCGTGATGGGCTACCTGAAGGGGAAGAGCTCGCTGATGATATTCGACAAGCACGCGAACATGAAGTACAAGTTCGGCAACAGGAAGTTCTGGGCCGAGGGCTACTACGTGTCCACCGTCGGCCTGAACGAGGCCACCGTCGCGAAGTACATCCGGGAGCAGGAGAAGGCCGACATCGCAATCGACCGGCTGAGCGTCAAGGAGTACGAGGACCCCTTCGATAGGGGGCCGGGGCGTAAATAGCGCCGGTTTGACCGGCCCGTCACGGGTCAACCTGCAGTGCGGCCCGAACCCCGTGAGGGCCGGCGCCTTTAGACGCGTGCCGGAAATCCAAGGGTTATACCCTAAGAGCAAACCACCCCTTTTAGGGGTGGTTTTGATTTTGCTTCGCGCCATGTGGGGGTGGTGGCGACGTGCATTTTTGCGAGTATTCTGCAATCGAAGGCCCCTGCAT
>URIE01000073.1 GCA_900547805.1 uncultured Collinsella sp.
CCGTTGCCGCGCCCCGCAGTGCCCGCTTCCCCCGAGGACAATTATCAGTGCAGGTCGCGGAAGTCCAAAACAGGAGTCTGGTCTGTCGTTCTCGGTTTTTCACCGCACTTCCGGATTGGGCGCTCATTGGTACTCTCGAAGTCCCCACATTCCCTAAAAAAGTTCTTAAAACAGCCTTAAAGGCGCCTTGGCTCGCGTTGACAGCGTAAAATACGCATGTTTGACTATGACTAAAGTGGATTTTAGGGGAGGAGTACGCCATGGAGGTGCTGGTTGTTGGCAACACCGCATATGTTGACGATGACTTTTGTGCCAAGGCGTTCCCCGGGGACCATGTGCAGGTCGTAGCCGCGCAGGACACGCGCCGCGACGAGTCATCGCCCCATGCCTCGTGGAAAGAGCTTCTGCAACACCTGGATCAGGCCTACGAGTTCGACCGCGTGGTCTACCTATCCAATTACCTTACCCCGCATACCGATACCGTGGGTGATATCGAGACGCTGCGCTCGGTCTTTCGTGCGTGCGCGGGTCGCCGGGTCCAACTGCTGTATGTAGCGGGGCCCGCGGGTGCCGAGGGTGCCGCCGATGCTGCGGGGCGAACGGGCAAGGGCATTATCGCGCACGCAGGCAACGACCTGTGCCGCTACTACGCTGCTCGCGAGGGCGTTCAGACCAAGATCCTGCGCGTGCCGTTCCTGTATACCGCGTCTGCCGCGCTGGAGGACCCGTTTTTGGTGCCGATGTTCGACGCATGCTCAACCGGATCGGCCGCTCTGCAGGGCGCGCAGGATGCGGCGTTTCCCCTGCTGTGTGCCGAGGAGCTTTCGGTGCTGGTACGCCGTATCTTCGACAGCTGGAATGCTAACTTTGAGACGCTCGACGTAGTCGATACCTTCCATCACACGGTGGGTGAGGTGGGCGACGCCCTCAAGGCGCTGTTCCCCGGCCTTGCCGTTGCCTATGGCGATTCTGCCGGCTACGCCCTGCCCGCCAGCGACGTCGCTCGCATGCGCTATGGCTGGTTTCAGCGCTACGACTTGCTGCGCGATCTTTCGACCATTCAAGCGCGTTGGGGTGCTGGCCGCGCAAAGAAGGTCAACCCCTTGCGCGCGGCCATCGACCGCATTCAAATGCGCACGCTGCCTGTCAAATGCCTGGAGACGGCAGCCGCCTGGGTGCTCTTTGAAGTGCTGGAGCGCTTGTTCTCCCAATCGACCCAGCTCAACGTGCTCGATTATCGCCTGCTCTACGTGGTGCTGATCGGCACGCTGTATGGCTTGGACTTTGGCCTGGTTGCGGCGCTGCTGGCGTCGGTGGGTTTGGCCGTGAGCTACTTTACTCAGTACGGCTATACCTTCCAGGGCCTGTTCTACGAGCCGTCCAACTGGCTGCCGTTTATTGCGTACTTTGTGGTGGGTGCCGTGTGCGGCTATGTGCAGCTGCGCAACAGCGAAGCCATTAGGGCGGAGCGCGATCAAAACGAGCTCGTGCGCAACCGCAATACGTTCCTCACACAGCTCTACCACGACGCGATCGAGGACAAGCGCGCGTACAGGCGCCAGATCGTGGGTCGCCACGATAGCTTTGGCAAGATCTTTGCCGTGACACAGGAGCTCGACGTGCTCAACCCGCGCGATATCTATCGCAAGTGCTGCGAGCTTCTGGGCGAGATCCTCGAGAACGATTCGGTGGCGATCTACCATGTTTCGGGCGGGGCATTTGCACGCCTGGTGGCAGCAAGTCCCGCGATTGCCGAAGATGCCGCACGCTCGCTCACGCTTGAGCAGCTTGCACCTCTTTTGGGCGACGGGGGTCGTTCTAACCTGTGGGTGAACCGCGAGCTGACGCCGGGGCTTCCCATGTTTGGATACACGATCGAGCGCGACGGGGCACCCGCCGTGTTGATCTTTGTGCGTAGTGCGGCCGAAAACCAAATGACCCTCTATTATCAAAACTTGTTCCGCATCTTGTGCGGGCTGGTCGAAAGCGCGCTGGGCCGTGCCTTTGACTATGAGGCGGTGGCGCAGGATAAACGCTGCGTTGACGGCACTTGCGTGCTCAAGCAGGCTGCCTTTGGCCAAGAGCTCGCGGCGGCGCAGGCGCTGGCAGATAGCAAGATGGGGAGTTTTTTGCTCCTGCGCGTGGTACCGGGCATGGAGCCTGTCGGCGAGCTGGTGGGCGCAATTGGGGCGGCAATCCGCGAGAGCGACGCGGCGGGCTTGGTCGACGGCGACGTGCTCTACCTGCTTATGCGCCAGGCAAAGGCGTGCGATCTGCCCATTATCCGCGAGCGCCTGAGCGCAAAGCAGATTGCGGTGGAGCCCGTCGATGGCGAGGACATCGTGGCGTTGCTGCAGCACATCTCTTACACCGGTGACGGTGAGGGGGGTGCCGCTTGATCTCGCTTGTCGTTGCTGCCGTCTTGCTGCTGATTCATGTGCTGGTTTGCCTGATGCTGTGGATGCTCATGAAGCTGGGCCTGCTGCCGGTGCGCGGGCATATGCTGGCTGTGATAGTGCTGGTGCCGCTGTGGGGCCCGTTGCTGGTGGTTCTGCTATCGGTCCGCAGCGCGGTGTTTGGCGAGGGACTGAAAGAGTCTGCGCTGGAGTCGCTGCGCTTCAACGACGACCTGCATCGCAGTATCCTGATGCACGACCGTGACGCCGATGCGGGCGTGGTCCCGCTCGAGGAGGCGCTCATCGTCAACGACCCGGCATACCGGCGCCGCCTAATGCTCTCCATGCTCACCGAGGAGCCCGACGCGTACCTGGCGCAGCTGCAGGCGGCTAAGCTTAACGACGACGTTGAGGTGGCGCACTATGCCGCGACGGCGGTGGCGCAGATCTCCAAGGAGTCCGACCTTAAACTGCAGCAGCTGGAGCGTGCCTTTAAGACGGACCCGAGCGCGCAAAACCTCAACGAATACTGCGATTTTCTTGGTGAATACTTGGGCTCGGGCTTGGCCGAGGGGCGCGTGGCTCAGATTCAGCGCCAACAGTACGCGCGCCTGCTTGCGCGTCGCTGCGAGCGCGAGGATACCCTTGAGCTGCGCATTCGATACGCGACGGCGCTGGCCGATGTCGGACAGATCGACGAAGCGCAGGCCGTGACCGACCAGCTGGTGCTCGACGTGCCCGAGGAGCAGGGGGTTTGGATGCTTTGCCTGCGCCTGGCCGTGATGCGCCGCGACGGTGACGAGGTTCACCGTGTGATCGATGCGATTGACAAGCAACATGTGTATTTGAGCGCCGACAACCGCGAAAAGTTGGCGTTTTGGCGCGACGGGGAGGAGGTCGGATGAGCGTGGCGCAACATATCCGCGACCGTGCAGGCCGCTTTCGTTGGATGGGACTCCTCGTGGTGTGGGCGGTCTTTATTGCCATGGCCGCCGTGCTGCTGGTGGAACGTGCCGGCGTGCAGTACAGTGCGGGTCAGCATAAGCTGGGGATGCTTGCCGCCAACGATGCGGTGCCTGCCTCCTCGGCAATCTTTGGCCAAAAGCCCACGTGCCTGGTCATTACCGATTCCGATCAAGCGGGCGTCGAGGACGTAAAGGAGCAGTTCGACCAGATCCTGCTCGACATGAAGATCGCGCACCGCGACGTTGACCTTGCCCTGGATGGCGCGGATGCCATTCCCTCGCTGACCTCCTTCGATCGCGTGATTTTGCTCATGCCGTCGCTCGATGGGCTCAGTACGCACCTGAGCGACATTATGAGTTGGGTGAGTGCCGGCGGTTCGCTTATGCTCGCCATGCCGCCGGATAACTCGAGCTATCTGCAAGTGATTGCCTCCAAGCTTGGCATTGAATCGGCCGGATATGACTATGTAAAAGCCGAAAGCATTGTGCCGAGCGAGGACTTTATGCTGGGCGGGGGAGAGCGCTACGAGCTCTCGGACCCCTTTGATTCGTCGCTTTCGGTATCGCTGCGCGAGACGGCTCGTGTGTGGGCTATGACCGGCGATGCGGGCGCCCCGCTCATTTGGTCCAATGACTGCGGTAGCGGGCGCACCGTGGTGTGCAATATCGGTATCTATGACAAGGTCATGCGCGGTTTTTACGCCGCGGCGATCAGCCTGCTGGGTGATGCCACGGCCTATCCGGTCATCAACAGCGCCGTGTTCTATTTGGACGACTTTCCTAGCCCCGTGCCCTCGGGCGATGGTACTTATATCAAGCGTGACTACGGCCTTTCCATTGCGGATTTTTACACTAAGGTCTGGTGGCCCGATCTGCAAAAGCTCGCGCAAAAATACGGCATTCGCTATACCGGCGTGATGATCGAAAACTACGAGGACGCGGTCAACCAGACCGAGCCCGCTCGCCAACCCGATACCACGCAGTTCCGCTATTTTGGCGGCATGCTGCTGCAGATGGGCGGAGAGCTGGGCTTTCACGGCTACAACCATCAGCCTCTGGCGCTCTGGGACACCGACTACGGCACGCTGTACGTCTACAAGACCTGGAAGAACAAAGAGACGCTCGTCGCTTCGCTCAACGAACTTATCGCGTTTCAGGACGAGGTCCTGCCCAACGCTCACGGCTCGGTTTACGTACCGCCGTCGAATATCCTTTCGGCCCGAGCGCGCAAGCTCATCGGCACCGACGTTCCGCGCATTAAGACCATTGCCAGTACGTATTTTGAGGATGGCACCGACCTGCCGTACGTGCAGGAGTTTGGCGTGGCGAGCGATGGCATTGTGGAGCAGCCACGTATTGTTTCGGGCGGCATGGTCGACGATTCCTATATGCGCCTGGCAGCCGTGTCCGAGCTCAACATGCACTACGTGAGCACGCACTTTATGCACCCGGACGACCTTTTGGACCCCGATCGCGGAGCCAAGGAGGGTTGGGAGGTCTACAAGGGCGGCCTGGTCGACTTCCTGGACTGGCTTACCAAATCCGCGCCCGACCTGCGGCACCAGACGGCGTCGGAGTGCTCCGGTGCCATCCAGCGTTTTTCGTCCGTGACGGTGAGCGTGGATACCAGCGCGGATGCCTGGACGCTCAGCCTGGGCAATTTCCACGACGAGGCGTGGCTCATGTTCCGCGCCAATAATGGCAAGCCGGGTGCGGTGACGGGTGGCGAACTGACGCATCTTACGGGCAATCTGTATCTGCTCAAGGCAAATGATAAGACCGTGACGATTGAGCGCAAGGAGGGTGGCGATAAATGAGAATCTGCTTGGTACTCGAGGGTTGCTACCCCTATGTGCACGGCGGCGTATCTACCTGGATGCATGGCTACATTACGGCCATGCCCGAGCACGAGTTTGTGCTGTGGGTGATCGGCGCGCATGCTGCCGACCGTGGCAAGTTTGTCTACGAGCTGCCCGGCAATGTGGTCGAGGTGCACGAGGTGTTCCTGGACGACGCGCTGCGGCTTTCGGGCGAGCAGCACGAGGTCAGCTTTGACGACCGTGAGCGCGAGGCACTGCGTCGCCTGGTGTCTCTGTCCAATCCGGACTGGGACGTGCTGTTCGATATCTTTCAGCGCCGCCGCGTGCATCCGCTCTCCTTTTTGCAGAGCCGCACGTTTATGGATATCTTTCGCGACGTGTGCCTGGCCGAGTATCCTTACACGCCCTTTGCTGACGCCTTCCACACCATGCGCTCCATGTTACTGCCCGTGCTCTACCTGCTGGGCAGCGAGGTGCCGGTGGCCGATGTATACCACGCCATCTCGACCGGCTACGGCGGCCTGCTCGCCTGCCTGGGCTCAAGCGTTTCCCATGCGCCGGTACTGCTGACCGAGCATGGCATCTATACCCGCGAGCGCGAGGAAGAGATCATTCGCGCCGATTGGGTGGTGCCGTCATTTAAGGACCGCTGGATTCGCTTTTTCTACCTGCTTTCGGAGGAGATCTATCGCCGCGCCTTCCGTGTGACGAGTTTGTTCCATAACGCCCGCAAGACGCAGATCGATATGGGCTGCGATGCGAACAAATGCGTGGTCATCCCCAACGGCATCCAGTTCGATCGCTTTAAGGATATTCCCTTAAAGCCCGATGACGGCTGGGTGGACATTGGCGCGGTGGTGCGTCTGGCGCCCATCAAGGACGTCAAGACCATGATCTATGCCTTCTTTGAGCTGCACGAGCGCCTGCCCAAGGTGCGCCTGCACATCATGGGCGGCGTGGACGATGAGGAGTACGGTGTCGAGTGCCACGCGCTGGTCGATACCCTGGGCGTGCGCGACCTGATCTTTACCGGCCGCGTCAACGTGGTCGAGTACATGGAAAAGCTCGACTTTACCATTTTGACGAGCATCTCCGAAGGTCAGCCGCTCAGCGTGCTGGAGTCGCTTGCCGCGCGCCGTCCCTGCGTGACGACTGAGGTGGGCTGCTGTCGCGAGCTTCTTGAAGGCGCCCCGGGCGACGACTTTGGCGTGGCGGGTTTTGTGACGCCGCCTATGTATCGCAAGGGCTTGGCCGATGCCATGGAGCGCATGTGCAAATGCCGCGCTCGCCGTATCGATATGGGGGAGCGCGGCCAGCGTCGCGTTGCCACGTATTTTTTGCACGAGCAGATGCTCGCCAACTATCGCGCGCTGTACGACGAGACGGCGCGTGCGTTTGACCTGCCCAGAGAGGGGGAGTAGCCGGTGGCCGGAATCGGTTTTGAGCTTAAGCGCCTGTTTAGGCGCAAGGGCCTTTTTGCCACGATGCGCGCTTACGGCTACGCCGGCATTGTGTGCACGGGTCCCATGCTGTTGGGCGTGCTGCTCCAGGTGGGTATCTTGGTGCTGTGCGGTCTGTGGGGCGTAGGGCGTGCCAACCAGGATCTGCTGGTGTGCATGGTGACCTACACACTGCTGGCCTCGCTTTTGCTCACGAGCTTTTTCTCCATGCCGGTCACGCGCTTTTTGGCTGATATGTTGTTTGCCGAGCGCGAGGACGAGATTCTGCCCTCGTTTTGGGGCTCCAATGCTGTCATGCTCGTTGCGGGCACGGTGCTCTACGGCGTCTTTTTGCTGTTCTCGGGCGCCACGCTGCTGCAGGGGCTGCTGTGCCTGTGGCTGTTCAACATTATGATCGTCAACTGGAACGGTATGAGTTACCTCACGGCCATCAAGGATTACCGCGGCATCCTGTGCAGCTTTGCGGCTGCCATTGGCGTGGCGTGCCTGTGCGCCCTGACCGCGCTGGCGCTGGGACTGCCGCCGGTCGAGGGCCTGTTGGCATCAATTGCTCTGGGCTACGGCGTCATGCTCGCCTGGGACGTGGTACTGCTGTACCGGTATTTTCCTCAGAGCGACCGCAGCCCCTGGCCCTTTTTGCAGTGGCTCGATCAGTTTATGCCGCTGGCGCTCACGGGCCTGTTAACCAATCTGGGACTCTTTGCGCACCTGGTGATTATTTGGGCCGGTCCTATTGGCGTGCAGGTCAAGGGCTTGTTTTATGGTGCGCCCTACTACGATGTGCCGGCGCTCATCGCGTTTTTGACGATCCTGGTCACGACCGTCAACTTTGTGGTCTCGGTCGAGGTCAACTTCTATCCGCGCTACCGCGACTACTACAGCCTGTTCAATGACGGCGGCGTGGTAGGCGACATTGTGGTGGCCGAGGAGGAGATGCTCTCCACGCTTAACAGCGAACTGCGCTTTTGTGCGCTCAAGCAGCTGTTTGTGACCGCGGCGGTCATTTCGCTCGAGACCACGGTGCTGTCGGCCCTACCGTTGGGCTTTAACAACCTTATGCACGGGTATTTTCGCACGCTGTGCGTGGGCTATGGCCTGTATGCCGTGGGCAATACGGTGATGCTCATCTTGCTGTACTTTACCGACTATAAGGGGGCCGTGCTGGCTTCGGGCCTGTTTGCCGGTGTGGCCGGGCTGGCGACTGCGGTGTCGTTGCTTTTGTCGCAGCAGTTTTACGGCTTTGGCTTTTTGTTGGGTGCGGCGGTGTTTTTTATCGTGGCGCTGCTGCGGCTCGATACCTATACCGCCAACTTGCCGTATCGTATCCTGAGCCAGCAGCCCATTGTGGCGACCGACAAAACGGGTCGCTTTACACAGCTGGGCCGCTTGCTCGACCGTGCCGAGCAGCGCTATGAGGAAGGTCGCCATAAGGGTGAGCCACATGGCGCGTTTGAGCGCGCAGTAGTCCGCGTGTATCGCAAGCATTGGGGAGGTTCTGATGACCGATAGGATGATGTCTCGCCGTCGCCTGTTTGAGGCGGCTGCCGGTGCGCTGTTGCTTTCGGGCTGCTCGGTGCAGGAAGACTCCTCGACCAAAAAAGTCAAAAAGCAGGACGAGATCAAAAAGGCCGAGGCCTCGGACGGGACTAAGCACCTGCGCGATAAGGACGAGCTGTACGAGGTCTACGACGACTCGGACATTGTGACCATGTACCTGACGGTCTCGCGCGGCAACAGCTCCGAGAACACCGACCACAGCTGGGCCGAGATCAACACGTACTCGGTGTATGACTATGCCGACATGGGCGTGACGCGCTATCAGGTTATGGGCCTGCTGCAGGCGGGCGACGAAGACGGCCCGGTTGCCGGCGAGGTTGGCTATGGCGAGGAAGCGCCCAATGCCACCGTGCAGGTGCGCGGCCAGACGTCGAGCGGCTACGCGCAGAAGAATTACAAGGTTGAGCTCAAGAAGGGTAAGGGCACCTGGCGTCAGCAGCGCGCGATTGCGCTCAACAAGCATATGGGCGAGGGCATGCGCTTTCGCAACAAGATGGCCTACGACCTGATTTGTGGGATTCCCCAGATGATGGGCCTGCGCACGCAGTTTGTGCACCTGTGGGTGTGCGACCAGACCGAAAAATCCAACGACACCTTTGAGGACTACGGTCTGTTTACGCAGGTCGAGCAGCTCAACAAAACGGCGCTCAAGGCCCACGGTCTGGATAAGAGCGGGCATCTGTATAAGGTGAATAGCTTCGATTTCCATCGCTTTGAGGACACCATTAAGCTCGCCGACGATCCCGACTACAACCAGGCAAACTTTGAGGGCATGCTCGAGATTAAGGGCGATTCGGACCACACCAAGCTCATCGAGATGCTCGATGCGCTCAACGATGAGTCGCAAAAGATCGATGATTTGCTCGATACCTACTTTGATACCGAGAATCTGGTCTATTGGCTGGCGTTTCAGATCCTGACGGGCAACTGCGATACGCAGAACCGTAACTGCTATCTGTAC
>URIE01000074.1 GCA_900547805.1 uncultured Collinsella sp.
GAGTGGCATGTAAATCGAGGTCTAATACTTTTCCGAGAAGTGAACGGCCATACTTGGACCTCCGAAGCATCGACATTTTTAGACGTCAAACCCGCAGGATTTGGCTGGCAAAACCGCAGGAAATTGCATCTCGAAAGTGCCGATGCTTCGGGGGCCCGTTTTCACTCGTTCACTTCTCGGGAAAAGTATTAGACCTCGTTGTATGGGGTGCGGCTGGAGGGTGGTCATCGTTCAGTAGCTACCTCTTCCTTGTGAATCGCCTGAAGCGCAAGGCATAATGCATGTGACAAAGGGACGGCCCCTTTGTTGTGTTGATATGAGAGAAGAGTAGATGATCCTTTCGCTGGCCCCCATGGAGGGGATTACCGGGCATGTGTTCCGTCGCGTGCATGCGGAGTGCTTCGGTGCGCTCGATTGCTATTACACGCCGTTTTTGCCGCCGCCGCGGGTGGGAAACCGCTTTGGCGGCAAGGCGTTTAAGGAGATCGATCCTGCCAATAACCAGGGGCTCAACGTGGTGCCTCAGCTGATGTCCAAGAACGCGGACGAGTTTGTGTGGGCGGCACAGGTGCTCGCCGACATGGGCTACCGCGAGGTCAATCTCAACCTGGGTTGCCCTTCGGGAACGGTTGTCGCCAAGGGCAAGGGCTCGGGTTTCTTGCGCAATCTCGACGAGCTCGAGGCGTTCTTAAGCGATGCGTGCGAGCGGTCGCCGTTGCCGGTGTCGGTAAAGACCAGGCTGGGGCTGGAGAATGACGACGAATACGAGCGCGTGCTCGATCTGTATTGCCGCATGCCGTTGGCAGAGCTCATTGTGCATCCGCGCGTGCAAAAGGACCGCTATACGGGTTCGCCGCGCAAAGAGTTTTATGGCGAGACGCTGGAGCGTGCGCCGTTCCCCGTGGCCTATAACGGTGACATTTTTGATCTTGAGGATATGGACGCGCTGGTGGAGGCCTATCCCGGCACGCGCCATGTGATGTTGGGGCGTGGCCTGCTCGCGAACCCCGCTCTGGCTCGCATGGTCAAGGGCGGCCCTGCTGCAACGGCTGCTGAGCTGCAGCGCTTCCACGACACGCTGTTTGCGGCATATGCAGAAGAGATTGGCGGCAATGCGGTCTTCCGCATGAAGGAGTGGTGGTTCTACGCCAAGTGCGCTTTTGCTGATCCCGCTACCGTCCACAAGATCGTACGCAAGACCAAAAAGGTCGACGAATACCGCGCTGCCGTCGAGCGCGTCTTTCGCGAACAGCCGCTTGCACACATAGCTCGCTTCCACGGCTAACTAGTCATCGGGAGCGTTCTTTAACGACTGGTCATTTAAGGACGTCCCCAACGACTATGTAGCAAAAAGCTGTACACCAGCATCCAAAGATGTCGAAAAATGTCGACTTTGGATGCTGGTGTACATGTTTGGGTCCGACGGGGGAGCGGGCCTAGGCAATCAGTGCATCAAGTATAATGAGCTCTCTGAGCCGCTCCGTGCGTGTTTGCCCATGGCGCTTTGCCTTCTCGTCAAACGCTTCAAGAACCGATTCACCCACACGTGCCGATAAAACAACGCTTGGCTCATCGGAGATCGACGGCCTTCCCAGCTTGATGGTGCGGCCCTTCGGCCACTCATCTTTTTCGTATGCCTCCGCGGCTTCCTCCAACTCTCCGGGAGCAAACCCCATCATCTTTTCGAGCTGCTTAGCGTCCATAGCGCCTCCTATCGATCGACATAATGTCGAGCGCCGGTTCTCGGATTCTCTTTTTGTATACAATTTTGTAGACAAAAATACAAGCAGTTTATCGGGCTAATTAGCTTGTTTTGACCCGCCTGTTCGATAGGAAATGAGCATTGACGGCTTCGCTACTCCTTTGCTTTTCAGCTTGGAATTTGGATGCTCATTGAACTTCCGGAGGGGAGCGCTTTATTAAGTTATCGAGATTCTGGGCAGGAACTCTCACTGGTCTTCGGTAATGGGACCAGCTTAATTCGCGACACAGTGTGTCGCGAATGGGAGTAGTCGTTAGGTGTCCTTCAATGGCTACTCATATAAGAACGTCCAAGTGTCGGATTTTGTCATTTAGTGTCATTCTCAGCGACTATTCTGGAGGGTCGTGGTCAAAAAAGGGCAAATATGAGTACTGTTGCCATTATTGTTGCATTTATTTTGCTATAAATAGCAGCTCCTGATGAGATTTGTTCCCATTAGGAGCTACTTTTATTGAACATATGAGGAGAAATAACGTCGTCTGCGGACGAGTGGAGGTCGCGCGCGCAGACGTGGTGTAAGAGTGTCCTGAGGTCCGTCGCTGCAAGTCCCGATGTTACTCCTTCTTGAGACCGCGCTTCTCGACTATCTCGTCCACTATCTCCCTGGCGCGCCGCCCGAGCGCGCGGCGCCTCCCCTCTGTCGGGGCCGGCCTGTCCGCGGGCTCGGCGAAGCCCTCGGCGGCCGAGGCCTCGGAGAACACGCGCTGCTGGGACCACTGCCCCTCGGTCTCCATGAGGCTCGCGCACGTCAGGCGCAGCATCGACTCCCTCGAGGGGAAGGACTGCACGACCCTGTAGCGGCGCTTGATCTCGCGGTTGGCGCGCTCCTGGACGTTGTTGGTGCGGAGCTTGGCCCAGTGCGCCCTGGGGAAGGCCGTGAACGCCAGCGCGGAGTCCTCGGCCCGCTCGAAGACCTCGCCGGCCCTGGCGGACACCGACGCCACCCAGGGCGCCGCCTCGGCCCACACGCAGCGCGCGAGGTCGGGGTCGTCCTGGTAGACCGCGGCGTGCACGAGGTCCCTGACGGCCGCCTTGGAGTCCTCGGGCCTGCCCGAGCAGGCGCTCTGGAGGTTGCGCTGCAGGTGCGTCACGCAGCGCTGCCAGGCGCAGCCCTGGAACAGGCGCGAGACGGCGGCCACGAGCCCGGCGTGGCTGTCGGAGACCACGAGGCGAACGCCGGCCAGCCCGCGCTCGCGCAGCCCGCCGAGGAATGCCGCCCAGGAGTCCTCGCTCTCGGTGTCGACCACGTCGCAGCCCAGGAAGTGCTTGCGCCCGTCGGCGCCCAGCCCGATCGCGGTCACGACGCCCTGCGAGACGACCGACGAGCCGACCCTGCAGCTCATGTAGGTGGCGTCGAGCCACAGGTAGCAGCACGGCGTGCCCGAAAGGTCGCGGCGGCGGAACTCCTCCACCTCGGCGTCGAGGTCGGAGCAGAGGCTCGAGACCTCCGAGCTCGACAGCGAGGATATGCCAAGCTTGGACGCCACGCGCTCGACCTTGCGGGTGGACACGCCGCACACGTACATCTCCTGCACGATGGAGGCCACCGAGGTGTCGACGCGCGACCATCGCGCGAGCATGCCCTCGGGGTAGTAGGTGCCGTGCCTGAGCTTGGGTATCTCGAGCTCCACGTCGCCCACGGCGGTCTTGAGCGACCTGGGGCGGTAGCCGTTGCGGCTGTTCTCCCTGCCGTCGCTGCGCTCGTTGCGGCTCGCGCCGCACATCTGCTGGGCCTCGGAGTCCATCAGCGCGTTCATCACGCCGCCCAGCACCCTGCACGCGAACTCGCGCGCGTCGCCGCACTCCTGCCAAAGCCTCGCCGCCTCGAGGGCCTCGTCGCGGCCGAGGCGCAGTACACTCTCTTCTTGGGGCATCGCCTTTCCTTCCATTCGTCACCTTCATTACTCCAACGACGAATTCTAGGCGGTGTCCCCTCCCTTTCAAGAAAGGGAAGAGGCGGGGCATGCCCCGCCTCTTACACCACATCTCTGCGCGCTACCCGAGTGGAACGTTGAATAGTTCCTGAAGTGATCAAAATCGCTGCTACTAAACAGGTAGCAGTACTCATATTTGGCCTTTTTTGACCACAGCCCTCTCGGAAACCTTTCCAGAGGCGTCAAACAGCCATAATCCAAAGGTCGCCTCAAACAATTAGCCGGCTAAGAGCGTCCATGGCTACCCAAAAGCTGTACGCCAGCATCCAAAGATGTCGGAAATGGTCGACTTTGGATGCTGGCGTACATGTTTGGGTCGTATAGGTTGGGGCGAGCCGGTCGCAACGCGAGTGTTAGAGCAGGTTCTTCTGCACCCACGCGATGATGTCGCTCGACTCGTAGAGCGGCTTGCCGTCGATGAACAAGCAGGGAACCTGGCGTTTTCCGCCGACGGCGATGAGCGTCTGCTCGGCCTCGGTATCGGTCGAGATATTGCGCTCGGGGATGGCCACACCGTTATCGGCAAGGAATCGCTTGACTTTTATGCAATACGGGCAGCCGGTCATAACGTACAGCGTGAGCTCATGATTAGTAGCCATGGGTCTCCAATCGGTTGAGGTTTCGATTGAAATACCCAAAGCAGCCGCGGTCTATGCGCGCGTCAACGACGACTCGATGGCCTGGACCAGAAACGCCGTGGCTCCGGTGCCGCAGGGCTTGTCGTAGTAGTCAACAAAGCGCTGATCGGCAAGATAGCCGTGGGCGAGGCCCAGGTATGCTTCGTCTTGGGGCTCGTGTCCCCAGTTAAGGGCAATCCATCGACGGTGCATTGCGACAAGTTTGTGGGCCTCGTTGCTCTCTGGGTCGCCAATGCCCATGGCAATCGAAAGTTGGCCCAGAACAGCGCGTTCAAGTTCCTTCATGTCGTTCCATGTCTCGGGGTCCATGTCCAGCAGCGCTTCATTTGCTGCATCGATAGCCTCATCGCCATAGCGTGCCCGCGCTTCGGCGCCGTAGCGCTCCTCGTTTTCCTGCACGGTGCGCCAGCGCTTCAGTTGCGGCAGGACGGCGCCCATGAGCGAGACGGCTTCGTCGAGCGACATGCCGGTGTTTTGCGCCAGCCGCGGGGCGCAATCCTCGATCATCGCCTCCATGGTGGTGTCGTAGGTGTACTTGCCGTGGTCGTAGCACCACTTGCAGTAATGGTCGGTCGTGGCGCCCGTGGCATCGGTGCCGCAGTCGTCGGGCGTGAGTATCATGCCGCAGCTCTGGCAATAATGCTCGGGCATTTCGAGCAGGTGGGACAACGGCTCTCCGGTTACGGCGGCAATGAGCTTCATCATGTCGATGCCCGGGGTGACCTCGCCGCGCTCCCAACGGCTGACGGCTTGGCGTGTGACGAAGAGTTTGGCGGCGAGCTGCTCTTGGGTAAGGTGATGGGCGCGACGGATGGCAATGAGCTTTTCTGCAAAGGCCATAGCGGCTCCTTTCTGCTGGTTGATGGCTTAAGCATACGCGGCAGCAGGTGCCCTTCCAAGCAACCGTTGGTTGCACGACGGGGGACCGCGGCGAAGAATTGCGCGCAACGCCCCACACCTCCATGCCGTACAATGACCGGCATGGAACCTATTGCACACATACATACCGACCTGCCGCAGAAGTTCGGCATTCCGCGCAACAGCTTTTTGGCACCCCATCTGCAGGGACGCATCGTCTTTGAGCCGGAATTTGCCTCCAACGCAGCGGTTGAGGGCCTGGACTCCTTCTCTCACCTATGGCTGTTGTGGCGCTTTGAAAACGGAACGCCCGGCGGCACGGTTAAGGACATAGCTACCGATGCCAAGACGCAGGACAGGTCCGGCACCAACGTCAAGTGGTCGAAGACCGTGCGCCCGCCGCGTCTGGGCGGAGCCGAGCGCGTGGGCGTGTTTGCCACGCGCAGTCCGTTTCGCCCTAATCCCATTGGGCTCACCTGCGTCAAGCTCGATCGTGTCGAGCTCACTGACGATGGCCCCATCATCTATGTGCTGGGGGCCGATTTGCGCGACGGCACGCCCATCTACGACATTAAGCCCTACATTCCGTTTGCCGACTGTCACCCGGATGCGACGGGCGGCTGGATCGAGGATACTCCGTGGCAAGAGCTCGACGTCGAGTTCTCACGAGCGCTGCAAGATATGGTCCCGCCCGCAAAGCTCCCCGGCTTGGTCGAGGTCCTTCGACAAGATCCGCGCCGCGCGGGCAGCAAGCACGAGCCAAACCGCGTCTACCATCTGGCCTACGCCGGGCTCGACATATCGTTTACGGTCGACGAAACCCAGCTAACCGTAGTCGCAGTCAACGACGCGCAAGACTAACCAGCCATTCGTCCGCACCCGTCAAATTAAACGCCAAACTCCGCGCCAAAACCGCCCACGCTGGTGGACAATAATGCCTACCAAAACAATCACTTTGCACGGGGGCTCAGCATGAAATACGACTTTAGCTCGCTTATCGACCGCCACGGCATGGACTCCATCGCCGTTGACTCCTGGGGCGAGATCCCCGGTATGGCTCCGAACGCACCCGACGAGGGCTTCGACCGCATTCCCATGTGGGTGGCCGACATGAACTTCGCCACGGTGCCCACGGTTCAGGAGTACATCATCAAGCGCGCTCAGCACCCCATGTTTGGCTACTTCAATCCGCGTCCCGAGTACTTCGACCGCATCATCGAATGGCAGAGCCGTCGCAACGGCGTTGAGGACTTGGCGCCGGAGCATATCGGCTACGAAAACGGCGTGCTGGGCGGAGTCGTGTCGACGCTACGCGCGTATGTCCAGCCAGGTGATGCGGTGCTGGTCCACAGCCCTACCTACATCGGCTTTACCAAGTCCATCGAGGCCGCGGGCTATCGTATTGTCCACAGCCCGCTTAAGCTCGACGACCAGGGCGTGTGGCGCATGGACTTTGAGGACATGGAGCGCAAGCTCGCCCAAAACTACATCCATGCCGCGGTGTTCTGCTCGCCGCACAATCCCTGCGGCCGCGTATGGGAGCGCGACGAGATCGAGCGCGCCATGGACATTTATCGCCAGCACGATTGCGTGGTGATCTCGGACGAGATTTGGTCCGATATCATCCTGCCGGGACACAAGCACATCCCGACGCAGTCGGTGAGCGAGGATGCCCGCATGCGCACGGTTGCCCTCTACGCGCCGAGCAAGACGTTTAACCTGGCGGGCCTGGTCGGCAGCTACCACATCATCTACAATGAGACGCTGCGCGACCGCGTGTGCGCCGTGTCCGACAAGACCCACTACAACGAGATGAACGTCCTCTCCATGCATGCGCTTATCGGTGCCTACCAGCCGCAGGGCTACGAGTGGGTGGACGAGCTCAACCAGGTGCTTGCCGGCAATATCGAGTACTTCTGCAATTACGTGGACGAGCATTTTGAGGGCGTGTCCTATTCGCGTCCGCAGGGCACGTACATGGTGTTTCTGGACTGCACCGAGTGGTGCCGCGAGCATGGCCGCGATATTCAGTGGTTGCTCGACGAGGGGGCGCACGTGGGCGTGGGGTATCAGGATGGCCGTCCGTTCCACGGGCCCTGTCACATCCGCGTGAATCTGGCACTGCCGCTTTCGCGGGTAAAGGAGGCGTGTGAGCGCCTGGACCGCTACGTTTTTGGGGTATAGGGGGCGCTCGATTCGAGTGCTGCCCCATGTGCCCACGCCGTCAAAATGCGTGGGCACATGGGGCGCAGAGGGTAGCGAGCGCGTTTTTCGCATTCGCTACTTTTCCTGAATCTGCTTGCCGCAAAGATGCTCAATCGAAATCTCGTAGAGTTGGACGCCCTTGATGTCTTTGGCGATTTCTTCCTCGACTTCTTCGGCAGAAGGGTAGTACTTAAGCGCGAGCTGGCGGACTTTGTCCTCGATAAACGCGGGAGTGTCGTTCGCCAGGCGACAGCGGCCAAAGACCACGGTACTCATAACGTAGGGAGCCCAGTCGCCGTCCTGGTACCACTCGTTGCCGTAAACGGTAAAGCAGACCTTGTCATCGCGCTTGAGTGCGTCGACCTTGTGGCCAGCCTTGGCGCCATGGAAATAAATCTTGTCGTGCTCGGCGTCAAAGAAGTAGTTGACGGGAATGGCATAGGGGTAGCCATCATCGCCGTTGACGGCAAAGACGCCGCGCTTACAGGTGGCGAGCAACTCGCGCGCTTCCTCGTCAGTGATGGCGCGTTTCTTTCGGCGTAAGGGCCTAAACATCGTTGGCTTCCTTTCTGGCTGTGCATGGTGGTTGAGCACAGACTATAGCGAAACAGTTCCGTTTTTCTTGATGCGGGCGAGTATGTTTTTGAGCTTGTTAAAGTCGAGCGGTTTGGGCAGATGGGCGTTCATACCGGCATCGTGTGCCGCCTTGGCGTCCTCGTTGAAGGCGTTGGCAGTGAGCGCGATGATGGGGATGTCGGCTGCATCGGCCTTTTCGCTCAGACGAATCGCGCGGGTTGCCTCGTAGCCATCCATGCCCGGCATCATGATGTCCATCAGGATCGCATCGAAGCTGCCGGCGGGATGCGATAGGTACAGATCGACGACTTCGTTGCCGTTGGCGGCGCGGGTGACCACGACGCCCTCGGATTCTAGCAGCGTCTGGGCAATCTCGGCATTCAATTCGTTGTCTTCGGCGAGCAGCACGTTCATGTCGGCGAGCGAGCAGTCGAGCGCCCTCTCGACCGTATTCGCCCGCGTCTGGGGGTTCTTGTCGATATCGAGCGGAATTTCCACGTAGAACGTGGTGCCCACATGGAACTCGCTGGTGACTTCGATGGTGCCGCCCATCAGTTCAATAAGCGACTTGACGATTGGCATGCCCATGCCGGTTCCTTGGAACTTGCTGCGCGCATCGTCACCTTCTTGGGCAAACGGCTCATAGATATGCTTTAAAAACTCGGGCGTCATACCAATGCCGGTATCCGAGACGCTAAAGCAAAACACGGCGTGCTCGTCGTCGACCGGTTTGATGGTCGATGAGAACGTGACGGTGCCTCCGTGCTTGTTGTACTTGATGCTGTTGTCGAGCAGGTTGACAAGGATCTGCCGAATATGGGTGGGGCTGCCGATCATATATTGATCGACAGCGTAGGGCTCGCTGGTGTCGAGCATGGTTATGCCGCGGTCCGATGCGCGGAGCTTGCACAGTACGAGCGCATTGTCGCACAGCTCTTTAAGGTTGAATGATTCGTGCTCGAGCGTCACTTTGCATTCCTCGATCCTGCCCATCTCGAGGATGTCGTTAATCAGTGACAGCAGGTGATTGGCGGCAACGCGCGCCTTGGCGCGGCTTTCGCGGGCGACCTGCATGTCGCCTTCTCTCAATTCCTCAATTTCGATAAGGCCCAGGATGCCGTTGAGCGGCTTGCGGATGT
>URIE01000075.1 GCA_900547805.1 uncultured Collinsella sp.
CAGCATGCGACTACCCTCGAGAACCGAGCTCTACACCAACATTCGCGACACTACCGACAGCACCTGCTATCATCGCCTTTCTCGCATAGAGAGGATTGTTTCGGCATGGAAGAACGTCATGTCACGACGGGGGACGGACCGAGCGAAGCCGCCCAGCGGCTCATGGACGGTATCGGGGTATTCTCCGAGATCGAGGATTATGGCAGAAGGATTGAAGTCCTCGCCGAGGCCATGTCGGTCGGGATCAGGATCGCGGACTACGAACTGCTCGCGGCATGCGGTGCGCTCCTCGCGGCGACGAGGAACCGGAGCGAGTGGGCTGGAGCTTGGCTCTAGCCGACGTCACCCTCTGCGTTCCGCATGACGACCCAACCCGCGTTCACCGGACGCGCGTGTCGGCAGGCGGTGCGGAAACGTCGTTCTTCGAGCGGGTGTTCTCGAACGCCCAGACCCACCATCGCAGGCGGTCATCTGCCCCGTGAATGGGGTCCTCCCTGTGGTAGTGCTCCAGCATGAGCTGAGTGGTCCAGCCGCCGAAGCGCACCGTGTAGACCGCCGTCTGCGCGTCGTGGATGACCGCGCCGAAGGGGTCTATTCGAATGATTTGGTCGATTGTGAAGCCGCGGCCGTCCGGCCAGCAGACGCGGACAGGCACCGTCGTTCCGTCGGCGTTAGTGCGGGCGTAGACGTCTACGTACTGCTTATGGACGCGTCTGCCGGGCTTGTCGCCGTTGGCGCGAACGGTGATGCCGCCGCCGAAGTCCTTTGTGTGGCCCATCACTCGGGCATCACCGCCATGCCGCCACCGCGCTCGACGAACCAGTCGCCGTGCTCCCACCAGACCGTTTTGCGCCGCCTCGCGATGCAGACGTCGTAACGCACACAGAGGTTACCGAAGATGGCGCGGCCGAACTCCTGGCGGGCGTAGATGCTCTCAACCTTCCAACTGCGGCCGTCCGGCCAGTGGATGGTGACGGGATCGGACGGGCCGTGGTCGGGGTCGTCCGCGCCGTTGGCGTCCACGGGGATGTAGATGCGCTGTGCATCGGTGGGTATGCCGCAGGTTCCCGCAAGCGAGTGCTTTTTCATGATCATGCGCGTACCCCCGAACATCCGTTTGTATCTCACAGGCTTCATTGTCGAACGAATGTTCTTGATTGTAAAGCGAACGTGGTGTGGGGGTTCGGTGTGCGGTGTCCGGACGGAGGGGCATGGATGTATCGCGTGGAAAGCGCCCGCGATCCGGAAGACCCGCGTCTTGGTATCATTTTGCCATCCTTGGGGAAGGAAGAATGCCATGACTCAGCTCTATGAGATAGACGGGTACCACTATATAGTCGACCTGACGCCCTATTTCGTTCTCGGCGTGCTGGTCATAGCCCTGGTCTGTGCAATCGCGGTCCTGGTTCGCAGGATTCTGGCGAGCCCCTTTAGGTATCTCTACTACGTGGCCCGCTTCGATGTGTCTGGCAGGCGCAACGTGAGGATCGAGGACTACATCGACCGTCACCTGATGGACCCGGCCAGTTGGGACGCCATCGTCGCCCATAGGGCATACATCCAGAACTGGAAGCACGAGCAAGAAGAGTATCTGAAAACCTGCCGGCTCCGCAGCCGGCGCGAGCGTCAGTACGCCGAGTCGGTCGACGATGACAGGGCCTTTAGGTTCATCACCTGCCGCGACCAGACGAGGTACAAGCAGGCCAACTACGTGAAGACGTCCTACAAGGTGTCGATGGATGATTCCGAGCTTGACGTGAACTGGGAGTGGATCGTCGAGCGCCGCATCCGCCTCGCCGCTATCAACGACGAGGCGACGCTCAGGGACTATCACGCAAAGAACCAGCGAAGGCTGATGACGAAGCAGCTGCGCGAGTAGATCGCCCGCCGGGACAACTACACCTGCCAGATATGCGGGAAATACATGCCGGACGGCGTGGGCCTGCACGTCGACCATATCGTGCCGGTCGCGAAGGGCGGCAAGACCGTTCCATCCAACCTGCAGGTGCTCTGCTCGAAATGCAACGGGCGGAAGGGCGCGCGGTAGCGGCGCGTCGCAGACACGCGCTATTCGTCGAAGAAATCGGTGTCAACGGCCTTGATCTCGTAGACCTGTCTCGTGCTCACGCCGACGCCGTAGTCGATCATGAGGCCGGCGAGCGCGGGGCCGTCGACGAGCACGACCGTCTGCCCCAAGAGGCCCTCAGCATATTCTGCTCCTGCAGAAGCCGCACCGGAGCGGAGCGGGGTCAAGGGAGGTCCACGGTAATCCCCGCCATTCGTATCGAAGAGGAGAATTGTGGGCGATTCCGTGGGCCCCCTTGAGGCCGCGCAGCGGAGGCGCAACCCGGTCGCGGAGCCGTGGGCACATCCCGGCGGATGCCGAGTTCGATTTTCCAGTGCGTTTTCCCCGAAACGTAAACCATGGTTTACGTCTGCTGTGCGGGCATTTCTATGCTCTCGGTTGGGACCGAGGAGGAAGGACGTTCATGAACCACGATAGAGATGCCAATTGCCCGAACATCAGCCAGGAGGCGCGCCGGATCGCGAACGCAATCGAGGCGTTCGGCGACCTCGGCACCGCCGAGCGTCTCGATCTCCTTGCCGAGCTCATGCAGGTGGCGACGGCGCTGGCGGACTACGAGCTCTTCGCGGTGTGCGGTTCCCTGCTCGCGGCTACCCGCGCCCGCGCCGAGTGGCAGGATGCCGCCAAATCTTCCTGGCTCTAGATCGCGGGTCTCAACATTTTGCTGCGTTGCGCTCCGTGCGGCCGGCCAACAGCGACAGGCGAGGATTCTAAAAGTTCAGGAAGATTGCTAGAGGGCGTTCGGATGCTCACTTTGCATGAAGTCAGAAGCGGCTGTATCGCGAGGTTTCAAAGACATGTCCACGACGGTCCAAAAGCTATGGGATGGTCTTCATCCTTCCCATTCATGCACATGTACGTTTTGGTTGGTTCCAATATTGAACGAAAGTCCTTGCTTCTCAGCAATTTGACACGGGTGCGTTCTGATGGGGCGGCGGTGGCTGCTAATGCGTTTTAATGCCTCCGCGTCTCGAGTGTGACCATTCATAGCCGCAGTATCTGCAACGATAATGAAGCGTTGAATTCGTTGGCAGCAAGCAGCTCGTTTTAATATCAGATCCCTTATATTCTGAGTTGAGAGAATTGCAACGAGGACATGCTCCGATTGGCCTGTGCCCTTTTCTGTCCCATTCTCTTTTTTCGCTTTCTGGAAGCAGTGGGCTCCAGGTTGGCTCGTCGTCTTCTTTAAAGCTATAAATAATAAATAACACTAATACGATCGCAGTTAATAACGCGATGGTGATCGTCACGTCGTTAATTGGAGCCATGTTACTCACTCTCTTTGTTGTGTAGGCCGTTGTAGAGGTCATCTACGAGTAGGTGGACGAGGTCTTTGCGAACTTCCTGATGGTTGAGCAGGAAGTTGTAGAACTCCTGGTGCTTGTCGTAATTTTCGACCAGAGCCTCCTAGGTCTGATAGGTGCCACGAAGTGTCTGGGCGACGCTGAAGACGGCGGAGGTCTGTTTGGCCACCGAGACTGTTTCTGACATGGAATGCTCCAGGTGTGAGGTTTATTGCAATCGAGCTAAATTGTATCAATTGGCAAGGACGTATAGCAGACTTTGGCTCACGGCGCATTGCACCACTCGCCGATTATTAGCTGGCAGCTAAGGAATGTTCCCCAAATGAGCCTATGATTGGGATGTTCTAATCCCGATCCGGAGACTGTTCCATGGCGAAAAAGATTGTTGTGAGGAATGAGAAGCGAGGGTGCCTGTGGTGGTGCGGCGTCTTCTTTCTTGGATGCTTGGCGATCGCGGTGCTTGCCTACGCGCTCTGCATTGCTGCGGGCGTTGGCCTTTGGTTCTTGACGAGGTACTGCTGGCGAAAGCTTGTTGTCCAGGCACCTGATTCGAAGTTCGTTAAAAAGATGAGCTCTGTTCCGCCCATTGTCCGACAAGTGGCGGCAGGCCTTGTTTGCGCCATGCTTTCGCTCATGCTTATGGCTGGTTTGGGCAATGCCTCATCCAATACGACGAATGACACGACCGTCCAGACTACCCAGACTCAGAAGGAGAAAAAGGCCGAGAAGACTAAGAAGAAGTCTGACGATAAGGCCGCAACGGCTACTGAGGCTGAGCCTGACCCCGCCACGCTGACCGACCTCGTCGTGAGATTCGTCGATGTGGGCCAAGGCGACGCGACCATCCTTGAGTTCCCCGATGGCAAGACGATGCTGATCGACACCCCGACCGGCAAAAGCGAGGTCGTGAAATCGACCCTGCGCACCGACGGTCGCTCGACGATTGATTGGCTGGTGGCGACCCATCCGGATGCCGACCACATCGGTGGACTCGACGGCATTATTTCTTCGATGGATATCGGATCTATCTGGGCACCCGAGGCGAACAGCTCCACGCAGACCTATACACGTTTCCTGACGAGCATCTCGAATAAGGGCATGGGGATTGAGCCTGCCTACGCCGGCCGTCAGATCGCAACCGGTGAGAATTACTCAATTGATATTCTCTGGCCGCAGCAGGGGGCGAGTTATTCCGAGGACAACGCCTATTCGGTCGTTATAAAAGTTACCTACGGTCAGAATACGTTCCTCTTTACGGGCGATGCACCGGTTGAGGCCCAGAACACCTGCGTCGACGGACATGTCGATGTTCTGAAGGTCTCGCATCATGGCAGCGCGTCGGGCATGAGCAGCACTCTTGCAGCAAAGCTGACGCCCACGATCGCTGTGCTCTCGTATGGCAAGAACTCCTATGGACATCCGACTCAGGTCGTTCTCGACGCTTTGTCTTCCGTCGGCGCGCAGGTGTACGGCACCTATGTTCATGGTACGGTTACCGTCGTCTCGAACGGCAAGGATGTTACGGCTTCGACAGCTACCGAGGGCACCATTGAGGCCGCGAGCCAGGATTCCGGTGCTGACTCCCAGGGTATTGGCTCTGGTGGCGGTGGTGGCGGATCCGGCGGCGTCTCCGAGCAGCCGGCCGCGCCGGTACAAGCGCCGGCCACAACGGATTCTGGACAGGACGAAACGGTCGTCATCACGCCGACGGGAAGCAAGTACCATCGTCCTGGTTGCCGCACCACGAAGAAGGCCGGCAGCAACGTGACAGAAATGACGAAGTCGCAGGCGCAAGCCTCTGGATATGAGCCCTGCGGCATCTGCAATCCCTAAGGGAGGACGATATGCAGGCAATCGTTGACCGCATTGAAGGCGATATGGCGGTCCTTGAGGTCGACGGCACCAAGTTTATGGATGTACCGTTGGCCGACATGCCTGAGGGCTGTGCCGAGGGCGATGTTTATGAAGGCACGCCCGGCGCATGGGTGAAAGACGACGGTGCGAAGGCTGCGCGTCTGAAGACCAACGCCGATCTGATAGCCTCGCTCTTTAAGCACTGATAACAGCACAGCTGCCTCTTGTGACGGGCCCGTACCCTGAACGCGAATTGTTTGGGGTGCGGGCCTTTTTCCATGTCGGTTGGAGCGTTGACCCGTATTTTTCGGCATGTTGCCGGGCGTCTATCCCGTATGCAACTCGATTTAAGTTGGGGTCTTATGCGGATGATATGTAGACAAGCACACGCATCGAATTGATTAAAAAATATTTTCACCCCGTTTTCACTCCTCGAAGATGTGAAATACGGAGAAAAAAGAAAAAAGCTCAGAAGCGATTAAACTTCTGAGCTGCACAAATGCAATGGAGCCAGCGACCGGGCTCGAACCGGTGACCCCCGCTTTACGAGAGCGGTGCTCTACCAACTGAGCTACGCTGGCGGCCATGTGATGGCGCAACTGAGGCGTCAACGGCTGTCTATGATACGGGACATCGCAAATCCGCGCAAGTGTTCTGACGGCTTTTCTCACTTTAAATGCACTAATATTGGAGACGCGATGTCTTGCTCTTACGGGTCTCAAACAGAATGGGGCAGCGATGACTCTACCCAAGATTCTTCTCACACGCATCGACGACCGTTTCATTTACGGACAAGACATTGAGCTGTGGAACGAAGCCGTGGGTTCCAACCTTGTCCTAATCGTCAACGATGAGATCGCGGCAGATTCGCGCCAATGGGCACCCATGAGGGTGGCGGCGCCAGAAGGCGTTTGGACGCGGTTTTTCTCGGTACAAAAGGCCATCGACATCATTCATACCGCAACGCCTCGCCAATTGATTCTGATCATGGTGGCCTCACCCGCCGATGCGCTCGCGCTGGTTAAGGGTGGTGTGCCGATCACCAAGATCAGCATTGGCCATATGCAGGCAGGGGAGGGCAAGCGTCCCGCAACACCCGCAGTCGCCATAGACGATGCAGACGTCGCCGCTCTCAGAGAGCTGCAAAAGCTCGGAATAGAACTAGAAATTCGCTACCTCCCCAGCTCCACCTCCGACCCCATCGGCAATCTGATCAACTGATCCCTTGGGGACGGAGGAAAACGGATCATTTTGCCTTCGTAGGGGATCTGTGTGGCGCTGTCCGCCAAAACTATGCCGGTTTACTACGATGAATTGCTTATCGCCGAGCATGCCAAATTTGCAGAGAATAAAACCGCAGGTAGACGAGTTGCTAATTTTTTATAAACCAGCGCGTGGTCGGACATAGTGGGTTCATCGTAGTAATTCGGCATAGTTTTGTTATGTCACCAATTCGGTGGTATCGAAAAGAAGGATTTAGGCATGAAGCAGCGCCCGTCGGCGGTGTGCCGGCGGGCGCTGCTGTGCGATATGTTGTGTTATGGGCTTAGTGCCTCATAAAGTGGTACTCGATCACATTGCTGTAGGGGTGACCCGGGCCCACGATGCCCTGCGGGAACAGCGGCTGATGCGGCGTGTCGGGGTACATTTCTGCCTCGAGGGCAAAGCCGGCACCCCAGCCATAGTTGGCATCGTCCTTGGCGTGCTCGTCGCCCAGCCAGTTGCCGGTGTAGAGCTGCACGCCCGGGGCGGTGGTGTAGTAGTCCAGCTCACGACCGGTCCACATCTCCTCGACGTGCATCGCACGGCGCAGGTTGCGGCCGTACTGATAGCCATCGATGCACAGGCAGTGATCGTAGCCACGGGCCTGCTTAATCTGCGGGTCGTCGGCCTCCATGCCGGGTGCGACGGGGCGCAGCTCGCGAAAGTCAAACGGTGTTCCCTCGACCGGAGCGATTTCGCCGGTGGGGATGTTCTGCTCGTTAATGGGCAAGTAGTGGGCAGCGTTGGCGATAAAGAAGTGCTCACAGTCCATGCCGGCGTTATGGCCGGCAAGGTTAAAGTACGTGTGGTTGGTCATGGACACGTAGGTGGCGCGGTCGCTCTCGCAACCATACTCGATGCGGAAGACGCCGGTGCGCGTAACGGTAAACACAGCCGTAAAGGTTCGGTTGCCGGGCAGGCCCAGCTCGCCATCCTTAAGCGAGGTGGTCATGCGCACGGCGTTGTGAGTCTCGTCGAGCTCAACGTCCCATACGCGCTTGTGCAGACCATGCTCAAGATCGCTGTGCAGGTTGTTGACGCCTTCGTTGGCCGGCATGTGCCAGTCCGTGCCGTCGATGGTGATCGTGGCGCCCGCGGTGCGGTTTGCCACGGGGCCGATGGTCGCGCCAAAGCAGGCGGGGTTGTCAAAGTAATCCTCGAGCTTATCGAAACCCAGCACCACATCGCGCACGTTGCCGGGAATGTCGGGCACGTCGATGCCCAGCACGGTGGCGCCATAGTCCATAATGCGAACGCAGATCTCGGGCCCGTTGAGGGTGTAACGATGAACGGAGGTGCCGCACGGCGCGGTGCCGAAAAGCTCGGAAGTGATCATTTGGTTCCTAACATCGAGGTATTTCGGACAAACTGTAGCGCGAACAGGCAAGATTATCACTACACCCCACTAAAGCAGGGGGTATTTTTCTCAAAAAAGTGATGATTGGAGCTGTGCGGGCGTTCATTTTTGACGCGTACGAGTCTGATACAATTTGTTCGTTACTGTTTGAATGATATGCGCGCAAAGAACGGCGAGGATTCATCGTGATTAAGGCAGAGCGACAGGATAAGGTTCGTCAGCTGCTCGAAGAGCAGGGCACGGTTTCGGTCAAGGAGATTTCGGATGCGCTGGGCGTTTCGGATATGACGATTCGCCGCGACCTCGAAGAACTTGCGAGCCTGGGCGAGATCGAGCGCGTGCACGGTGGCGCCCGTAGCGCACAGGGACGTCCCCATGCTATGTTGCGCCATGAGTATTCGCACAGCGAAAAGCGCACTAAGCATGCCGAGGAAAAGCTGCAGATTGCGCGCCGTGCTGTGGAGCTTATCGAGGAGGGCTCGACCATCTTTTTGGGTACGGGCACTACGGTGGAACAGATGGCCTCGATGCTGCCGGCGTGTCGCCTGCGCATTGTGACCAACTCGCTTTCGGTGTTTAACCTGCTCGAGGCGCGCGAAGACTGCGACCTGTGCCTCGTGGGCGGTATGTACCGTCGCCGCACCGCCGCTTTTGTGGGGCCAACGGCTGAGGATACCCTGCGTGCGCTGGGCATCGATGCGGCGTTTATCGGCGCCAACGGCATCTTGGACGGTGACGTATCTACGTCCAACATGGACGAGGGCCGTATCCAGCAGCTCGCTTTTAGCAAAGCAGACTCGCGCTATCTGATCGCCGACTCCAGCAAGATCGGCAAGCGCGACTTCTACACCTTCTGTCGCTTGGACAGCCTGGATGCCGTGGTGTGCGAACCGGGTATCGCCGCCGAGAATCGTGCCGCCATCGAGGAACACACGCAGGTCATCTGCTAGCTAACGCTATGGGATTGCCAACAGGCGATGCGGGAGGACTTTTACCTCCTGTCATTGTGGGGAATCAACGCGTGAGCGCTACGCGATATGACGCGTAAATGAGGACTCCACTATCAAATTGTCTCAACCTGTGACAGGTAGGGGTGAAATCACCAACCAGATGTTACAGATTGGGGGATTGTCCTGTGCATTTGTCTCAATCTGTAACAGCTAGGACCCAAAAACTCGACTAGTTGTTACAGATTGAGATTGAGAGGATTGGCCTGTGCA
>URIE01000076.1 GCA_900547805.1 uncultured Collinsella sp.
ACCGACAGCTTTTCGCCCCCATGGCGCTTGAGCACGCTGTCATCGACGGCCAGCAGGTCGCCTGCGTCGTAGGCGTCAGTCAACTCCTGGTCGTCGATGAGATTCTGCAGCGTAGAGCCCACGCGCACCGCGGTCTTCTGGCCGTTGAGCTCCACGTCCACGCTGCGGTTGACGTAGCCCACGACGGCAGCGATAAACAGCACGAGCGCACAGCCCACGGCGATGAGCGCATAGGGCAGGCGAGACGAACGACGGGGTGTGCGGCTGTTGCCAATGCGCGCGCTGCGGTCGCTAAAACCGCGGCTATGGTTGAGGTACATCGCGCCGGGCTTACGGCGGCGTTTGCGCTGGCCGCTGGGCAGCTGCCCCAGGTCGCGGCGCGCCGTCGGACGCGCACCGGAGTGCCCGTTTAAGTTGGATCCGTTTTGGCGCATGTGCCCTCCCCCATAAACACAGCAAGCCGGAGCAACAGGTCTCCGGCTTGCCTCCCATCATTTGGTACGTCGCTATTTTGTAGCTTTTGACGAGCCTCCGCTCGCCTTTTGGTATTCGTCCTTAAAGGCCTTGAACATGCCGCGCGTCTTGCCGAGCTGCTTGCCCAGTGCGCGACTGCCTTTGTCCACGGCAACCGATCCCTTGTCATCGAGCACCTTGGCGCCCTTCTTGACCTTATCGCCCACCACGACGCTTGCCTCGGCAGCCTTTGCGGCGGCGCCGCCCGAATACCCGAGCGACTTGACCTCGTCCGAAACAATCATCGCGCCGTCCGCATAGCCGCGCAGCATCGTCGGCGGCACCTGCGTGTCACCAACCAAAACACTCGAAGCAGCACCGGCGGTCACATAGAATGCCTGCACGATGCCCGAGCGTGGCTTGAACTCAACGTCCGAGCAATAGCCCACGACGTCGCCTGATTCCGTGCGCACGTCCATACCGACCCAGATGATGCAATCGTCCAGGTTGATGTCGAGGCGCTTGGCAGCGGCGGCATCGTACGTGTCCTTGACGTCATCGACCGCAATGGCGCCCTCATAGACGCCGATGGCATCGAGCGCCACAAATCGGTCGGGACGCTCGATCATGCCCGCGATATCAGACTGGCGGACCATAAAGCCGACCACGCGCGTACCGCCCGGGGTAAAGACCGGAAAGTGAATCTTTCCGAGCTTTTTAGGGCTGCGCGGCGTGCCGTCCTTTTTGGTGCGCTTGTCCTCGGTAGGCTTGCGATAGATCTTGGCGCCGACAAAATCCCCGGCGCGCATTATGCCTCGGTCGAGGGCTCCGCAGCCTCGGTATCAGCCTCGACGGCGTTCTCGACCACGACGTCGGCGGCAGGCGTCACGTTGCCGCCCGAAATGGCGTCGTTGAGCTGCTCGCGCAGCTGGTCCATGCGCTCGCGGGCCAGGTCAACCTTAGCGCGCAGGTCGTCGGTCTTGGCATCGACCATCGGGCCAAAGTCATTCACCGCAGCACGGGCCTCCTCGGCGCTGTGCTCGTAGGTGTCGCGCATATTGTCCCAGGCGTCGTTGGCGATATCGGCAGCCATGGCGCGGGTCTCGGCGCCCGAGCGCGGGGCCAGAGCAACGCCGACAATAGCGCCGGCAGCGGCACCAAAAAGTGCGCCGGAGACAAAGCTGAAAGTCTTACCCATGATCATTCCTCTCCTGCGGGCACGTCGGTGCCCACCGTTTGAATGCTGTCCATTATACCCGCAGCGCATCACTTGCCGCTCCGCTCATCTGCGTACGGCAAAGGCGCAGGTACGTGATGGTGATAAACGCGTAGACCTACTCCTGAGGCATAGCCGGCATGGCCACCGTGGCACCCGGGTCCTCGCCGGCGCCGTCCACGAGCGGCAGGCCGCCCTCATGCGCAGGTCCTGCCGGAACCGTCGCAGCACCGCCAAAGACGGCAGCGGAGGCCTCGTGGTTCTCGGCAACCGCGCCCTCGGTATCAATCGCCACCTGGGGCTCGTCGTCAAAGTTGGGGACGCCCTGGGGCTCGGCGGGAACGGGCTCGGCGGTCGCATCGGCAACGAGCTCGGCGTCGACCGGCACATCGCCCTCGTCAGCGCCCTCGTCCTCGGCAGCATCTTCGCCGTTCGCAGCGGCGACGGCCTCGTGAGGATCCTTGCCCTCGGCCTCGGCACGCATGCCCAGCACCAGGTTGCGCAGACCCGCGACCGTGCCTTCCACGTCGGGGGCAGGCTGGTCGGCGTGCAGGTACGCCCAGTCCATCATAAAGGTGGCCGAAGACAGCGCACCGATGGCCAGCGCGTCGTCGGGGCACGAAAGCTCAACCTCAAAGACGCGCTCGTCGTGCTCGCTTACGCGCGTGCGGCCGCACGAGATGCTGCCGGCAAGACCGGTCTCGTTCATGAGCTCGACCGTCACATGCTCAAGCAGATGGCAAAGCTCGGTCTGGCCCATGCAGTCCTGGAACTCGCGACCGGAATCACCCAGGCACAGGTGCTTGGCAATCGCCGGCACCAGGTAATACACGCGCGCCGTGGCCTCGATATCCTCCGAGGTCATGAGCGGCATGCCGGGGTTCACCAGCACATGCGCGCAGATCTTGTCCTCGCTGACGGTGACCTTAAGGATGTTGAACAGGCCTGCCATAACTCTCCCCTACTCTTCCTTGCCCTACTCGTCGCCATCGTGCGGATCCACAGAGCCCGCACCCGACGTCGCCGGCTTCTCTGCCGAAGACTCGGAATCCTTCTTATCGGTTTCGGCCGGAGCGATCACGCGAATGAGCGAGATGCGCTGGCCACGCATCGACTGCACTTTAAACTTGTACCCGGCAACCTCAAACACCTCTCCGATGTCGGGCACCGAGTCGCAAAGCTCCAAAATCCAGCCAGCGATGGTCTCATAATCATCGCTTTCCTCGAGCGGCCAACCAAGCTCAATCGCGTCATCGCACGAAAAACGCCCATCAACGAGCCACTCGCGGCGCGAAAGGCGCGTGAGATACTTGTTGTCGGGGTCGAATTCATCCTCGATCTCGCCGACGATCTCCTCGACGATGTCCTCGATAGTGATGATGCCGGCCGTGCCGCCGTACTCGTCCACGACCACTACGATCTGGTCGTGCGAAGTCTGCATCTCGGACAGCAGCGGCAGGATGTCCTTGGTGTCGGGCACAAAGGTGGCGTCGCGCAGGTAATCGGCGATGGGCTGGTCGCCCTTACCGTCGAGCGCGGGCTGAATCAGGTCCTTGATGTGCGCGATGCCCGCGACGTTGTCGGGATCCTCGTGATAGACGGGGATGCGGCTAAAGCCGGTCTGGCGCATGGTGGACAGCACGTCGGCGACCGTCTCGTCGTCCTCGCACATGGTGGTGTCCACGCGCGGCACCATGACCTCGCGGGCAACGGTGTCGCCTAGGTCGAAGATCTCGTGGATCATGCGCTTTTCCTCGTCGAGCAGGTCGTCCTGCTCCGAGACCATGTACTTGATCTCCTCCTCCGAGACGTTCTGACGGTCGTCGGCGCTCTTGATGCGCAGGATGCGGGCCAGGCCATCGGAGCAAGCGCCAGTCAGCCACACGAGCGGACGGGCGATCTTCTGGAACACGGAAAGCGGGCCCACGACCTGCTTGGACACGCCCTCGGCATTGGCCAGGCCGATGCGCTTGGGGACGAGCTCGCCGATCACGATGGATACGAAGGCGACCGCGACGGTGATGATGACCGGCGCCAGGCCGCGCGCGATGGCGGAGAGCGGCGCGATGCCAAAGCTCATGAGCCACGTGGCGAGCGGGTCGGACAGACTCGTCGAGGCGACGGCGGACGAGGCGAAGCCCACGAGCGTAATGGCAACCTGGATGGTGGCGAGCAGCTGGTCGGAGTCGGCAGCTAGCTTAATGGCATGCTCGGCGCGTTTGTCGCCTTCCTCGGCCTCGTGCTCCAGCACGGCGCGCTTGGCCGTGGTGAGCGCCATCTCGGACATAGAGAAGTAGCCGTTGATGAGGGTCAAAACGAGGGTGGTGATAAGGGAGATGGTTATGTCCATCGGGAGTTTCTCGAACCTCCAAGATTCGGGATGTCGGATTAAAACGTTGACGGCGGATACGGCAATTGCACCGGCGCCCAAACAAGGACGCGGGCGCGCAGGCGTGGTCGCTAGATTACGAAGAGGATCACCGCCATGAACTGGAAGATACTGCCGGCGAGCACCCACAGGTGAAACACACTGTGCAGGTAGCGCACGTTTTTGGCGATGTAGAACGGCACGCCCACGGTGTAGCACACGCCGCCGACAGCGAGCAGGGCAAGTGCCACGGGGTTGAGCAGCGACACGAGCTCGGGCAGCTTAAAGACGACGAGCCAGCCCATCAGCAGATAGACCACGCCGCTTACCCAATGCGGCTGGCGCTCGCGCAGGAAGCACTCGAGGGCAATGCCGATGATGGCGATGGCCCATACGGCAAAGAACAGCACAGCGCCGCCGTCGTTTGCGAGCGTGATGAGGCAAAACGGCGTATAGCTGCCGGCTATGAGCAGGTAGATGCAGCTGTGGTCGATGATGCGAAACACGCGCTTGGCGCGCGCGGGCTGAATCGCGTGGTAGAGCGTGGAGGCTAGGTATTCGAGAATAATGCTGACGCCATAGACAATTGCCGCGGCCATGTGGGCCGGGCCTCCGCCGCGCAGGGCGGCGAATACGATCAGGAGCACCAGGCCCGCGATACCCAGCAGGCAGCCGACACCATGGGTGACGGAGTTCATGATCTCCTCGCCCACCGTGTAGTGTGGAACGGCCGCGGTCTTGGGTCGCGGCTTAGAACTGTCGCTCGAATCGGACATGCCGGTTACATCCTCCAACGTAAAGAGTTCTCAACACTATATCAAAGCGTCTAGGTACGTGCGAAATTTGCACCATACGTGACCCTTTGTTTACCCATTCTTTGCCTGTTGACGCATCAACGGCGAACGTCCATAATGCGCTTGCATTAAATGTTGATGTATTAACATCTTATAGGAAAGCTTCTTATGTCTCAAAACGCACGTTCCCATCGAAAGCTCAAGATAGCCGGCGTCGTTGCGCTGGTGCTCGTTGTCGCGCTGTTGGGGTTTGCCGGCAACTTCTTGTTCGACTTTGCCCTGAATCCCCAAGCGCCGTACACCATGAAGATGATGCAGGATGGCAAAGACGACAAAAAAGGTGAGCAGCCTGATGCCGAGGAAACCGAGGCGCGGGCGTGGTTTAAAGAGAATCGCGAGAGCAGCAGCCTCACCGCAGATGACGGAACCGAGCTTGCCGCCTGGTATTTTGCTGCGTCGGAGAGCACGCACGACTACGCCGTCTGCCTGCATGGATATACCAACGAGCCCATCGGTATGGCCCGATACGTCAAGCGATTCCACGACCGCGGCATGAACGTACTCGCACCCGCCGCCCGCGCCCACGAGCGCTCCGGCGGCGACTATATCGGCATGGGCTGGCCCGAGCGCCTCGACATCGTCGCATGGATCGAGCAAATCGTTCAGGCTGACCCCGAGGCGCGCATCCTGGTCTTTGGCGAGTCGATGGGTGCGGCAACCGCCATGAACGTCGCGGGGGAATCTCTGCCCGCAAACGTGAAATGCATTATCGAGGACTGCGGTTATACAAGTGTTTGGGACGAGTTTTCCCTGCAGCTCAAGGACGTGTTCGGCCTGCCCAGCTTTCCCTTGCTCGATGTAGCAAACTTGGTGTGCAACGTGCGCGCGGGCTACGACTTTCATAAGGCGAGCAGTGTGGAGCAACTCAAACACGCGACGGTTCCCATGCTGTTTATCCACGGCGACCAAGACACCTTTGTGCCGTACAGCATGCTCGACCAAAACTACGACGCGTGCGCCAGCAAGGTCAAGCAAAAGCTCACTATCCATGGCGCCACCCACGCCAAGAGCGCGCAGGTCGACCCCGAACTCTACTGGAACACGGTCGACAACTTCCTCGACAAGAATTTTTAGGCAAAAAGCAACGTCTGGGGTTTTGTTGCCAAAAATCGGTTTGTAGTCGGCGGTATTCGATTTTTCACCGCACTTCTGAAAAGCCGCCCGCAAGCGTTGTGCTCGTGGGCGGCTTTTGCTCAACTTACGCTATAAAGGCGCTTATTTTGTCCAATAGATAGGCGCTACTTGACCTCGATGAGCTCGTACTCGCTCGTGCCCAAGCCGATCTTCTCGGCATGCGCGATGCACACGCGCCAGTCGGTGTCGGGATGCGTAATGCAGAAGGGGTCGTGCGCCTGCTCGCCCTCCAGATGCTCGTGGTTATGCTCCATCTTGGCCGCGCTATCGGTGAGCTCGGTGTTGGGCAGCGGCTCGGACGCCATGACGGCATCGGCGCAGGCCTGGTCGATGGCGACCGGGTCGAAGCTCGCGAACATGCCGATGTCGTTGACGATAGGTGTGTCGTTTTCGGGATGGCAATCGCAGTTGGGGCTGATATCCATGGCAAGCGAGATGTGGAAGCTCGGGCGGCCGTCGACGACGGCCTTGGTGTACTCGGCGATCTTGCAGTTGAGCACGTCGGCCGCGGCGTCATAGCCGGGCTTGATGCAGTCCTGGTTGCATGCCGCAATGCAGCGTCCGCAGCCCACGCAGCGATCGTGGTCGATGGTGGCCACGTGCACCGTGCGAGTAGCGCCGCTGGCAAGCTCGCGCTCGCGGGTGTCGTTGAACGAGACAGCGTCGTGCGCGCAGATCTTTTCGCAGGCACGGCAGCCAATGCAGTGCTCGGCCGCGACGTTCGGCTTGCCGGCGGCATGCTGCTCCATCTTGCCGGCACGGCTGCCGCCGCCCATGCCCAGGTTCTTCATGGCGCCGCCAAAACCGGCCTGCTCATGACCCTTAAAGTGGGTGAGGCTGATCACGATATCGGCATCCATGAGCGCCTGACCGATCTTGGCCTCGTGCACGTACTCGCCGCCCTCGACCGGGACGAGCGCCTCGTCGGTACCCTTGAGGCCGTCGGCAATAATGATCTGGCAGCCCGTGGCATACGGGGTAAAGCCGTTCTGATAGGCGGTATCGATGTGCTCGAGCGCGTTTTTGCGGCTACCGACATAGAGCGTATTGCAGTCGGTGAGGAAGGGCTTGCCGCCCAGCTCCTTGACGACATCCGCGACGGCGCGGGCGTAGTTGGGGCGCAAAAAGCTCAGGTTGCCCAGCTCGCCAAAGTGAATCTTGATGGCGACGAACTTGTTCTCAAAGTCGATCTGCTCGATACCGGCGTGACGGATGAGGCGCTTGAGCTTGTCGAGCTGGCTCTCGCGAGCATGCGTGCGCAGGTTGGTGAAGTACACCTTGGCGGGTGCTGCGGGTGCAGTTGCGGTCATAAATCTATCCCCTCGGTCTATATGGCGTTACAGACATAGAGGATGGTACCAGTTAAAGCAGAGTTAAAGTCAAGTATGGCACCTAGTCATTGGGGACACTCTTTCGACACTCGGCAGTTGGGGACAGCCCTTGCCAGCCCGGCCGGCGAACCGGCGAATCGGCAAAGACTGCCCCCGATGACTAGTCATTTAAGTCTGTCCCCAATGACCACTCTTGCCGGGTGCCTGCTGCTGGGTCGCCATCGCCTGCGTGAGCCTGGGCATGCAGCACGTCATCGGCATCTGGTAGGAAAGGCGTCGCGTGGGACGAAATCCCCCGTCCCAAAATGTGGTCGGCCTAGAAGGGCTTGCGCGCAACCAGGTGGGCGCGGAAGCCTTTCTGCGCCTCGAGCTTGAGCAGGAGGAATCCGGCGCTCTCGGCGAGCGCACGAAGCTCGGACACCTTGCAGATCCGGACATCGCCGTGGCCTGCGAGGCGCGCCAACGGCAGCTCAAAGGTGTTCATGAGCCATACCACGAAGTCGCTCGACGTGTAGTCGCGGAGAATCAGGCGCCCGCCGGGGCGCAGGACTCGGGCCGCCTCGGCGAAGAACCTCTCGGGGTGCGGATAGTGATGGAAGCTGTTGGAGCAGAGCACGGCGTCGAAGCTTTGCGGCTCGAAGGGCAGGGCTTCGGCGTCCCCGACGACGAAGCGGACGTTTCCGAGCTGCTTGGCGCATGCCGCCTCGATCATTTTGGGCGTGAGATCGAGCCCCGTCAGGTGCTTGCCCGGGTATTCCCCGTGCAGCAGCTCCAGGACTGCTCCGGTTCCGCACCCCACGTCGAGCACGTCCTCGAACGGCTCGAGCGCGAGCTCCTCGAGCATCTGCGGATAGTCGTCCTTGCACATCTCGTAGATCCCGGCATGGCCGGACTCGTAGATCTTCGCCGCCTCGGTGAACTCTTTGACGGAAAGCTGCTTGAGCTCTTCTGCCGATCTGGCCATGAGCCCTCCTATTCCTGAACCTTGAGCGCCTCGGAGAGGCTCACACGCTTGATGGAGCGCGTGTGCAGCAGCGCCACGACCAGGTAGGTCACAAAGCCGATTCCTGCGCACGCAGCCATGGACCAAGCGGGCACGTAGATCTCGATATTGCCGTTGTAGGCGAGCAGCATCGAGCGGAAGATGGCCGTGAGCGAGCCAATAATGACCGGCAGGCTCAGCACGAGCGACGCCGCCACGCACAGCGTGATCGAGCGGATGTACAGATGCGAGATCTCGCTATCGCGATAGCCAAAGACTTTCATGTAGCTGATCGAACGGGCGCTGTGGTCGATCACCGCCTTGGTCAGCAGGTACATAAACAGCAGGAAGATGAACACCGCGAGCCCGATCATCATTCCGATCATTTTACTCATCATGCCGATGAACTGGTCACCCACGGCGCGCATGTCGTCGGGCGTGGTGTCGCCGGCAAAGTAACGAGCATCGAGGTCGAGCTTCTCGTCGCTCACATAGCCGTTAAAGTAGGCGGCGTCGTTGTCGAACAGCTCGTTAAAGTCATCGATACTCATATAGATATTCATGTCCGACTTTGAGCCCCAGGCACAGTCCTTGCCCGCGTACTCAAAGGAATAATGCTCCCCCTCGTACTTGTCGCGAAGCGTGACCTTCTGACCCTCGCTCCAGCCAAACTTATCGAGCAGACCGCCGCCAAAGACGACACGGCCGTCGCCGACGT
>URIE01000077.1 GCA_900547805.1 uncultured Collinsella sp.
GTATAAGAGACAGCTCAAGAAGATCGACTTTGACGATATCTATCAGAGTCTGCCGGTGGCCATCATGCTCATCTCCATGCCGATCTCCGGCTCGATCGGCCACGGCATCGGTCTGGGTCTCATCAGCTATTCCGTGCTCAAGCTCTGCACGGGCAAGGGCAAGGAGGTCTCGGTGCTGACGTATGTCATCTCGGTGATCTTCCTCGTGAAGTTCTTCCTCATCGCCTGAGGAAAAATATCCGTCCGCACGGCCGGGCGCGTCTGAATGGACGCGCCCGGTTTTTTGCGCCCTGCGCGCTGCCTTACGAAGATGTAAGCCAACTGTAAGCCAAAACGATGGCGATGTGATGCCGTCCGGGGCTATACTGATGCCAGAAACCGGGGCGGGAGCGCCCCATGGGAGGCAAGGATCATGACAAATCTTCTGGGCAGTATCCGGCTGGCGGGCTATGCGTTTCCGCTCATCGCGGCGCTGGTGGCCGTGCCGTTTTTCGACCGGCAGGTGCGTGCGCGCTGCTTCAACTGGGTGCGCACCGTGTTCGGCGGTCTGTTTTTGTTTTACGTGCTGTGCGTGCTGGCGCTCGTGTTCTTCCCGCTGCCGGATGCGGCGCAGGCGGCGCGGCTGAGCGGGTATGAGATCCAGCTCGTGCCGTTTCAGTTCGTGGCCGATTTCCTGCGCGAGACGCCGCTCGTGCTCTCCGATGCGCGCACGTATCTGCCGGCGCTTTTTGACCGCACGGTGCTGCAGGTCGTGTGCAACATTTTGATGCTGCTGCCGTTTGGTATGTACCTGCGCTATGTCTGTGGGCTGGATCTCGGGAAGGTCGCGCTCGCGTCGCTCGCGTTTTCGGCGTTCATTGAGCTGGGGCAGCTCACGGGGCTGTTTTTCGTGTTCCGCGGCTCGTACCGCCTGTGCGACGTGGATGACCTGATGCTCAACACGCTCGGCGGCCTGCTCGGCGGCTACATCGTCTGCCGCATCTTGAAGCTCTCCACGTGGACGGTAGCTGATTTCGCGATCGTGGGCGTGCCGCTCGCGCTCGCGCTGGGCCGCTGCGCCAACTTCGTGAACGGCGAGCTGTGGGGCAAACCGACCGATCTGCCCTGGGGCGTGATCTTTGGCGGTACCGCGGGCGATATGCCGCGTCACCCCTCCCAGCTCTATGAGGCATTTCTTGAGGGCATCGTGCTCTTTTGCATTCTGCAGGTGCTCAGCCGCAAAAAGCCGCTACTGCCCCAAGGCACGTTTATGGGCGTGTTTGTGATGGGCTACGGCATCGTCCGCTTCCTCATTGAGTTTGTGCGCGTGCCCGATGCGCAGCTGGGGTATCTGCTGGGCGGCGTCATCACCATGGGTCAGCTGCTGAGCTTGCCGCTCGTAATCGCGGGCCTGGCGCTCGTCATCTTTGCCCTCCGCCGCAACCGCCCCCAGCGCATCTACCTCGACGCCTAACCACCACAAAGGGGACAGGCACCTTTGTGGTGGTTTGCTGGGCAACGATGACAGAACCGTAACGTTTCCCCAGATAAAACCTGCCAAAATAAACCTGTCCATTTTTGGCAGGTTTCTAGAAAGGCTCTTTGGACTGTGAAGGATTCCGATCTCTCCACAACGGCTGCGCGCGACGCCGCCCGCATCGTCTGGTTTAAGCGCTACCCCGCCAAGCAGACGCTCATCGCATTTTTGCTCGCGCTGTTGGCGACCACGGCATTTTCCATCGATCCCGCCCCGGTGTCGAGCAACGCAGTCTTGGCGATTGACCCCAAAGCCTCGGGCATGCTGTACGTGTGCTACGAGGTGCTCCTCTCGTTTGCCGGCCATACCGACGCGGTCATGCTGCTTGCACTTGCCTGCCTGCTCACCTTGCCGTTTCGCTACGTGTTCTTTGGCCGTGGCGACACCTGGCGTCCATCGATCATTCTGCCGTCGCTGTTCTTCGCCATCTGCATGGTGTTCGGCCGCAGCTACGATCTCACCGACTCGGCCGAGATTGTCCTTGGCGACAAGGCCCGCATCATCTGCGCCTGGATTGGCGGCGCGGGCTGGATGCTCTTAGCGATCGTGGCCTTCTATTTGGCTTTTGAGTGCCTGGATTGGCTGAGCTCTCGGCGCATTCCGTTCTCCGAAGCGCACTTTGGCCGCGTATGGCGTGTGACTCACGCCGTGCTCTCGGTCCATCCCTTTGCCGGGCCCTTCCTGGTGCTTATGATCGCCTGGGCGCCCACGCTCATCGCTTCGTTGCCCGGTCTTTTTATGGGAGATACGGGCGCGCAGATTCGCCAGTGGTTCAACTATCCCAACGGCACGAGCGACTACCTGCGCCTACTCAACCCCAACGTGCTGCTCAACGGGCATCATCCCGTAGTGCACACGGCCATTATCGGCTCGTGCGTTCAGCTGGGGCTTTCGCTGTTCAACAGCGCTAACGCGGGCCTCATCATCTATACCTGCGCTCAATTTGTTATCACGGCTGCCTGCATGGCCTATTCCATTTCGTCGCTGCGCAAACTGGGCGTGAGCCTGCCGGTTCGCGGTGCGATCCTGCTGTTCTTTGCGTTTATGCCGATGTTCTCTAACTACGCGGCGCTGCTCACCAAAGACGTGCTCTTTGCCGACGCGTTTTTGGTGCTGCTGGTACAGACCGTCAAGCTCGTGGCATGTGGCCTGCCCCGTCGCGATGCCAATGCCGAGCGAGCGGGCGAGAAAGCTCCCGTGCTCTTTGCGCACCATGACTGGCTGCTGCTCGCTCTGGGCGCCATGGGTTCCACGTTTCTGCGCAACGGCGGCCTGGTGTTTCCCCTGGCGGCATGCGTAATCGCGGCGGCGTTTTGCGTATGGGACGTGCATGTGGCTCGTCGTGCAGCCAAGCAGGCTGGTACTGCGCCTTCGGGCGCCATCCCACGTTTCCGCTGGGTGGGAGTTCTTGCTGTGCTTGTACTCTGCCTTGCCTCTAATATGTACTTCACCAAGGTGTTTATGCCGGCGCACGACATTACGCCCGGCTCCAAGCGCGAAATCCTCTCGATTCCATTCCAGCAGACGGCTCGTTTCGTCCAAAAGCATGACGGCCTCAACTCGGGCGTCAACCCCACGGTTAAGGAGGACGGCACCATCGTGGAGGCTCCTTGCGACGGCTTGGTGACCGACGAAGAGCGTGCCGTGATCGACCGTGTGCTCAAGTACGAGAATCTGGGCCGCCGCTACAACCCGGATAAGTCGGATGCCGTCAAGAACTGCTTTAACGAGTACGCCTCGCAGGAGGACATCGATGCCTATTTTGGGGTATGGGCTCAGATGTTTAAGAAGGATCCCGAGTGCTATATTTCGGCGCTTATCAATAACTACTATGGTTTTTTTTATCCGAGCGCGCGCGATGCCTGGGTCTACAGCACGGCGCGTAGTGCCGAGATCATGGCGCGTCCCGACAACCTCAAGTACTTCGACTTCCATCCGGTTGACAGCAACGTGGTGCGCTGGTGCGACCACCTGATCAACCTGTATCGCGTGGCGGTGCAGCGCATCCCGTTTATCTCGCTCACCATGAGCTCGGCCACCTATGTGTGGATCATGATCGCCGTGGTGGTCTACCTGCTGCGTCGTCATTCATGGCGTGCGCTGGCGATCTGGGTGCCGCTGTTGGGCGTGCTCGCCGTGTGCCTGATTGGCCCGTGCAACGGCTCGACTTACATGCGCTACCTGTATCCGGTCATCGCCTGCATGCCCTTCGCCATCGGCGCCACCGTCACCCGCAGCGACTTCCTCTGGTCCTAACTTGGTGCATTGGGGTCAAGTTTCTTTGCACCAAAGGAGCCATCATCACGACGCCTTCATTTTGGGGTTTATCTCGCAGGCCAGTAGGTATATCATAACGACGTTTGTTTATATTGCCCGAGCATCTGCGCTGGGCTTTAGGTCGAAACCGATAGGAGACACGTATGTCCGGACACTCTAAGTGGGCCACAACCAAGCATCGTAAGGGCGCGCAGGACGCCAAGCGTTCCGCCCTCTTCTCCAAGCTCAGCCGCAACATCACCGTTGCTGCCCGTCTCGGCGGTGACCCGCTGCCCGAGAACAACGCCAGCCTCGCCGCTGCCGTTGCCAAGGCCAAGGCTCAGTCCATGCCTAAGGACAAGATCAAGTCCGCTATCGACAAGGCTTTTGGTTCGGGTGCTGACGCCGCCGTCTACGAGAACATCGTGTACGAGGGCTACGGTCCCGCCGGTGTCGCCGTCTACGTCGACTGCCTGACCGACAACCGCAACCGTACCGCCGCTGATGTCCGTTCCGCCTTCTCCCACGCTGGTGGCAACCTGGGCACCTCCGGCTCCGTCGCCTTCCAGTTTGAGCGTAAGGGCCAGATCGTTGTCGCCAAGGAGATCCTGGACGAGAACGCCAAGAAGGAGACCATGATCGCCAACGGTGCTGCCGGTGACGAGGATGAGTTCATGATGGCCATCGCCGAGGCCGGTGGCGAGGACTACGAGGACGCCGGCGAGGAGTGGATCGTCTGGACTACTGCCAACGAGGTCATGGCTGTCTCCAAGGCGCTTGAGGAGCAGGGCGTCCAGGTCAAGGGCTCCGAGACCACCATGGTCCCGACCACCCCGACCGAGGTCTCCGGCGCCGACGCCAAGAAGGTTCAGCGCCTCATCGACCGTCTTGAGGAGCTCGACGACGTCCAGGATGTTTACAGCACCATGGACATGACCGATGAGGTCATCGCTGCCCTCGAGGAGGAGTAGCGCCCACACGGGTTAAGCCGTGCATATCTGGGCATAATGAAGCGAGCATGCAAGCCTCGTGGAATAGATGAGCCGGATCCGCGTGCGTAGAGCACCGGACCCGGCTCTTTTATAATGATGCGAACCGTTTTGCATTTCGAGAGCCGAGATTTGAAGGGAGCGCCGCGTGCGCGTACTCAAACGAGCCCTAGCGATCGTGTATCTTGCCGCCACCATCGTGGCGTTGGGTACGCTTGTCTGCCAGTTTTGGGGGCCGTATACGTATCGCTTTATGCTGCTGATGCGCGACCCCATGCCGCGCATTGTCGTGACGGCATGCGGCGGAGTTGTGGCGATCGGCGTGCTGGTAAGCTTCTTCCGCCTGATGTTTGCTCGTCGCGAGCCGTCCTGCGTGCATCCGGCGGGGGAGCGCAATATCGAGGTCACGCTCGCGGCGCTTTCTTCGTGTGCCAGGGCTGCTGCCGAGCGCGACGACCGCGTGATGGTCGAGCATGTCGAGGCCCGCGTCCAAGGCCCCGACGAATCGCACGTCCGATTTAAGGTCGAGGCTATCGCGCTTGACGATAAGGACGTGGCATCTCTGGCTACCGCGATGCAGCAGCGCATCGAGGAAGCTTGCGACACCATGCTCGGCACGCCGGGTACGACCGCGCGCGTTCGTTTTTTGCCGTCCAAGACTACCGTCCAGACCGTGGAGGTTTCCGGTGAGTGATACCAATCAAGATAAGACCGCTCGTACGCCGCGCCTGACGATTGACCAGAGCGCCACGCCGGCGAGCGAACCTGTTGATTCCAAAGCAGAGGCAACCGAGTTGCAAGATGCGGCAGCCGCGGATTTTGACGAGGCTATGGGTCTCATCAAGGGTACGGGCGCTGCCATCTGGAGCTATGCTGTGCGTCATCCCAACACCACGCTCGGCGCCGTCGCTGGCTTTATCCTCGCCGTGTTGGTGCTCACGTTGGGCCTGTGGGACACGCTCGTCATTGCATTCTTCGTGCTGATCGGCGCTGTGATCGGCCAGATTCGCGACGGCGAGAACGGGATCGTCAACTTCTTCGGCCGTCTGTTTAGCGGTCGCTAATATGTATTCGACTGTCGCATCCGCGGCAGGCATAAGGAGGAACCATGGCTTTTAATACGAAGGTCGATGCAGCCGATACCGAGCTCGAGGAGAACGAGGCGGTCGTCGCCGAAGCTGAGGATGTGACGCTCGAGGATGAGGCTCTCGTCGAGGCCGAGTCCGATACGGATGAGGACGACGAGGAAGCAGACGAGTCCGAGGACTCGCTGACCTATTCCAACGGCGTGATCGAGAAGATCGTTGCCATGGCCACTCGCGAGGTTCCGCACGTTCTGGGCATGAAGGGTAACCTCATGCACTTTGTGCAGGAGCAGTTTGGTGCCGAGAATCTGACCAAGGGCGTGACGGTCGAGGTCACCGATGACAATCGTGTGGTCGTCAACATCTCCGTCATTATCGAGTACGGCGCCTATGCGCCCGCGATCTTCGACGATGTCAAGGCACGTGTCACCGAGCGCCTTGCCGCGATGACCGGCCTTGAGGTGGCGGGTGTCAACCTGCGTATCGAGGACGTCATCACCCCCGAGGAGTACGAGCACCGCACCAGCCAGCACGAATAACCTTCCAAAAAGGGACAGGTTTGTTTTGGCAGGTTTTATCTGCGAAAACGTTAAACGGCCGACCGCGCAAGCAAAAGCGTGGCCGGCCGTTTTTTGTATGCCCCCCCCGATGTAGGCATACCGCTCGTCTAACTAGGGGTTGCAATCGTCGCGTTCCGCGTTACCCTAATGGGCGCATTGTTTCCAAATTGTTAACGAGGGGTTGCCGTAATGGCTGACGAGCACGAAACAGAAAGCAAGGCATGGGCGATTGAGGCCGCCGCGGCAGAGGCGGCATCGCGTGCTGCCGAGGAGATGCATCGTCCTCCCGTGGTGCCGATGGAGCGCGTGGTTGATCGCACCGATATCGAGCGCGGCGAGCGTGCCGGTCAAAAGCGCAGCCAGGAGCCGGGCTTCCCGCGCTTTTTTGCCGAGCTCAATCTGGGTCTGATTCTTACGGCCTTTGCCATCGTTGCGTTTAAAACCCCTAATCACTTTGCTTTTGGCGGCACCTCGGGCATGTCGGTCATTCTGTCCACGCTGTTCCCGACTCTGCCCGTCGGCGTCTTTATGTGGATTATCAACGCGGTTCTCGTCGTTTTGGGCTTTATCTTTTTGGAGCGCAAGGCGATTCTTTGGAGCGTCTTCGCCTCGTTTGCGCTGTCCGCCTATGTTTCGCTGTTTGAGCTCTTTATTCCGACTGATGTCTCGATGACGGGCGATATGTGGCTCGACCTGTGCTTTGCCGTCATCTTGCCGGCGCTCGGCAGTGCCATTGTCTTTGACATCGGCGCCTCGACGGGTGGCACGGACATTCTTGCCATGATCCTCAAACGCCGCACGACGCTCGAGATTGGCCGCGCTCTGCTGTTGGTCGATATCGGCATCGTGACCATCGCGGCCTTCTTGTACGGCCCGCGCGTCGGTCTGTACTGCGTGCTCGGCCTGTTTGCCAAGACGCTCGTGGTCGACAAGGCCATCGAGAGCATTCACCTTCGTAAGGTCTGCACGGTCATTTGTTCCGAGCCCCTTAAGGTCGAGGAGTTTATCGTCAAGCATCTCAACCGTACGGCGACTATCAGCCGCGGCTACGGTGCTTTCTCGGGCAAGTGCGTGACGGTGATTATGAGCGTGCTGAGTCGCCGCGAGGCCGTGCAACTGCGTCGCTACGCGCGCGAGATCGATCCGGGTGCCTTTATCACGATTGTCGACAGCTCCGAGATCGTCGGCAAGGGTTTCCGCGGAACGAACTAACGCGGTCGAGCTCATCAAACAATCGAATAGCGCCCTGCGCATTGCAAATGCGTCATGTTGGAGTATTTGTCCCCACATTGGGTGATAATGATGCTAAAGACATCGTTTGCGATCCAGATGATTCGCTCATGATACGAAGGGATGATTTCGATGTTCTGTTCGCAGTGTGGTGCCCCCATGGGCGATAACGACAAGTTCTGCGGCGCGTGTGGTGCCCCCAATGCCGGTGCCGCAGCCTCTGCTCCTCAGGGTCAGCCCCAGCAGTTTGTTCCGCAACCGCCCGTGGCGAATGCGTCCAAGGGCTGTGTGGCTCAGGCGTTTGAGGACATGACCAAGACGCCGGGCGTGTTGCAGCGCGTGTGCCAGATCGCCTTTTTGCCGGCGCTCATCTGTGTCGTGTCAGTGCTCGTGCTGTTCATTCCCGTTATCGGCGGTATCGCGGCTGCCATCGGCTTTTTGGCTGCCTGTGTGGCAAGCGCATGCGGTTCTGGCTTTGGCATCGAATGGGGCCGCGACCTGTCGCTTAAGGTCGATGACGGCATGGATCGTCCGCTGATGCGCTCCACGTCGTTTGGTCTGGGCGTCTTTTCGGGTGTTATCTCGGGCGTGCTCAAGGTTATCGCTGCCATTCCCGTTATCGGTGTGGCGCTTTCGCTGGTGGAGAGCGTGGTAATTGGTGCCGCGGGTTCGTATTCATATTACGGCTCTTATGCGCTCGAGGCCGCGCTGATCGGTTCGCTGGGCCTGTTTGTTCTGGCTATGATTGCCGCGGCGGTCCTGGGCGTCTTCTTTACCATGTTCGCCGACATCGCCGTGATGCACTTTGCGGTGACCGGCCGCGTCGAGAGCGCGTTTTCGCTCGATAAGGTCTGGGCGGCCTTTAAGAACAATAAGACCAAGCTGTTCTGCGCTTCGTTCCTTCCCGAGTTTTTGACGGGCCTGGTCGCCAACGTTGTCACCTGGATCCTGACGTTCGTCTTTGGCACCATTGCCTCTGTCGGTATGTATAGCTACTACTACCGTCCTACGGCTATTGAGGCGCTTGTTACCGGCGGTGGCATCACGCTCGTATTGTTCTTGGTGCTGACGGCGTTTGTCACGGTATTCCTCACGGTCTTTGGCAACATGCTCAAGCATCGCGCCGTTGGCTATTGGGTTGCACGCTACGCAAGCGAGTGGGCCGATGAGGATAAGGACGACGTCCTGACTTTTATGTTGCCCTTCGAGAAGAAGTCCGCTCCGGCTGGTTTTAGCGCCGACGCAGCGCCCGTATCCGATTCCGCTGCGGCGCCGGCGCCTGCGCCCGAGCCCGAGCCTGAGCCTGAGCCTGAGCCCGAGCCTGCGCCCATGCCGGAACCGGAGCCCGAGCCTGCGCCTGAGCC
>URIE01000078.1 GCA_900547805.1 uncultured Collinsella sp.
CTATTCCGTTCTTTCCGATGAGCAGAAGCGTGCAAATTACGATCGCTACGGTTCGCCCGACGGCCCCGGTGGTTCTGGCTATGTCGACATCAACGATATCTTTGGCGGCATGGGCATGGACGACCTCTTCTCGTCGTTCTTTGGCGGTGGCGCCGGCGGTGGCGCTCGTAACCGCCGCGAGCGTCGTCGCGGCCGCGACATGGCCATCTCGCTTTCGGTTACGCTCGAGGAAGCGGCGCTTGGATGCAAAAAGACGATCAGCTACGATCGCCTTGCCCCCTGCGATGATTGCAACGGTACCGGTAGGGCTGAGGGTGCGCAGGAAAAGCAGTGCAGCCGCTGCCATGGCACAGGCTATGTCACGACGGTCCAGCGTTCGTTTCTGGGCCAGGTTCAGTCCTCCTCGCCTTGTCCCGACTGCCACGGCGAGGGCACGGTTATCGACCATCCCTGCGAGACCTGCGATGGCCAGGGCCGCACCCCCTCGCACGAAAAGATCGACATCGATATTCCCGCCGGTGTTTCGACCGGTCGCCAGCTGCGTGTGAGCGGCTTTGGCGAGGCCGGCCTTCGCGGCGAGCCTTCGGGCGACCTGATTGTCAACGTGCGCGTTGCCGACCATGAGCGCTTTAAGCGCAACGGTGATGACCTGTACCTCGTGAGCGATATCTCGATCGCGCAGGCCGCGCTCGGCTGCGAGATCGAGGTCGAGGGCATTATGCCCGACGAGGTCGTCAAGGTGACGGTCCCCGCCGGCACGCAGTACGGTGATACCGTGAGCGTGAACAACTTTGGCATGCCGCGCATTGGCGGTGGCGGCTCGCGCGGTCGTCTGGTCGTGCAGCTGCGCGTGGTCGTTCCCACCAATCTTTCCAACAAGCAGCGCGAGCTGCTCGAGGCCTTTGCCGCCGAGTCGGGCGATGACGTCGCGCTCGGCAAGAAATCGGTGACCGACCGTATCAAGAGTGCCCTCGACGACATCCTCGATTAAGGAGCACGTGTGCTCGCACCCCATATCTCTGTTGTCAACCTCGGCTGCCGCGTCAACCGGGTTGAGTCCGACCGTATCACTGCCGATCTTATGCGCCTGGGTTTTGCGATGGTGGAGCCTCAAGATGCCGAGCTGATCGTCATTAACACCTGCGCTGTAACGGGCGAGGCCGAGGCCAAGACCCGTAAGGCCGTTCGTCATGCACTTGCCTATCCGGGCGAGCCCTATGTGGTCGTGACCGGTTGTGTGGTCAATTTGCATCCCGAGGAGCTGCTGGAGCTTTCGGATCGCGTGATCGCCGAGCCGTCCAAGATTGATGTCGCCGAACGCGTCTGCGAAGTATTGGGCGTCGAGTCCGATAGCGTTCCCGCTTGCAGCGACGGCGAGGTGGTCGACGCGCTCGGTCGCTCGCGCCTGGGCGTGAAGATCCAGGACGGTTGCAACCATCGCTGCACCTACTGCATCGTGTGGAAGGCCCGCGGTCCCGAGCGCTCTGTACCCGTCGAGTCCGTGCTCGAGCAGGTCCGTGAGGCTCATGAGGCGGGCGTGCCCGAGGTGGTGCTGACCGGTGTGAACCTGGGCGCCTATGACGGCAAGAGCGCGACCGACGAGCATGTCGAGATCGACGAGCTGCTCCAGGCCATCATGGAGCGCACCGAGATTGCTCACGTGCGTATCTCTTCGGTCGAACCCATGGACATCTCCGAGCGCCTGCTCAAGGTGATGGCGCGCTATCCGCAGCGTATCGCTCCGTTTTTACATCTGCCCGTTCAGTCCGGTTGCACAAGGACGCTGCATCGCATGGGCCGTCCCTATAGCGCCGAGGCATTTGAGGACACGGTGCGCATGATCCGTGCCAACCTGCCGCAGGCATCGCTTTCGTGTGACGTCATCGTCGGCTTTCCCGGCGAGACCGATGAGGAGTTCGAGGAGTCGCTGGCGCTCTGTCGTCGCGTGGGCTTCTCGCGCATGCACGTGTTCCGGTACAGCAAGCGTCCCGGCACCCTTGCCGCCGATATGCCCGACCAGGTGGCTCCCGAGGTCATGGCCGAGCGTAGTCGTCGTATGCGAGCCGCAGCGCAGGAGCTCGCTGTTGCCGATGCCCGTCACCGTGTAGGCACCATCGAGCGTGCCGTCCTCGAGTACGGCGACAACCTGACGCTCGGTTCGTTCCATCATGCCCGTCTTGACGATACCTGTGGACTTACAGCCCCGTGCCTGCTCGATGTTGCTATCATCGGAGTCGATGATTCCGGCTTGGTCCATGCGCGCAGGGAGGTTCATGGAAGCCTCGAAGATTAGACTTACCGTTCCCGAGGGAATTGATCCCTCGTGCGTTTTGGGCGCCGGCGACGGCGTCCTTCGTGCGCTCGAGAGCTTGGTTCGCGCCCATGTGGTCGCCCGTGGCGATAGCATCGCCGTGAGCGGTGACCCGGATGAGGTCGAACTCGTGGCGCGTTTTTTCGAACATGCCTTTCGTGAGGCTGCTGCCGGGCGCACGCTTTCTGCCGACGATGTCTCGCGCTGTCTGGCCGTTCTGCGCGACGGTGAGCACGAGGCTACGTCGCTTCGCGATGACGTGCTGCTTTCGTATCGCGGCCGCGTCATTCGTCCCAAGACGCTCGGGCAAAAGCGCTACGTGGATGCCATTCGCTCGCATACCATCACCTTTGGCTTGGGTCCAGCCGGTACCGGTAAGACCTATCTGGCCATGGCGCTCGCCGTTGCCGCGCTCAAGCGCCACGAGGTGGGCCGTCTGATCTTGACGCGTCCGGTTGTCGAGGCGGGGGAGAACCTGGGCTTTTTGCCCGGTACCCTCGAGGAAAAGATCGATCCCTACATGCGTCCGCTCTACGACGCCCTTTTTGACATGATGGATCGCGAGCGCACCGATGAGCTTATGGAGCGTGGCGTGATCGAGATCGCCCCGCTTGCCTACATGCGCGGCCGCACGCTGAGTGATGCCTTCGTGGTGCTCGACGAGGCGCAAAATACCACGCCCGAGCAGATGAAGATGTTCCTGACACGCCTTGGGTTCAACTCCAAGTTCGTGATTACCGGCGACCTGAGCCAGCGCGACCTGGTGGGTCGTCGTGGCGGTCTTGCTGACGTTGAGCAGATTTTGGGTCGTGTCGACGATGTCGCATTTTCTCACCTCGAGCGTGCCGACGTGGTGCGCCATGCCCTGGTGGGTCGTATCGTCGAGGCATATGAAGCTTATGATGACGTGCGCGAGCAGCGCCCGCGCGACCGAAAGGAGTCCCGTTGAGTGTATTGATCAGCAACGATGCCGAGCTCGATACGCTGCTCGACGCGCAGGAGGTGGAGCACATCTGCGAGGTTGTGCTTGCCGCCGAGGGCGTTGAACGTGGAGTCGAGATTTCCCTTTCGTATGTCGACGAGGACGAGATGCACGAGCTCAACCACGAGTGGCGCGGTATCGACCGCACCACCGATGTGCTCTCGTTTGAATGCGACTCGGCCTTTGACGAGGATATTCCCGCCGACGAGACGCTCGAGCTCGGCGATATCATCTTGGCCCCGCAGGTCATTGCCCGTCAGGCCCCCGGCTTTGGCAATAGCCCTGCCGACGAGTGCCGCCTGATGCTCGTACACGGCATGCTGCACCTGCTGGGGTATGACCATATCGAGGACGACGAGGCCGAGGTCATGGAGGCCCGCGAGGACGCCATCCTGCGCGATCTGGCGCTCGAGCGCGGCGAGGACCCTAAGCTAGTCCACGTCGGCCCCGTCACCAACCACGCCCACGACTAGGAGCCGTCTATGATTCCCGGATCGAACAAGGACCATCCGTCCTTCTTAAAGTCGTTTTCCTACGCCATGGAGGGCTTCGTCACCGCCGTCAAGACCGAGCGCAACATTAAGGTCATGCTCGTGGCAGGCGTGTGCACCGTCATTGCCGGCTGCATCGTGGGGCTCGATATTGCCGAGTGGGCCACGGTTATTATCTGCTGTGGCCTGGTGATTCACGGCGAGCTGTGCAACACCGCTATGGAGGCCATCGTCGACCTGGCGACCCAGGAGCTCCATCCGCTGGCCAAGCGTGCGAAGGACATCGCCGCCGCTTCCGTATACATACTTTCCATCACCGCCGCGATTGTGGGCTTGCTGGTATTTGCCCACGCGCTCGGCTTTATTTAGAAAGGGATTCCCATGTCCGACAATATGCAGCCTACCGATGAGATTTTGGACGACGAGTCCCTGGACGCGGTGGATACCGAGGAGCTCGAGGATGTCGAGGAGTTCGACCCGTTTGAGGGCATGAGCGATGAGGAGCTCGACGCCCTGTGCGACGAGGACGACAACCTCGCGGGCTTTGGCGACGTGGAGCCCGGTTTTCGCAGCGGCTTCGTGGCCCTGGTCGGACGCCCCAACGCCGGCAAGTCCACGCTGCTCAACGCCTGCTATGGCAAAAAGGTCGCCATCACCTCGCCGGTGGCCCAGACGACCCGCCGCCGCATGCGCGCCGTCGTCAACCGCCCCGGCTACCAGCTGGTCTTTGTCGATACCCCGGGTATTCATAAGCCCAAGGACGGCCTGGGGTCCGAGCTCAACAAGAGCGCACTGTTCGAGTTGAACGATGTCGACGTCGTCGCGTTTTTGATTGATGCCACCAAGCCCATCGGCAGGGGAGACGCCTGGGTTGCCGAGCGTGTCAGATGCGCTCGTTGCAAGAAGGTCCTGGTGCTCACCAAGGCCGATGAGGCCGACCCCGCACAGGTCATGGAGCAGCTTAAGGCAGCCCACGAACTCATGGAATATGACGACGAGATCGTGACGTCGTCGGTCAAGAACTTCAACGTCGATGCCTTTATCGAGACCGTTGCGCACTTTTTGCCCGAGGGTCCGCGTTGGTTCCCCGAGGACATGGGTACCGATGCTTCCGATGAGACGCTCGTTGCCGAGTTTGTGCGCGAGAAGGTTTTGCGCCGCACCCGTGATGAGATTCCGCACTCCGTTGGCGTGATCTGCGATGCGCTCGAGCAGACCAAGAAGGTGCTGCGCGTGCACGCCACCATTTACGTCGAGCGCGAGGGCCAAAAGGGCATCATCATCGGTAAGGGCGGCGAGATGATCAAGCATATCGGTATCGACGCCCGTCGCGATCTTGAGCGCATCTTTGGCACGCAGGTCTTTTTGGAGCTGGACGTGAAGGTCAAGGCCGGCTGGCGCGACGACGAGGCTCAGATTCGCCGCTTTGGCTACAACGCCGAGGACTAAGGACGCGCGGCGCGCATGGCAGGCTCCCGGACATATCGCACCAAGGTGCTCGTCCTCGACAAGACGAAGCTCAAAGAGACCGACCTGATCTTGACGATGCTTGACGAGCGGGGGCGGCAGGTTCGCGCCGTGGCAAAGGGCGCCCGCAAACCCGGCGGACGCCTGGCTGCGCGCTGCGAGCTGTTCTGTACGGTCGATATGCTGCTTGCACATGGACGGTCACTCGACGTGGTTTCCCAGGCCGAGCTTATGGAGGCGCCGCTCGGCGCTGCGCCCGATTACGAGACGACCTGCGCCGCAAGCGCGATCGTCGAGGTCGCGCGCGTGTGCTCGTTCGAGGACGCCGAGGACCCGTTTACCTTTGCTATAACGCAGCGAGCTCTTGCCCTGGTGGGCAGCGGGCTCGACACGGCTCATATGGACCTACTTGTGGCGGCATATGTCTTTAAGCTGCTGTCGCACGTTGGCTATCGACCCGATTTTTCGGCCTGCGTGCTGTGCGGAGACCCCATGCTGTTGTATTTTTCGCCCCAGGCGGGCGGTCTCATGTGCGGGTCGTGCGCGTCGAGCGTTCCGGGTGCCGAGCTGGTGTCGACCGGTGAGGTCGCGTGGCTGCGCGCCCTCATGTCGATGACCTTCGATGCGCTTATGGCCGAGAAAATCGACCCGCATACGGCGGCGTTCTTACTCGGGCTTTCGCATGTGTGGGCGGCGACGCATACCGACCAGCGCCTCCGTGCGATGGAATTCATGTTGGGTCGGTGATGATGCGCAGGCGCGGGCTGCTTGTGGTAACATATCGGCCTGTTGGTACCTCGACCTTGGTTGCTCGCTCCACCGGCGGCTTCCCAGTCCGAGGCGAATCGAGTCGCCCGTGGGCGACGTAAAACGAAAGGTGAAACAATGACTGTTTCCAAAGAGCGCAAGGCTGAGCTGACTGCCCAGTTCGGTAACACCCCGGTCGACACCGGCAACCCCAAGGTTCAGGTCGCCATCCTGTCCGAGCGCATCAAGGAGCTGACCGAGCACATGAAGTCCCACCAGAAGGACTTCCACACCCGTCGTGGCCTGCTCATGCTCGTCGGCCGTCGTCGTCGTCTTCTCTCCTACATCAAGAAGAACGACATCGTCGAGTACCGTGAGCTCATCAAGGCTCTGGGCATCCGCGACAACATCCAGTAGGATTTGTACGTGCTAAGAGCGTCCTGCGCAGCGGGGCGCTCTTTTTGTGTAAGGGCGTGAACAATCACGCTCTGAAGCGTGGCGGGGGCAGGGGGCCCGCGTCACATGAGAAGCCCGCAGGCAAGGGGCCTGTGGGGTAAAGGAGAACAATGACACTCGTATCCAAGACCTTTGAGCTGTACGGCAAGACCTACACCTTTGAGTCGGGCGAGCTTGCCAAGCAGGCCACCGGCGCCTGCCTGGTCAAGCAGGGCGACACCACGATGCTCGACACCGTGGTCGTCTCCAAGGAGCGCAAGAACTACGACTTCTTCCCGCTGACCGTCGACTTCAACGAGAAGATGTACGCAGCCGGCCGCATCCCGGGTGGCTACCTCAAGCGTGAGGGCCGTCCCAGCGAGAAGGCCACGCTCACGGCCCGCATGATCGATCGCCCGATTCGCCCGAGCTTCCCGGATGGCTTCCGCAACGAGGTGCACATCGTCGCCACCTCGCTCGTCGCCGACCAGGTCAACCCCTTCGACGTCATCAACGTCATGGGCGCTTCCCTTGCCATGACGCTCGGCGGCGTGCCCTTCGAGGGCCCGCTTGCCTGCGTGCGCATCGGCCGTAACGTGGAGACCGGCGAGTTTATCGTCAACCCCACCTACGAGGAGCGCGAGAATTCCGATCTGGACCTGGAGTTGGGCGGATCCGCCGACTTCATCTCGATGGTCGAGGCCGGCGCCGAGGAGATCTCCGAGGACGACATGCTCGCCGCCATGAAGTTTGGCCAGGAGGCCCTTGCCGCTTTCTGCCAGGCTCAGGACGAGTTCGTCGCCGAGTGGGAGCAGGTCAACGGCTCCATCGTCAAGAAGGAGTACCCGCTCGACCAGCCCGTCGAGGAGGTCCAGGAGCGCATCTTCGCCCACTACGACGAGATGGCAGCCGCGCTTCGCGATGCCGACAAGCTCTCCCGTATCGGCAAGGTCGAGGCTCTGAAGGAGTCCATCCGTGCCGAGTTTACCGAGGAGGAGCAGGCCGCTTGGGAGCGCGAGATCCCCGTGGCGCTCAAGAAGCTCGAGAAGAAGGCCATGCGCACCATGGTCGTCGAGACCGGTGAGCGCGTCGACGGCCGTGCCGCCAACGAGATCCGTCCCATCATGGTGAAGGACAACTACCTGCCGCTCGTTCACGGCTCCGGCCTGTTCCAGCGCGGCCAGACTCAGGTGCTCTCCGTCCTGTCGCTCGGCATGCTCAACGAGGGCCAGCGTCTGGATACCATCGAGCCCACCGAGGGCAAGCGCTACATGCACCACTACAACTTCCCGCCTTTCTGCACCGGCGAGACCGGCCGCATGGGCAGCCCCAAGCGCCGCGAGATCGGCCACGGCAACCTGGCCGAGCGCGCCCTGCTTCCGGTGCTCCCCGACGAGAACGAGTTCCCCTACGCCATCCGCGTGGTCTCCGAGGTCATGGAGTCCAACGGCTCTTCTTCGATGGCTTCGACCTGCGGTTCCACGCTCGCCCTTATGGACGGCGGCGTGCCCATTAAGCGCCCGGTCTCCGGTATCGCCATGGGCCTGATCCAGGAGGAGGGCAAGACCGTGGTCCTGTCCGACATCCAGGGTCTCGAGGACTTCTTGGGCGACATGGACTTTAAGGTCACCGGTACCACCGAGGGCATCACCGCCCTGCAGATGGACAACAAGGCCACCGGCCTCACCTTCGACATCCTGGCCCGCGCTCTGCAGCAGGCCAAGGAGGGTCGTGCCTACATCCTGCAGAAGATGCTCGATGTGATCCCCGAGCCGCGCCACACCACGCGCAGCACCGCTCCGCGCATCGTCTCCATTCAGGTTCCGACCGACAAGATCCGCGATGTCATCGGTTCTGGCGGCAAGGTCATCCGCGGCATCCAGGACGAGACCGGCGCTTCGGTCGACATCCAGGAGGACGGCACCGTCTTTGTCGGCGGCACCGGCGAGTCCGTCGACCAGGCCGTCGAGCGCATCAAGCTCATCATCAAGGTTCCCGAGCCGGGCGAGGAGTACACCGGTCGCGTTGTCTCCATCCAGCCGTTCGGCGCTTTCGTGAACCTGCTGCCCGGTAAGGACGGCCTGCTGCACATCTCACGTGTTGCCAAGGGTCGCGTGGAGAAGGTCGAGGACGTCCTCAACGTGGGCGACGAGGTCAAGGTCGTCGTCATCGAGGTTGACGATCGCGGCAAGATTTCGCTCGATCGCCTGGATAAGCCCGAGGCCCCGGCTCGCGCCGAGGGTGCCTCCGAGGGCGACGGCGAGCACTTCCAGCGCCGTGAGCGTCCGCGTCGCGAGCGCTCTGAGCGCAGCGACCGTCCGCGCCGTCCCGGCGACAACGGAGGCCGCAAGCCCCGCCGTCACCACGACGCCGAGTAACAGCCGTACATAACCAGCACCGCAAGGGCGACTCCGGACAGGGGTCGCCCTTTTGCTGTTCCCGGCGGGGGCCGCGGGTAAAGTTTCCTGCTCTACAGTCCTGCGCAAGACGGAAAGCACATTAAGTGCTTTCCTTTGCGTG
>URIE01000079.1 GCA_900547805.1 uncultured Collinsella sp.
CAATCTGTAACATCTGGACCAAGATTTAGCCCGCAACTGTTACAGATTGAGACTTTGGTCAAAGGGGCTGCTCGTTTGTCTAAATCTGTAACATCTGGACCCAGTTTTGTCCTGTAACTGTTACAGATTGAGATAATGGGTTGAGATGCGTGCAGGCAAAAAGGAATCGCCTCAAAATTCCCCCTTGCCCATCCTCGACTGTTTGGTTACTATAGAACGGCTGTTACGGAGAGCTGACCGAGAGGCCGAAGGTGCTCGCCTGCTAAGCGAGTATGCCCCAAAAGGGCATCTGGGGTTCGAATCCCCAGCTCTCCGCCAGTTTAACTTTAAAGAAGGGTTCCATTTGGGGCCCTTTTTTAATATCAGCTACGTTAGCTGGGGATTCGAACCCCAAAAAGGGAGGCGTCCTTTCGGACACCTCCTTTCAGCGAGCGTTTCGTTTCTCTGGCCCTACACCTCGGGCGCCTTGGCCACGGTTTCGCTTTCGGCCGTGAGCGGGCGGTTGTCGATGCGGCGGCCCAGACGGTCGAGCTTCACAAGCAGCCACTCAATGGGATTCGGCCCCGAGCCTTCCTCGTCTGCAACCAAATCCATGACGGCGATCTTGGTGCCGTCCTGCTTGAGCGTGATGCTGCCTACCTTGTCACCCACGTGCACTGTGCCCGAAAGGTCGTCGTAGGTAACCTTCTCGGTCACCTCTCCGGCAAGTGAAAAGACGGTCGCCTGCGCCGTGGGGTCGGCAAGCGTGGCGTCGATGGTCTTATCCGTCCAGTCGGTCTGGCTAATGCGTGCCATGAGCGGGTTGCCGTTGGCGGTCTTTTCCTGCGTGTTGGCGATCACGACCGTTACCTTGTGGCCGTAGTACCAGTTGGCAAGGGCGGCGGTATCGGTAAAGCGCTGGTCGGTGGTGGTGGAGTTCAAAACGACGGTGTAGACCTCGTCCCCGTCGCGGTTGTAAGCGCCCGCGAAGCAATAGCCGGCATCGTCGGTCGTGCCGGTCTTGCCGCCGATGTTGCCATCCTGGCCCAGCAGATAGTTGTGCGTGTCCATGGAATGCGAATGGTCGGAGCCGTCGGCACCGGTGACCTCAATCCAGGAATCCTCGCTCGCTACGACCTCACGGATCGTGTCGTTCTTCATAGCTTCCTGCACCATCAGCGCCACGTCGTGTGCAGTCGAGTGCATGTCGCCAGCCCACTCATCAAAGTCCAAACCATGCGGGTTCTCAAAGACCGTGCCGGTGCAGCCGAGCTTCTTGGCGCGCTCGTTCATGGCCTTAACGAACGTCGCCTCGGCGTCCTTGGTCTTGGGGTCGATCTTTTTGCCCACGTACTCGGCAAGCACGATGGCGGCGTCGTTGCCCGAGGGAATCATCAATCCGCGCAGGGCCTGCTCCACGGTGAGCTGGTCGCCTTCGAGCAAGCCGGCAGTCGAGTTGCCTACGGTGGCCGCGGCGTTGCTCACCGTCACCTTCTCGTCCATCTTGCAGTTCTCGACGGTCAGGATTGCAGTCATTACCTTGGTGATCGAGGCGATCTTGACCTGTTTGTCGGCATTGCGGGCATAGTAGACGGTGCCGTCTTTGCCCATGACGAGGGCATTGGTCGCATCGATATCGGGTAGGTTCTCTGCCGTGATGCCGCGCGCGTCGGCGGTTTTGCCGCGCACGTTGTCGGTCGTGAGCACTTGGGCGCCGGCAACGGTGGGTACGCCAATAGCAAGGGCGATGGCACAGGCAAAGCCGGCGGCCAGCTTGGTGGAACGCTTTGCAAAAGAGGTGAGTGACTTCACAGATTTCGCTTTCGACGGGATGGTCTCTTCTGGCTCTAGAGTATATCGTTTGGCGGTGATAGCGGTCATCGCGTGCGTACGCGGGCTGCGTCTGCGCCCGAACGGACATGTTGGTGCTTAAGGTCGACTTAATCGCCCGCGCTTGTTGTGTGTGCCGAGCGTCCCCTCGGGCATAATGGAGCGCGAGAGGAGCACGCATGAACGAGCGCATTTTGGTGGTCGACGATGAGAAGGCCATCGCCGACCTGGTTGGCATCTACCTTACAAAAGAGGGCTTTGATGTTCAGATCGCCTACAGCGGAGCCGATGCGGCCAAGGCGATCTTGGAGCAAGAGTTTGATCTGGCGCTGTTAGATGTCATGCTGCCCGATATCGATGGCTTTGAGCTGCTCCGTACCATCCGTGCCAGCCATACCTATCCCGTGATTATGCTGACGGCGCGCGATGCCCAGCAAGACAAGATTGAGGGACTTTCGCTCGGCGCGGACGATTACGTCGTCAAACCGTTTCGCCCACTGGAGCTGATCGCGCGTGTGCGTGCTCAGCTACGCCGTTACACCAGCTACGGCAGCCGTGCGCAAGCGATCGAGTCCCCGCTTATTCAGCTCGACGGTCTCGAGATCAACCGTGACGCCCGCGCCGTGGCGGTAGACGGCGCGCCGGTACGCCTCACGCCTATTGAGTATTCCATCTTGCTGTATTTGGCTGAGCATCGTGGCAGCGTGGTGGCGGTCGAGGACCTGTTCCGGGCGGTGTGGAATGAGGACTTTATGCCCGGCTCCAACAACACGGTGATGGTGCACATTCGCCATCTGCGCGAAAAGATCGGCGACGATGCTCAAAAGCCGCGCTTTATCAAGAACGTCTGGGGCGTCGGCTACATCATCGAATAAAGCCTTTGTTTGTGAGGAAAACGGATATGACAAATAGCAACGGGCAGGCGTTTGAGGTGCCCGATCGACTTTTTGAGCATGTAAGGTCGGTTGTCGACAATCGCGCGCTCGCGACGGTGCTGCTCTTTTTGCTGAGCCTGCTGCTGATCGGCATTGACAACATCGTCGGCATCCTGGCGGTGCTGCTCATCGGCTTTTTACTGATCGATCGCTTTGAAATCGTACGCCGTTGCGTGGTGATTGGCGGGGCCGCATGGGCTATTACGTTGGCGATCGGTGCCATGGCGCTCGGCGGCATCGAGGGGCCGGTGCTGTTCGACGCTGCCTTTGTGTTCAATATGCTCGGCTTTGTCTTGGCGCTTGCCGTGTGTGTTCTGTTCTTTTGCGGTCGCGCGCTGTACTACCAGGGCTATGAGCAGGGGGAACAGCATGCCGACCGCGTGCTTGCCGCCCGTATCCAGGATCGCCTGATCGATCACCCCGACGCGTGGGACAACATCGACGGTGACTTTCTTGAGGTCGAGGGCGCACTCAACAGCGTGCGCGATAGCGAGCACAAGGTCCAGCAGGCTTTGCGCGATGAGTCGCATCGTAAGGACGATCTAGTCACTTACCTTGCCCATGACTTGCGCACCCCGCTCGCCAGCGTGGTGGGCTATCTTTCGCTGTTGCAGGAGGCACCCGATCTGCCGGTTGAGCAGCGTGCTCGATTTACGGGTGTGGCGCTCGACAAGGCGCATCGGCTCGATGCGCTCATTGAGGAGTTCTTCGACATCACGCGCTTCGACTTTCACGACATCGTGCTCACGCGTGGTTACGTTGACTTGGGATTGTTGCTGGCACAGGTGGCCGACGAGTTCTATCCCATCCTCAACGAGCAGTATAAGGAGGCCCAAGTTGATGTGTGCGAGGACCTGACGGTGCTCGTGGATGGCGACAAGATGGCCCGCGTCTTCAACAACATTATGAAAAACGCCGTCGCCTATAGCTACGAAGGCTCGACGATCACGATTGAGGCGAGGCGCATGGATGATGGCGGCGTGCGGGTGCGTTTTATCAACCAGGGCGATCCGATTCCGGCGGCAAAGCTCAAGGTGATCTTTGAGAAATTTTACCGTCTGGATGCGGCTCGTGCGACCAATCGTGGCGGTGCCGGTCTGGGCCTTGCCATTGCCAAGGAGATTGTCGCGGCGCACGGCGGCGCCGTTGCGTGCGAATCGACGCCCGAGCACACGGTATTCACCATCGAGTTGCCCGCCGCATAGCCAGGCTGCCCTTACAAACACTTGACAATGCGCTCACGTGCGTATGAGCCGCAATTCCTACTATCGATACTGCTGAATTGATATCGATATGGAGGTATGCGGTATGACGGCTGCTGCGGCTGTGGAGCCCACGGAGCTTGAAGAACTCATGGAAGCGCAGGCCGAGGCCGCGCATGAGCGCGAGGTTGGGGATGCGACTCGCCCCACGGCAGAGGACCTTGCCGCCTCGCCGACGCGCATCGATGTTGAGGGCCTCGACCTGTTCTATGGCGACCATCATGCGCTCAAGGACGTGAACATCAAAATCCGCGACAAGCAGATCACCTCGTTCATCGGGCCTTCGGGCTGCGGAAAGTCCACGCTGCTGCGCTGCTTTAACCGCATGAACGATGGCATCAAGGATTGCCGCATCGAGGGCAAGATTGCGCTCGACGGCCAGAATATCCTAGGCGATTACGACATCTGCCGCCTACGTCAGCGCGTGGGCATGGTCTTCCAGCGCCCCAACCCGTTTCCCATGAGCATCTACGACAACGTGGCCTATGGTCCGCGCGGCATGGGCGTGCGCGATCGCGCCGTGCTCGATGAGCTTGTCGAGGACTCCCTGCGCCGCGCCGCATTGTGGGACGAGGTCAAGGATAAGCTCAAGGAGTCGGGCCTGGGTCTTTCGGGCGGGCAGCAGCAGCGCCTGTGTATCGCCCGTGCTCTGGCCGTGCAGCCCGACATTCTGCTGATGGACGAGCCCACGAGCGCCCTCGATCCCGTGTCGACGCTGGTGGTCGAGCAGCTGGCCTGCGAGCTCAAGGAGACGTGCACGTTGGTGGTCGTTACACACAACATGCAGCAGGCCGCGCGTATTTCCGATTCGGTTGCGTTCTTCTTGTTGGGCGAGCTGGTGGAGCACGCGCCCACCGCGCAGCTCTTTAAGAATCCGACCGATCCGCGCACGGCGGATTATTTGACGGGCCGTTTTGGCTGATACTATCGAGTGCAGGCGCCTTTAGGGTTAAGATGCGGTCATACCGGCCGCAAAGGGGTTCAACATGATCTACTACGTCGAGGACGACGACAACATCAGGGATTTGACGGTCTATGCTCTGCGCAAGCAGGGAATCGAGGCCGAGGGCTTTTCGTGTGATGGCGAGTTTAAAGCTGCCGTGGCACGACGGGTGCCCGATGCTGTGCTGCTCGATATCATGCTGCCCGACACCGATGGCTTGGCGATTATGCGTCGTCTGCGTGCCGATCGCCTGACGGCGACGGTGCCCATCATGATGCTTACCGCCAAGGACACCGAGCTCGACAAGGTGATGGCACTCGATGGCGGTGCCGACGATTACCTGACTAAGCCGTTTTCGCTCATGGAGCTTGCGAGCCGCTGCCGCGCACTGCTGCGTCGCGGCGGCATGGTCAAGCAGGCGAGCGATGTGCTCAGCGTGGGCGACATCGTGCTCTCGCCCAGCCATCGCGAGGTGACCGTTGCCGGCGAGCCGCTTAAGCTCACCCTGCGCGAGTTCGACCTGCTCGAGTACCTCATGCGCAAGCCCGGCGTGGTCTTTACCCGCGAGTCGTTGCTGCAGAGCGTGTGGGGCTGGGACTTCGACGGCGGTTCGCGCACCGTTGACGTGCACGTGCAGACGCTTCGTCAAAAACTGGGCGAGCATGCCAGCGCCATCGAGACCGTGCGCGGCGTGGGTTATCGCCTGGCCGAGCCTTCTGCCGGTGATGGTGCCGAAGGCGACGACACCGCGGCCACCGCATCGGAGGAGTAACCCGTGGTCTTCGCCCCCCAGGGAAAACATACGCTGTCGCACCGCGTTTTTGTGACGATCTTTGTCTGCGCCATGGCGGTTATCGTGGCGTTTACGGTGCTGGGCGCGTTCTTTGTGCAAAACACTTTGGCGGATGCCACGAGTGCCAATCTGGCGCAGGAAACCGAGCTCATTGCTGCCGCTCTCGACGAGCAGCAGGAGCCCATTCCGTTCTTGCGAAGCCTCGATCGCGAGGATCTTCGTATCACGCTGATCAATAAGGACGGATCTGTTGCCTACGACAACGAGGCGTCGCCTTCCACACTGCCCAACCATGGCGATCGCCCCGAGGTCATCGAGGCCTTTGAGAGTGGTTCGGGTTCCGCGGAGCGCGCAAGCTCTACACTCGACGAGATTATGCTGTATCGCGCCGTCACCCTTGATAACGGCCAGGTCGTCCGCTTGGCGCAGGCCCAGCCTGGTGTTGCGGCGATTTTGCTGTCGATGCTGGCGCCGATGCTGCTTATCGCAGCAGCGGGTGCAGTACTCTCGTTTTTTATGGCGCGCCGTGAGTCCCGTGCCATCATCGCGCCGTTGCAAGAGGTGGATTTGGATCACCCACGCCGTAGCTATGAGCACGCCTATGCCGAGATGGTCCCCATGCTTGAGCGTATCGAGTCGCAGCGCCAGGAACTCAAGCGCCAAATGGCGGTGCTAGCGGACAACGACCGTATGCGCCGCGAGTTCACGGCGAATATCACCCATGAGCTCAAGACGCCGCTTACGGCGATTTCGGGCTATGCCGAGCTCATCGCAAATGGCATGGTCGAGGGCGAGGACGACCTGCGCAACTTTGGCGGTCGCATCTATCGTGAGGCGGGCCGCTTGGCAGCGCTTGTCAACGACATCCTTACGCTGTCTAACTTGGACGAGGCCGAACGTGCAACTGAAGGCGAGGCAGTGCCCATTGGGTCCACGGAGCCTATTGAGCTCTCGCGTGCGATCTACGCGGTTGAGCAGCGTCTTGAACAGGTTGCCCGTCAGGCGAATGTGACGATAAGTCATGAGACCAAGCCTGTGGTCATCGAAGGCGTGTCGCGCTTGGTCGACGAGCTCATCTATAATCTGGCAAGCAACGCCATCCGCTACAATCGGCCCGGCGGTACGGTTACGCTGCAGTGCGGCACCAACGACGAAGGCCATCCGTTCCTCGCTGTCGCCGACACGGGAATCGGTATCGCGCCTGAAGAACAGGGCAAGGTATTTGAGCGGTTCTATCGCGTGGACAAGAGTAGGTCCAAGGCGCGCGGCGGAACCGGCTTGGGGCTTGCCATTGTCAAGCATGCGGCCCTGTATCATCACGCCACGCTCGATCTGTCGAGCGAGTTGGGCGTGGGAACCACCATTACGGTGACGTTTCCCATACAGCAGGACGAGCCATTCGCATAGCGATACAACATAGATATTGATGTAGACGCCGCATTTGACTTTCGGGTGCGGCGTTGTTGTGCAATTTTACGATTGCTTCCGACATTTTTACAGGAGAGCCTGTTTCTTATGTATAGAGTTTGGTCTCGGTAAAAAGATGCGATAACATACGGACAGTTTTGTCAATCCGAACTGGGGAAATGAAAGGCAAGCTGCATGACCCTTCTCGAACTGTTCCAGCTGCTGAAGAAGCACCTCAAGCTGGTCATCACCCTTCCGGTGGTCTGCGCGATCGCCATGGGCATCGTGTCCTTCGTTGCGATGGACAACACCTATACCGCGACGACGAGCATGTACATTCTCGCCAAGACCGACGATAGCGGTCAGATGAGCTACAACGATCTCTCGGCGAGCCAGATGCTTTCCAACGATATCGCCACGCTGCTGGATAGCGATAGCGTTAAGAGCGGCGCCGCCAAAGAACTGGGCCTCACCGATTTGGATGACTACAAGGTGTCTGTTTCCTCCGAGACCACCACGCGTGTCATTACGCTTTCGGTTACCGGCACCGATGCCAAGGAGACGGCTGAGGTCGCAAAGGCCATTGCCAGCTCGGTGAGTACGGTCGCTCAGAACGTCGGCGCTGCCCAGAGCATCAACGTTATCGACGAGGCTAAGACCCCCGAAGCCCCCAGCGGCCCCAAGCGCACGCTGTATATTGCCGTCGCGTTCCTCGCCGGTATCTTTATCGCAGTTGCCTATGTCGTTTTGGCAGACATGCTCAATACCCGCATCCGCGGTGCCGAAGAGGCAGAAGAGCTCCTGGGTATTCCCGTTGTTGGCCGAATTCCGGCTATGAAAGGTGGTAAATAGGCATGGCTAAGGCAAAGAACACCGATAAGCTCGTTGTACAGAATGCCGCCAAGACCCTTCTGGCCAACATCCGCTTTGCGAGCGTGGATGACCCCATTCGCACCATCACCGTTACCTCCTCGATTCCCAACGAGGGCAAGTCTACGGTTTCCATTAACCTTGCTCAGGCAATCGCCACGAGCGGCAAGTCCGTGCTCCTGGTCGAGGCCGATATGCGCCGCAGGTCCCTTTCCGATATGCTCGGCGTTCGTTCGCGCGGCGGACTCTATGCGGTCCTTTCCGAGCAGATCTCCATTGACCAGGCAATTGTCGAGACGGGTCAGAAGAACTTCTACTTCCTCGATGCCGAGCCGCACATTCCCAATCCTGCCGACATCATCGTCTCCCATCGCTTTGCCAAGCTGGTAAAGGCACTGTCCGCCAAGTTCCAGTACGTCATCTTCGATGCTCCTCCGGTCGGCACCTTCATCGATGCTGCCGAGATTGCCAGCTTGACCGACGGCGCGCTGTTCGTGGTGCGCGAGGACTTTACCAAGCGCGAAGAGGCGCTCAACGCTATCGCCCAGCTTAAGAAGTCCGAGAAGGTCAAGCTCATCGGTACCGTCATGAATTACTGTGAGACCGAGACCAGCGAGTACTATTATTCTTACTACACCAAGGACGGTAAGAAGGTTAAGAAGGGCTCCGACGATCAGGGCACTTCCAAAAAGGGCATCTTCACCAACCGAGCAAACGTTTAGTTGATTAAGGCTGACCTATGCGTGACATTCATTGCCATATCTTGCCGGGTGTAGACGACGGCGCCGCCGATCTCGAAGAGAGCTTGGCGATGCTCGAGGCTGCCAAGCGGGCCGGTGTAACCAGAATCGTTTGCACTCCTCACTGCCGTGATCCCTATTTAGATTACGACAAGATGTGGGATGCCTTTG
>URIE01000080.1 GCA_900547805.1 uncultured Collinsella sp.
CTCAATCGCCGAATGATTTTTATGGGCAATGATAGGGCGCTAGTTGCGCTTGAGGTGGACGACGGTTTCGCAGTGGAAGGTTTGCGGGAACAGGTCGACTGGCGTGATCTTGACGGGGGAGAAGGTGCCCTCCTCGACAAAGCGTTTGAGATCGCGCGCCAGGGTGGCCGGGTCGCAGCTCACGTAGGCGACATCGCGGGCGCTTGTGCTGGCGATGAGGTCGACGGCCTCGGGTGCCAAGCCCGCGCGCGGCGGGTCGACCACTAAAACGTCGGCATCCTGATCGGGGAACTCGCGCACGGCGTCACCGCCAATGACGTCGACGTTATCGAGCTTATTGATTTCCAGGTTACGGCGCAGGTCGCGCACGGCGGGGCCATAGGCCTCGACGGCGGCGACAAAATCACAGCGGCGGGCGAGCGGCAGGGTAAAGGTGCCGGCACCGCAGTACAGGTCCACGGCTAGTTCGTCTTCCTGCGGGTCGAGGGCGTCCATAACGAGCTCAATCAAAATCTCGGCGCCCTTGGTATTGACCTGGAAAAACGACGGGGCAGATAAGCGCATCTGGCCTTCGGTGATATTCTCGGTCCACGAGCCCTCGCCGGCGAGCATCTCGACTTTGGAGACGCGGCGGGCCTTCTTCTCGCCCTTGCTCATCACGCGCACGATGCTCGTGGGATGAGCGGCGTCTGCCAGCACGCGCGAGACCTGCGAGCGCGGGAAAGAGCCCGTGGGCGTCCAGAGTGCGACCTCGAGCGCCTTGGTGCGGCGCGAGGCGCGAATGCCCACGCGCTCAAGGCCCAAGTCGTGGCTACCGCTCAGATAGTTGAGTGCGCCGACGACAGATTTGAGTGCCTTAGGGAAGCGTTTGTCGAACAGCGGGCACGAATCAACAGTCACGATCTTGCTGGGATCGACGCCGTGCATGCCAAGGCGAACGCGACCGTTGACGACGGTCGGTTCGAGCTCGATTTTATTGCGGTAGCCCCAGTCGTCCTTGGTGCGGCGGATGGGCTGCACCAGCTCATCGACCTGATTGGGGCTGAACTTGCCGATGCGCTCGAGCGTGGAGCGCAGGTTTTGCTCCTTGGCGGCAAGCTGCGCGGTGCGCGAGAGATTGCCCCACGAGCAGCCGCCGCAAATACCCACGAAGGGGCAGGGAGGCTGGATGCGGTCGGGGCTCGGCTCCAGAATCTCGGTGGTGCGGGCGCGCATAAACGACTTGCCGTCCTGCACGACCTCGGCCTCGACGGTGTCGCCTGCTACGGCGCCCTGCACAAAGACCGCCTTGCCGTTGTCGGCGTGCGCCAGACCGTCGGCGCCGTACGTCATCGATTCTATGGTGAGCTTCATATTCCTGCCTGTCATTCGCGTTGTTGTCCGCACCATGGTAGCAGGGAAAAGCGCCCCGCATCCGAGGCTTTCCTCAAATACGGGGCGCTTCTACAAACGTCTATTTGGTCTTGCCGGTAATGAGCGTCTTTAGGCCTAAGCCAATCAAGCCCAGACCCATGCGCACGCGACCGGGGCGATGGCGCTCGATGGCCTTGGTCTTGCCAGCGGGCTTCTCGCGACGGGCGCTCGTCTCGGACGAGGGCTTGGCGATCTGCGGCTCGGGCTGAGGCTCAGGTGCAGGCTCGGGCTCAATGACGGTTGCCTGGACCTTCTGAACCTCGGGCGCTTTCTCCACGGCGGGCTCTGCGGCAGCCTCGGGCTCATTCACCGGGGGAGCGGCAACCGCCTCCGGTTTGGCAACTGCCCTATGTTCAACCTCGGCCTGAATAGCTTCTTCGGCCACGCGTTCCTTCTCCTGTGCGCGCTGCTGCGCGGCCGCCTCGGCGTTGCGATAGGCACGCTCCAGCAGAGCTTCCTGTGAGTTGAAGGGCCTCTCGCCCTCGTGGCGCTCCACGGGAACCCAGGTGCCGTCGCTCGTGAGGCTGCGGGCCTTCACGTTGTCGCGCAGCTGCATGCCCATGTACTCGTGCACCAGGGCACGGCAGGTGGGGTCGAGCACGGGGAAGGCGATCTCCACGCGGTGCTCGGTGTTGCGCGTCATCATGTCGGCCGAGCTCAGATAGATCATGTCCGAGTCCACGCCAAAGGCGTAAACGCGCGCATGCTCCAAAAAGCGTCCGACGATAGAACGGACATGCACGTTCTCGGTCTTGCCCGGAACGCCCGGCTTGAGGCAAGAGATGCCGCGGATGATCATGTCCACGCAGACTCCTGCGCACGATGCCTCAGCGATCTTGTCGATGACCTCGCGGTCGGTGAGCGAGTTGAGCTTAAAGAACACACGGGCGGGCTCGCCGGCGAGGGCGCGCTGGATCTCGCGATCCAGGCCGCGCATGATGAGCGGCTTCAGGCCGACCGGCGCCACGCCCAGGAAGCGGTAATCGCCGCGCAGGTTGCCCAGCGACAGGTTGCGGAAGAACAAGTTGGCGTCCTCGCCGATGCCGGGATGGGCGGTCATGAGCATAAAGTCGCTGTAGAGCTTGGCCGTCTTCTCGTTAAAGTTGCCGGTGCCCAACAGCGTCAGGCGTGTAAGCGCCATGCCCTCGCGATAGGTGAGCTGGCAGATCTTGGAGTGACACTTAAAGCCCTCGGAGCCGTAGATTACGGTGCAGCCTGCCTCTTCCAGACGCTCGGCCCACTCGATGTTGTTCTGCTCGTCGAAGCGGGCGCGGAGCTCCATGAGCACCGTGACCTCTTTGCCGTTCTCGGCGGCATCGATCAGCGACTCGCACAGGCGGCTCTGCTTGGCCACGCGGTAGAGCGTGATGCGCAGCGAGATGCACTCGGGGTCGTAGGCGGCCTCGTGCACCAGATCCAGGAAGGGGTTCATGGCCTCATAGGGATAAAAGAGCAGCTTGTCGTGCTGAAGTACCTGCTCGCGGATGGAGCGGGTCATATCGATGGTGGGGTTGGGCTGCGGCTTAAACGGCGTAAAAAGCAGCTCGTTGCGCAGGTGCTCGGGAATCTTGCCCTCAATGCCAAAGACATAGTCCAGGTTGAGCGGGATGTCGCAGGTAAAGACCGAGCGACGCGAGAGCTCGAGCGCCTTGCGGATAGTCTTGAGCGTTGCTTTTTCGAGTGAGCCCGAGACGGCGAGCACTACCGGCTGCAGGCGCAGGCGCTTCTTGAGGATGCGCTTCATATGCTGGCGGTAGTCCTCTTCCTCCTCGACGCCCTCGCCGTCCGGATCGATGTCGGCGTTGCGGGTGACGCGGATGAGCGCGCGGTCGAGCGGCTTATAGGAGCCAAAGCAGCTGTCCAGGCAGGCGAGGATGACGTCCTCGAGCAGAATGTAGGAGTAGGTGCCGGTGGGCGAGGGGATCTCGACCACGCGGTTCATCGAAGCGGGAATCTCGATCAGGCCCAGCAGGCTTTCCTCGTCGGTGACGCCGTCCAGGCCGCACGCCAGGTAAAGTGCGCCGTTGCGCAGGTTGGGGAAGGGGTGGCGCGGGTCGATCACCAGCGGTGAGATGACCGGCGACACGTAGGCCTGGAAGTAGCGGGTGACAAAGGTGCGCTCCTCGGGCGTAAGCGAATCGACACGCGCGCGGTGAACGCCCAGGGTGTCGAGCTTGCCCTCGATGTTCTTAAAGATGGACTCCCAACGGGTAAGGAGCCCGGGCATTTCGGCCATGACGGCATCGACCTGTTCGGAGGCGGTCATATTGCTCTTATTGTCGACAGGCTGTTTTTTGAGCTCTGCCAGATCGGACAGGCCGCCCACACGCACCATGAGAAACTCGTCGAGGTTAGACTCGAAGATCGAGACGAACTTAAGGCGCTCGAACAGCGGCACGGACTCATCAAAAGCCTCGTCGAGCACGCGGTTGTCAAAGCGTAGCCAGCTGAGCTCTCGGTTCTGCGTGTACGAGAAGTCGCGCGGCGGTTTGCGCAGCTTTGCGGCCTTTTGCTTCTTTTCGATTTTGCTCGGCATATGCATCTGTCCGTTCAGTCCCCGCGGGGGACGGTAGCCTAACACTATTCACTATTGTCTCAATTTAGTCGACTTGTGGCACGGACGTATTGTGCGAACGGTATCTTAACCTACTTCTTACGCTGTCAAGGCATGCGACTAACTGCCCGACTCGTTTTGAAAACAATCTATATCCATACTCAACTGGTGAGGATGTATGAATAAGAATGATTGCGAGCTGAATATAATCGAATCCAAATCGAATCGCGGACAAACGACATATATATGCAGAAAACCGTTTTAGCTATGCAATTCCTAAACATGAAAATATTTGTGCAATCTGGCTTAATTCCTTAGAAAAAAGAACGTTTACCTTTGGAAACCTGCTTTAGAGAACTGAAGTGCATCATGGGGGAATCATATGCGATATACCGTTCATCTCACTTTGCTGACCGTTCGGGGGCGAGGTGGAATTGCGGATGGTTTTTGGATATAACTAGAGCTGTCAGCAAGCAGCGTCCCATACGGAGGGGCGCTGATACATTCGGCCAGTAAGGCCCGAAAGAAAGGTAGGAGGCCATGACGAAAGGTCTGCACGTGCCTTCCGAGATCGGCAAGCTCAGGAAGGTCTGCCTGCACCGTCCCGGCGACGAGCTCCTCAACCTGCCGCCCGACGAGCTCGAGCGACTCCTGTTCGACGACGTCCCGTTCCTGGAGGTCGCGCAGCAGGAGCACGACACCTTCGCCCAGATCCTGAGGGACCAGGGCGTGGAGGTCCTCTACCTCGAGAACCTCGTCGCCGAGGTGTTCGACCAGGTCCCCGGCGCCCGCGCCGAGTTCACCGACCAGTACATCGCCGAGGCCGGCATCCGCGGCCAGCACATGCCGCAGATCGTCCGCGAGAAGCTGGACTCCATCGAGGACAACCTCGAGTTCGTCAAGAAGACCATGGCCGGCATGACCAAGTCCGAGATCGACATGCCCCTCACGGCGTCCACGACCCTCGACTCCCTGGTCAACTCCGAGTCCGAGTCCGACCTGATCATCGACCCGATGCCCAACCTCTACTTCACCCGCGACCCGTTCGCGGTCGTCGGCGAGGGCGTCAACCTCAACCGCATGTACTCGGTCACCCGCAACCGCGAGACCCTGTACGGCAAGTACATCTTCAAGTACCACCCCGACTACAAGGACGTCTCGCTGTACTTCCGCCGCGACTGCCAGTTCCACACCGAGGGCGGCGACGTGCTGAACATCAACGAGAAGACCCTCGCCGTCGGCATCTCCCAGCGCACCCAGGCCGCCGCGATCGACGTCATGGCCCAGAACATCTTCTGGAACTCCGACTCCAAGGTCGAGCGCATCCTGGCCTTCGACATCCCGGTCTCGCGCGCCTTCATGCACCTCGACACGGTCTTCACCCAGATCGACGTCGATAAGTTCACGATCCACCCCGCCATCATGGGCACCCTGCGCGTCTACGAGCTGACCGCCGGCAAGAACCCGGGCGACGTGAACATCCGCCTGATCGAGGACACCCTCGAGCACGTCCTGGAGGACGCCACCGGCGTCGACCAGGTCAAGCTGATCCCCTGCGGCGGCGGCGACCCGATCGCGGCCTCCCGCGAGCAGTGGAACGACGGCTCCAACACCCTGTGCGTCGAGCCCGGCAAGATCTGCGTCTACGCCCGCAACACCGTCACCAACGACGTGCTGTACAAGGAGGGCCTGGACCTTCTCGTCGTGCCCTCCGCCGAGCTCTCCCGCGGCCGCGGCGGCCCGCGCTGCATGAGCATGCCCTTCTGGCGCGAGGACCTCTAAGTTTTTCCGTTTCCGGTGCGGTCCCCCTACAGCCGCACCGGTTTCGCCCGTCAAACGGGCAACACTAATACTTACGTAATTCATTTCTTCGAAAGGAAACGAACCATGGGTGTTAACCTCTCCGGCCGTAGCTTCCTCAAGCTTCTCGACCTCACCACCGAGGAGATCGAGTACCTGCTCAAGCTCTCCAAGAACTTCAAGGACATGAAGCGCGCTGGCGTTCCGCACCGCTATCTCGAGGGCAAGAACATCGTTCTGCTCTTCCAGAAGACCTCCACTCGTACCCGCTGCGCCTTCGAGGTCGGCGGCATGGACCTGGGCATGGGCGTGACCTATCTCGATCCCGGTTCGTCGCAGATGGGCAAGAAGGAGTCCATCGAGGACACCGCCCGCGTTCTTGGCCGCATGTATGACGGCATCGAGTTCCGTGGCTTTGCCCAGGACGACGTCGAGGAGCTCGCTGCTAAGTCCGGCGTGCCCGTGTGGAACGGCCTGACCACCGAGTGGCACCCCACCCAGATGCTCGCCGACATCCTGACCGTCCAGGAGAACTTCAACTACGACATCAAGGGCAAGACCCTCGTCTTCATGGGCGACTGCAAGAACAATGTCGCTCGTTCCCTCATGGTTGTCTGCTCCAAGCTCGGCATGAACTTCGTGGCCTGCGGCCCCGAGGAGTGCATGCCCGCTGACGACGTCATCGAGGCCTGCAAGCCCATCGCCGAGGCCAACGGCTGCACCATCAAGCTGACCACCGACGTCAAGGACGGCGTCACCGGTGCCGACGTTATCTACACCGACGTGTGGGTCTCCATGGGCGAGCCCGACGAGGTCTGGGCCGAGCGCATCGCTCAGCTCACCCCGTATCGCGTCACCTCCGAGGTCATGGCTATGGCCAACCCGGGTGCCATCTTCCTGCACTGCCTGCCCAGCTTCCACGACACCAACACCACGATTGGCGCCGAGAAGTGCGAGCAGTTCGGCATCACCGAGCAGGAGGTCACCGACGAGGTCTTCGAGAGCCCCGCTTCCAAGGTCTTCGACGAGGCCGAGAACCGCATGCACACCATCAAGGCTGTCATGTACGCCACGCTCAAGTAAGAGCATCTAGCATCTCGCTCGGGGTGTCTTGCTACACACCCCGAGCGGCTTTGTCTGGTAAATATCTCGCGTCGGGCGGTGGGCACGGCACGGAAGATCCGCTTCGCGCGAGAAAGTTAAATGATTTATGAAGGGGGGATGAGAACCATGACTGAGACCGCTAAGAAAAAGCGCGGTATGCCTTCATCGTTCACCATTCTTCTAGCTCTGCTGGCAATTGTTGCAGTGATTACCGTTATCGTCTCCGGCACGTCCGGCGGCGCGGTTACTGCAGCCCGCCTGAGCGATTTCTGCACCGCCCCGATCCTGGGCTTCGCTGACGCTCTGCCCGTCTGCCTCTTCGTTATGATCCTGGGCGGCTTCCTCGGTATGATGACCGAGACTGGCGCTCTGGACAACGGCATCGCCGTTCTGGTGCAGAAGCTTAAGGGCAACGAGATCATGCTCGTTCCTGTCCTTATGCTCATTTTCTCCCTCGGTGGTACCACCTATGGTATGTGCGAGGAGACCGTTCCCTTCTACGCCCTGCTCGCCGCTACCATGATGGCTGCTGGCTTCGACCCCATGGTCGGCGCCGCTACCGTCCTGCTCGGCGCTGGCTGCGGCTGCCTGGGCTCCACGGTTAACCCGTTCGCCGTCGGCGCTGCCGTCGACGCTCTGACCGGCGTTGGCATTGAGGTCAACCAGTCCATCATCATCGGCCTCGGTGCCGTCCTGTGGATTGTCACCACCGCTATGTCCATCGTCTTCGTGATGAACTATGCCAAGAAGGTCAAGGCTGACAAGGGTTCCACCATCCTGTCGATGCAGGAGCTCAAGGACGCCGAAGAGGCTCACGGCAAGGCTGCTTCCGAGGTCCACAAGGAGGTCAAGCTCACCGGTCGTCAGAAGGGTGTTCTGATCGCCTTCGCCTTCACCTTCGTCGTCATGATCGTCGGCTTCATCCCGCTGGCCGACCTCAACGAGGGCGTCGCCAACTTCTTCGACGCTGGCGCTGTCTACGACGCCGACGGTAACGCCGTCGTCCAGGGCTGGTCTGCCCTGATCACCGGCCTGCCCATTGGCCAGTGGTACTTCGACGAGGCTTCCACCTGGTTCTTCCTCATGGCCGTCCTGATCGGTATCATCGGTGGCCTGTCCGAGAAGCAGATCGTCAACACCTTCATCACCGGCGCTGCCGACATGATGTCCGTTGTTCTCGTCATCGCCCTCGCCCGTGGTATCTCCGTCCTCATGGCTAACACCGGCCTCGACGTCTTCGTCCTCGACGCTGCCGCCAATGCCCTGGCTGGCCTGTCCGGCGTGATCTTCGCTCCCATGAGCTTCCTGGTTTACTTCGGCCTGTCCTTCCTGATCCCCTCGACCTCCGGTATGGCCACCGTCTCCATGCCCATCATGGGACCGCTGGCTGTTAAGCTCGGCTTCTCGCCCGAGGTCATGGTCATGATCTTCTCCGCTGCTATCGGTGTCGTGAACCTGTTCACCCCGACCTCCGGCGCCATCATGGGCGGTCTCGCCCTGGCCAAGATCGAGTGGACGACCTGGCTCAAGTTTGCCCTTAAGCTCATCGTCGCTCTCTCCGTCGTCTGCGCCGTCATCCTGACCGTCGCCTGCGTGCTGCTCTAAGTACCCAACGGGTACCCCACGGAAACCTTGACGATCCTGTAGAGGATCACCTGGTCATCGTCTGTCCGGTGGGGTAAACCCACCGGTAGACTCCTACCTTTAGCCCCCTTCCGTTCCGTGCGCGGGAGGGGGCGCACTTATGTTGCGCGGTTCTACGAACCGCGCAACCAGTTGACGCTGCGCGCCGCCCAGAAC
>URIE01000081.1 GCA_900547805.1 uncultured Collinsella sp.
CCTCGTCACGGGGGCGTAGCTCAGCTGGGAGAGCGCTTGACTGGCAGTCAAGAGGTCAGGGGTTCGATCCCCCTCGTCTCCACCCGAGCATTGAAGAAGGCTCCAACGCAAGTTGGGGCTTTTTTTCATATAGGCACACAATTTAAGCTATATAAAAGAAAGAAGGCCAGAGATGGTGTCTGACCTTTTAGAAATTCTGGTGGGCCCTCCGGGATTCGAACCCAGAACCCAGGGATTATGAGTCCCCTGCGCTAACCGTTGCGCCAAGAGCCCTTGTAGTTAGTGGCTGCGATAGTAATGGCGGCTATCCATTTGCATTAGTTTCTCACCACGAGGAAGAATACTACCATGCACGCGATGGTCGTTCAACGCACGATCTTGTCGACCAGGAGAATCAGGCGTTCGCCTTTGTCCTTGCAGTCGATAGGAGGCCGTCTTGCCCGCTTCCGGGCGCCCCGAGCGGCTGCCGGGCACCGCCACACCGCCCCCGCAGAAGTTTTTCCAAAATTGTCCTTGCATCGCCGCCGGTGTTCCCGTATAGTACTTCTTCGCACGGGGGCGTAGCTCAGCTGGGAGAGCGCTTGACTGGCAGTCAAGAGGTCAGGGGTTCGATCCCCCTCGTCTCCACCCGAGCATTGAATGAGGCTCCAACGCAAGTTGGGGCCTTTTTTCATATAGGCATACAAGGTCAAAGGCGGCACCATGATCCTTCTGGTCGACAAGATCGAAAAAAGTTTTGGCGCGCGCGTCCTCTTTAGCGGCGCGTCCTTCCAGATCAACCCCGGCGAGCGCTTCGCGCTCGTTGGTCCTAACGGCGCCGGCAAAACCACCATGCTCAAGATCATCATGGGCATCGACAGCCCCGACGCCGGCCAGGTCCAGTACGCCAAGGACTGCCAGGTGGGCTACCTAGAGCAGGAAACCAATCTGGAGCACAAGGACACCACCATCCTTGCCGAGGTCATGGCGGCCGCCAAGGAAATCCGCCGCATGGGCGAGCGCGCCAACGAGCTGCAAGCCCAGATCACCGAGCTCTCCGAGCAGGGCAAGGACGTCGACGCCCTCCTTAACGAATACGGCCAGGTCCAGGACCGCTTTGAGCACCTGGGCGGCTACGAGCTCGAGAGCAACGCCCGCAAGATCCTGTCCGGCCTGGGCTTTAAGGTCACCGACTTTGAGCGTCCCTGCTCCGAGTTCTCCGGCGGCTGGCAGATGCGCATCGCGCTCGCCAAGCTTTTCCTGCGCCACCCCGACCTGCTGCTCCTGGACGAGCCCACCAACCACCTGGACCTCGAGAGCGTCCAGTGGCTGCGCGGCTTTATCGCCAGCTACGACGGCGCCGTCCTGATCGTCAGCCACGACCGCGCCTTCATGGACGCCTGCGTCGACCACGTCGCCGCCCTCGAGAACCGCCGCGTAACCACCTACACCGGCAACTACAGCAGCTACCTCAAGCAGCGCGAGGACAATCTGGAGCAGATGCGCGCCAAGCGCGCCGCCCAGGAGCGCGACATCGCCCATATGCAGGTCTTTGTCGACAAGTTCCGCTACAAGCCCACCAAGGCCGCCCAGGCGCAGGAGCGCATCCGCAAGATCGAGCAGATCAAAAAGGAGCTCGTCATCCTGCCCGAGGGCCACAAGCACATCGACTTTAAGTTCCCCGACCCGCCGCGCTCCGGCGGCATGGTCGTGGGTCTGGAGGGCGTATCCAAGTCCTACGGCAACAAGCACATCTACAGCGATATCGACCTCAAGCTCTACCGCGGCGAGCACGTGGCGCTCGTCGGCCCTAACGGCGCCGGCAAGTCCACCCTCATGAAGATCCTCGCCGGCCTGGAGCCGCCCACCACCGGCACCCGCGACCTGGGCACCAACGTGGGCGTGGCCTACTACGCCCAGCACGCGCTCGAAGGCATGACCGAGTCCAACACCGTCCTGCAAGAGATCGACACCGTCACGCCCAAGTGGACCGTGCCGCAGCAGCGCAGCTTGCTGGGCGCCTTCCTGTTTAGCGACAACGATTCCATCGAGAAGCAGGTTCGCGTCCTCTCCGGTGGCGAAAAGGCGCGCCTAGCGCTCGCCAAAATGCTCGTGGCCCCCGAGGCGCTTCTGTGCCTGGACGAGCCCACCAACCACCTGGACATCGACTCGGTGGACATGCTCGAGAACGCCCTGCAAAATTTCCCCGGCACAATCGTGCTGATCAGCCACGACGAGCACCTGGTACGCGCTGTGGCCAACCGCATCATTGACATCCGCGATGGCAAGGTCACGGTCTACGACGGCGACTACGACTACTACCTCTACAAGCGCGAGGACCTCGCAGCCCGCGCCGCCGCCGAGGCGGCAGGGGAGAGCGCGCCGTCCGCAGCCAAGCCTACCAACACTACCCAGGCCAGCACCTCCTCCTCTGCTCCCAAACCGGCCGAAGGCAAAAAGACCAAGGAGCAAAAACGCGCCGAGGCCCAAGCCCGCGCCGCGCTCAACAAAAAGCTCAAGGGCGTGCGCAACCAGCTTAAGAAGATCGAGGCGGAGCTCGAAAAAAAGCGTGCCCGCTATGACGAGCTTATGGAATTGATGGCAAGCGAAGAGCTTTATGCCGATCAAGACAAGTTCAACGCTGCACTGGGGGAATATAACGGCCTTAAGCAAGAGCTGCCCAAGCTCGAGGACGAATGGCTCGAGCTTTCCACCCAGATCGAAGAGGAGACCGCGCGTGAACTCTCGTAAGGCCGCCGCCGTGGCGATGAGCATCATCGCCATCGCTTGTCGCATCTGCGGCATCTTTATGAGCGCGATGACCGTGCTGCTGTGTTTTAGCGGCCTCACCGCCAAACTGCAGATCGTGGGCTTTGTCGTTGAGCTTTCGCGCGCACTGCCGAGCGCCATCGCCGGCTACGGCGTCATCACGTCGCCCTTTGGCGGTGTGTTCCGCTTGGATTACGCCATCGTCGCCGTAATCCTGTTTGTGATCGACTACCTGCTCACGCGCGCCTCGCGTCGCGTCCGCTAGGGGAGCGCCATGTCCAGCAGCTACTTCATGAACCTGCTCGCCAGCGCCGTTGCCGTCATCGTTGGCATCGTGATCCACGAGAGCGCGCACGCCGCCACAGCCTGGGCGCTCGGCGACAAGACGGCCCGCTCCCGTGGCCGCGTCTCGCTCAACCCGCTCAACCATATCGACCCATTCGGTACCATTCTCCTGCCGCTGCTGATGCTCGCCGCCGGAGGCCCGGTGTTCGCCTTTGCCAAGCCGGTGCCTGTCTACCTCAACAACCTCAAGCACCCCAAGCGCGACGAGGTCCTGGTGAGCGTTGCCGGCCCCGCATCGAACATCGCGCTCGCCTGTCTTGCCGCCGCCCTCATGCGCCTGACCTATGGCAGCCTCTACACCAGCATGTCATTTGCCCTGGCGTCACAGATCATGAACTTCGGCGCCACCTTTATCGTGGTCAACTTATCGCTCGCGTTCTTTAACCTCATCCCGATCCCGCCGCTCGATGGCTCGTCGATCATCGTGCCCTTCCTCAAGGGCAAGGCGCTCAACAACTATTACCGCCTGCAACAATACGCTATGCCCATCCTCATCCTGGTGCTGTACCTGCTGCCCATGTGGACCGGCATCGACGTAATCGGTCGCTATTTCGACGTTACCGTGTATCCGCTTGCTGAGCAGCTGCTCAACTTCGCAATCGCCGGCATCTAAGGTAAACTTACAGGTCGACCGTGCAAAACGGTCGCAACATGCACCCAAACCGCGCCGCGAAGGCGCCGTCAAAGGAGGTCGAAGATGTCGTATCGCGTGTCGACGCAGGTCTACAGCGGACCGTTCGACCTGCTGCTGCAGCTGGTAACCCGCCAAAAAGTAGATATCGGCGCCATCTCCATCAGCGAGGTGGCCGAGCAGTACCTGGCCGAGGCCGAGCGCATCGAGGCGCTGGACTTGGACGTGGCGAGCGACTTTTTGCTGGTCGCGGCAACCCTTTTGGACATTAAGGCCGCCTCACTGGTGCCGCTTGAAGCCCCACGCAACGCCGATGACGACGATGACGAGTTCGACGAAGACCTCGAGGAACTCAGCGCGCTCGACGGCGACGCCCTGCGCGAGGTCCTGATCCAGCGCCTGATTGCATACAAGCAGTTTAAAGGCGCGGCTGCGGCCCTCGGTGCCCGCATGCAGGCCGAAAGCCGCATGCATCCGCGCGTGGCCGGCCCCGACCCCGAGTTCTTGGGCCTTATGCCCGACTACCTGGCCGGCATTACCCTGCGCGGCCTCGCCGTCATCTGCGCCGACCTGGACGGCAAGCGCCAGACTTTCCTGCTGGAAGCCGAGCACGTGGCACCGCATCGCGTGCCGCTCGACCTGACGGTGGCCTCGGTCGATCGCTTTACCATGGCTCACCAAACCTGCACCTTCCGCGAGCTGTTGGACGGCGATGCCACCACCGAACAGCTTGTCGTCACCTTCCTGGCCATGCTCGAGCTCGCCAAGCGCGGCTCTCTTACACTGAGCCAGGACGAGATCTTTGGAACCATCTGCATCAACCGCGTCGAGGGCGCCGAGGCCTACGTGCCCGGCGAGGGCCCCGAGCTCACCGAATAGGAGCCGCAACCATGTCAACCCTTTCCACGCTGGAGGCAAACAGCCTCAAAGGCGCCCTCGAGGCGCTGCTGCTGGTGTCGAGCGACCCGGTGAGTGCGCCCGCGCTCGCCGGCGCACTGGAAATCGCCCCCGGCGAGTGCGCATCACTGCTCGCCGAGCTCAAGGTTGAGTACGAGGAGGCCAACCGTGGCTTTCAGCTGCGCGAGGTCGCCGGCGGCTGGCGCCTGTTTACGCATCCCGCCTACCACGACGTGGTCGAGGCCTATGTGCTGAGCTGGGACACGCAAAAGCTGTCGCAGGCGGCGCTCGAAACACTGGCCGTCATCGCATACCACCAGCCCGTGACGCGCGAGGTGGTCAAGGGCATCCGCGGCGTCAATTCTGACGGCGTCATCGCGTCGCTCGTGGACAAGGGCCTGGTGCGTGAGCTCGGCCGCGACCCCCAGCGCGGTCAGGCCATCATCTACGGCACGACCAACGCCTTCTTGGAAAAGTTCGGTCTGCGCTCCACCCGCGATCTGCCCGACCTGGAGCAGTTTGCCCCCGACGAGCAGTCGCGTCAGTTTATTCGCGAGCGCTTAAGCGGTCGTAGTATCCAGTCCACGCTCGAGGAGCAGGCCGAGGATCTGGACGAAGAGCGCGAGCTGCTCGATACCGCTATTGATGATGTCGAGGCAGTTAGCGGCGATGAATCACTGGCCACCGTCGAAACTGCGGAGGATACGCATGACGAGAGCTAACGAAGCGGGGGAGACGCGCATCGCCTCCGCCCAGGACATACCCACGGCGGAGGCCCAGCCCGTCTACCCGCATTCCATGCGCCTGCAGCGCTTTTTGGCGCGCGCGGGCGTGGCGAGCCGCCGCGGCTCGGAGGACCTGATGACCGCCGGCCGCGTGACCGTTAACGGCGAGGTCGCGACCGAGCTGGGCACCAAAGTCGACGTCGACCGCGATCACATCGAGGTCGACGGCATGCCCGTCAAGCTCAACCAGGGCGCCGTATACCTGATGCTCTACAAGCCGACCGGCTACCTCACCACCATGAGCGACCCGCAGGAGCGCCCTTGCGTGGCCGACCTGGTCCCCCGCGACCGCTTTCCGGGACTCTTCCCGGTGGGTCGCCTGGACCGCGACACCACAGGCCTTTTGCTCTTTACCACCGACGGCGACCTGTCGCAGGACCTGCTACACCCCAGCAAGCATGTCTATAAGACCTACCAGGCGCTCGTGGACGGGCAGCTGACCGACCGCGATCTAGAACCGCTCCGCCGTGGCATCGAGCTCGACGACGGCCTATGCCAGCCAGCAATCTGCCGCGTCATCAACGCGCGCGAGGCCGTGGCCGTGGCTCCGCAAGGCGTCAAGCCCGGCACCACCGCCGTGGAGGTCATCATTCGCGAGGGCCGCAAGAATCAGGTCAAGCGCATGCTGAGCAAGATTCACCATCCGGTAATCCGTCTGCATCGCTGCAACTTTGCCGGCCTTGAGCTCGAGGGCGTGGCCAAGGGCTCGTGGCGCGAGCTCACCGACCGCGAGGTGCAGATCCTTAAGGCCGGTGGCATCCCTCCCAAGCAGGCCAGCGCCATGCGCGGTGACAAGCCCCAGGAAACCCCCGCCAGCCGCACGCGTCATCACGGCAGCCACGGCTCCGCGCCCAAGCGCAACACCTACCGCGAGCGTTACACGGGCTAGGCAACCCGCCGCGCCCCAACGCCCGCGAACCATACCAGTACGTCAACCACCGAAAGGAAGCATTGCATGATCGTCGCCATCGACGGCCCCGCCGGTTCCGGCAAGTCCACCATCGCCAAGGAGATCGCCCGCCAGCTGGGCTTTAACAAGCTCGACACGGGCGCCATGTATCGCGCCGTCACCTTCGCCGCGCTCGACCGCGGCATCGACCTGGACGACGAGGCAGCCATCGACGCCCTCGCCGAGCAGATTGAGATCCGCTTTACCAACGGCACCGGCGAGGACACGCGCCTGACCGTTGACGGCCAGGACGCTTCGGTCGCCATCCGCACCCCGCAGGTCGACGCCAACGTGTCCAAGGTCTCGGCCTATCCGGGCGTGCGCGCCGCCATGCTCATCCATCAGCGCCGTGCCGCCGAGGACCGCGATATCGTGGCCGAGGGTCGCGACATCGGAACCGTCGTGTTCCCTAACGCGCAGGTCAAGGTCTTCCTGACCGCCGACCCGCGCGAGCGCGCCCGCCGCCGCGTGCTGCAGCGTCACCAAAACGATGCTCAGCCGCTCACGTCCGAGCAGCTCGAAGCCGAGGTCGACGAGACCCTCGACGCCCTTAAGCAGCGCGACAAGCTTGACAGCAGCCGCGAGGTCGCCCCGCTCGTGCCCGCCGAGGACGCCGTGCACGTCGACTCCACCGCCCACACCATCGATGAGGTCGTCTCGATTATCGAGGACCTCATCAACCAAAGGAGGTAGCCCATGCGCCTGTTTAAGCAGACGCCCGAGGACTATTACAACGCCCCCTACGCCGAGTTCCCGGCGATCATCCGCGGCACCGTCGTCGTAGTCATGGCCATCCTTTGGGCCTTCTCCAAGCTCATGTGGCGTTGGAAGGTCGAGGATGCCGATCTGCTGTTTGAGCGCCAGGACGGCCGCGGCAGCGTGGTCATCTGCAACCACACCTCGATGGCCGAGCTCTTGGCCGTGGAGACGGCGCTGTTCTTTGGGGGGCGCCGCATTCGTCCCATCTTTAAGTCCGAGTTCGCCAAGAGCAAGATTGTGCGCTGGGCCTTTAGCCGCGTTGGCGGCATCCCCGTGGAGCGTGGTACTGCCGATATGAAGTGCCTGCGCGCCGCCCAGCATGCGCTGCAGCGCGGCGAGGACGTTCTGATCTTCCCCGAGGGCACGCGCATCCGCTCGCGCGAGATCAAGCCCGAGGTCCACGGCGGCTTTGCGCTCATCGCCCAGATGGGCAAGGCGCCCGTCAACCCGCTCGCCATCTGCGGCTGGTCCGACATCACGCCCGCGAGCAAAAAGATCATGCGTCCCAAGAAGTGCTGGATCCGCGCCGGCAAGGCCGTCTCGCTTTCCGACGCACCGGCTGGGCTTAAGCGCACGGAGCGCCTGGAATGGTTTGAGTCCGAGGCCATGAACCGCGTCTACGCTATGCGAGACGAGCTGTGCGCCGAGCATCCGGGCAGGTTCTAGCCATGAGCGAGAACGTTACGAACACTGCCGCGACCGCGTCCGACCAGGCAACAGCGCCTACCATCGAGATCGCCGCCCACGCCGGCACCTGCTACGGCGTGCAGCGTGCGCTCGATATGGCGCTGGCCGCCGCGCCGCAGGCAGGGGAGTGCACTCAGGTTCATACCTTGGGTCCGCTCATCCATAACCCCATCGTGGTACGCGAGCTCGCTGAGGGAGGCGTTGGCTTGGCCGAAACCCTGGATGACGCCGCAACCGGCACCGTGATCATCCGCGCCCACGGCGTGGTGCCGCAGGTAATCGATGCTGCCCGCAAGCGCGGCCTAAACG
>URIE01000082.1 GCA_900547805.1 uncultured Collinsella sp.
GCCCTAGGCCTTTAAACAGTCCGTATTTCACCGCAACTGATGGGGACATCCGGAAGATCGACCAGAAACGAGGACTCGCCATGATGGCAGATCACAAATCGGTGACCCGCATGCTCAAGACGGCGCGTGGGCAGATCGACGGCATCCTGCGGATGGTCGAGGAGGACCGTTACTGCGTCGACATCTCCACGCAGCTCATGGCGACGCAGGCACTCATCGCGCGCATTAACGCCGATGTGCTCAAGGCCCATATCGAGGGCTGCGTCGCCTCGGCCATCGAATCGGGTGACGAGGAGCTCAAAGCCGCCAAGCTCGCCGAAATCGAACGCGTCGTCGACAAGCTCGCCAAGTAATTGGCGCATTGGGGTCAGGTTTCTTTGCACCACCTTGGCGCATGGGGGACAGGTACGTTTGCACCACCTTGGTGCAGATTAACCCGTCCCCTTTGCACCAAATGGGGTATAAAGGCGTGCAGCATATCGAATGAGAGGCAGTTTGCATGGATAACTTTATGAAAGGTCGCAGCGGCGCCGACGAACTCACCATCGTGCTCGGCTTTTTCGGCATCATCCTCGCGATGATCGGGTCGCTCGCACATTTCCAGTGGCTCAGCTGGATCGCCATCGCCGTCATCGTAATTGGCGTGCTGCGCGGCCTGTCCAAAAACATCGATGCCCGCCGCAAGGAGAACGAGGCCTTTGTCGCCGCGACCGCCAACGTTCCCGGCTTGGGCAAGTTCGTCGCCAGCTTGGGCGGCGGCGCTGCGGCGGCCAATGCCTCGCGCGCAGCCGGCACCAGCAAAGAAGACCTGGAGCGCGCCAAGCGCACAGCCAAGAAAATGTGGAAGGGTCGCAAGACCACGGCCTACCTCAAGTGCCCCAACTGCGGCCAGATGCTCTCCGTCCCCAAGGGCAAGGGCAAAATCCGCGTCACCTGCCCCAAGTGCCACGCCAAGATGGAAACCCGCTCCTAGCCACCGCACGTGGGACAAATTAATCAGGTTTGTTTGTCCCAAATCTTAAGTATTTGTTCGATAAAAAAGCCGAGGCCTCGTGTTGAGACCCCGGCTTTTTGCATGCGGCAACAGAATGTGACAAAGGGACAGTCCCTTTGTCACATCACTGCGTCGCACGCTTACGCCACGCCGTCGCGGGCAAGCTCCTCGGTCAGCGCCTCGGTAGGCATGGACATAATCGCGTCGAGTTCGGCATCCACCTCGGGAATGTGCTTGACCTTCAGCTTGCGCACCAAACCGCCGCGACACATCACGTGCATCGGCTCACGCAGGGCCGACAGGTCATCCAGAGGATTCTCGCGCGTCACCAAAATGTCGGCCGCCTTGCCGCACTCGATCGTGCCGGTCTCGCTGCCCAGGCCCAGCAGCTCGGCATTGACCTGCGTGGCCGTGTGCAGCGCAAAGGCATTGCTCACGCCGGCGTACTTGGCAAAGTACGCCACCTCGCGCCACATGTCGTACTGCGTCACAAACGGGCAGCTCGAGTCCGTGCCCAGACCCACCTTAACGCCGGCATCCAAGGCAGCGCGAGCGCTCTCGATAATGCCCGAGCACACGATGTCGCCGTTCTTCTTTTGCGTATCGGTCGAATGGGTCTTCTCCGGATCGAGCAGCACAAACGGAAGCGCGGGACTGATCGTGCAGGTAACGCTCGGCGCGCGCCCCTCGAGCTGCGTACCCGCGGTGCCGCGATACAGGTCCAAGATCTCGGGCGTCATCGGAGCGCCATGCTCGATCGTGTCGACACCGGCCTGAAGCGCGGCCTTTACGCCCTCAGTGCTCTCGACATGGGCCATAACCGGAAGGCCAACCTCGTGTGCCGCCTTACACGCCGCCGCAGCGACATCAACCGGCATGCGCAGCACGCCTGGCTCGCCCACCTCGGTCGCATCGAACACGCCGCCCGTCACGAACAACTTGATGACGTCGGCACCGCGTGCATACAGGTCGCGCACCTGCTCGGCCGCCTCGGCAGGGGTATTGGCTACCTGCGCGAACAAGCCTGCGCCATGGCCGCCCGGCACCGTAACGCCCGTTCCCGGCGCCACCAGACGCGGGCCCGGATACTTGCCGGCGTCGATGGCGTTGCGCACGGCGATATCGGCAAACAGCGGATCGCCCGCACCGCGTACCGTGGTCACGCCGCTTGCCAGCTGTTGCTGGGCACTGCCCTTGAGGATATGGCGGACGATGGCGCGGCCCATGGGGTTGTCGAGCTTCTTCATGAGCGCGCCCGCATCGCCCGCCGAAACCGGCTTGCCCGTGCCGACAAGATGTACGTGCATGTTGATGAGGCCGGGCATGAGATACGCGCCGCCCAGGTCAATGACCTCGGCACCCGCCGGCGCCTGTGCCACGGCGCTCGGCCCCATCCACGTAATGACGCCACGCTCAACGGCCACGGCCATATCGGGCTGCGGCTCCATATGCTCCGAGCCATCCAGAACGGTCGCATTGATAAATAACGTGGGACGATCGGCAGACGCCATTTCGGGCTCCTCTCCCTCGATTAACATGAACATTTGTCCATTATCACCTAGTCCAGCAGGGTTGCTGCGGACATATCGGCTAACGGAGAAAGGAGAGGGACGTGAAGATGAACGGGGCCAGCGAGGCAACGCGGTTCACCTCAGCGCCCGTACCATTGATGCCTCCATTCCTCAGCCAGATCCGCCCGCTGCGGAATACCCGCCAACCTCATCTTCTTGACCAGCTTCCCCGGGTCTTTGAGCTCATCAAACGTAAACCGAAGCACCTTGTGTCCGAGCATTGTCAGATGAGATTCTCGCTGGCGCTCCGCCACAAACGGGTCGACGGACTTCCGGCCCTCGCCGGCCTGCAGCGTATACTTCCCCTTCCCGTCCAGCTCGCCGATGACGCACGTCCCGTTCTCGAGCCGCCAGAAATAGTCGACCCGAAACACGTTGCTCGGATCAAGCGGGTCATGAAACTCCACCTGAAGTTCCGGCACCGGAAAGCCGTACGCAATAAAGAAAGCTCGAAAACGAGACTCGCCGCCGTTTTCGGACAGCCCGTCCGCATACGACGAGATCACCTGCGCTCTGCGATGCCCTCGTCGACCATCGCAATCGGCGCGAAGCCGCTCACGTAACTCATCGCGCGACGAACCCTTCGCCCGCAAGGCAGAATCGGCAATCGCCAGCCCATACGAAAACGGCACCCGTAGCAGGCAATCCTCCACCGTGCGCCAAAACGACGTCACCTGCACACCGTCGACGCGCTCTAGCACACCCGCCGCCTGCGGACGCAGCAACCTGCACCCACCGCTCAACGCCACCGAGCAGCCCGTCTTAACAAGAAAACGCGGCCCGAGCAAATCATTCGGCACCTCCAGGCCCCACAGAAGCGCCGCGTCATATCCCCAGAACGCCCAATCGGGATGAAACTCCGCAAGACCCTTGATGGTCCGCAGCGCCCGCTTCGACGGCGTCAGCAAATCCCAATCATTTTGAAAACAGAACAGATGCGGCTCGGGCTCCGCGATATCGTCAGTCCCCACATGACGCCTCAGCCACATGAGCTCGGCATTGTCATGGGTTGCGAGCAGCGCGCCTCGCTCCCCCGCCTCCGTGAGCCGCGCGAGCATCCTATTTCGCGCCAAGGTGTTACGAGTCGCATGCTTGTGCTCGCGGACAGTATTGGACACTTCCATCACCACCACATCAGACAAACGAACCATTGTCTCTGTTGCCCGCCGCGCCAAACATCTCAATCTGTAACAGGAAGACGGCATTTGAGCCTCCAGATGTTACAAATCGAGATCTTTCCGCGGCGGTCCAACCCTTTGTCTCGATCTGTAACAGTTACGTGGCAAAACGGCCTCCAGTTGTTACAGATCGAGACATTCGGACAGCCCGCGCCAGTTCATCTCAATCTATAACAGGTAGACCGCGTTTTGACAGCCAGTTGTTACAGATCAAGACAAGCCGGCATCGGCCCCGCCCCTACTCCCATTCCTGCTCGTAGATATTGAGCGACTTCACGTACCGTCCCTGGGCTCCCATGATGTCGCGGACCAGGCGCAAAAAGAAGCTGATGCACGAGGTGTCAAAACCGTCCTGCAGATCCTCCGGATGCACCGCACCCGGCCCATCGACTGCCGTGTCGCTCAGGCGCGCAATGTCGTACAGATAGAGCTGCCCCGCCGTCAGCCAGACATCGTCCACGCACGCGAGGCGCACTGCGATCGCGCCATCGCTCCAATGCTCCTTTTGCACGATATGCGGGTCGTAGACATCAAAACGACGGTCGGTGCGCGTATCCTTCAGCGCAACCATGCCCTTCGCAGGATCCTTGTCCAAAATGCCAAAACGCGAGAAATACTGCGTGTCGCGCACCTGCTCGAGCCGCTTGAGCGAGGCAGGCGCAAGCGATGCCGGCGACTCCTCAACATACAGCTCGAGCAATGTCGCACCATGGCGATAGGGGCGCTCAAAGAGCAGCCAATCGGTGAATGCCATGTTATAGGCCATGATTTCGTTTTGTGAGGGCTCGGTGCAATAGCTGAGCCACGGATCGACGATGATTTCGAACTGCTCGCGCGCCGGCTCCAAGAATTGAAACTTCCGCAGCGTCCAAAAGTGAGCCATATCGGCAATATCGTTGCCGACGGCCTCGGCAAGCTGCGCTCGGTCAAAAACATGGTCAGTCATGGCATCCTCCTCAAACTGATGGACCTCAATTTGAGCTTACGAGGAGGGCAGACGACCGTGGCCAGCACGGGCAAAATGGGTCTCCGGCTGCAAACCGGATACTGACCAAACACTTGACGGCACACTTGACCGAATGAGCGCACCGCAAAGAAACCGCAGGTAGGCATAGACAGCGAACCAGCTCTTTTGAGCCGCACCACCCAGGCCACCACAGAAACAGCAGAGCACCACAGCCCAAGAAGTCGACGAATGAACACTCACACGTCGACAAACGAACAGGCGCCCCGCAAAGAGCGTCCCCAACGACTAGACAAAAAAGAACGTCCCCAATGACTAGTCATCGGGGACGTTCTTAAATGACTACTTTACAGCTCCAGCGCCTGGGCGACCTCGGCTGCGCAGGCCAGGGCATCGGCCATGGCACTCACCACGAGCGAGCTGCCGTTGCGGGCGTCGCCGGCCACATACACCGGCGTGGCATCGGCAGTGACACCGTCCACACGGGCCGCGAGATGCGAGCCCTCAGCGGCCATCACGGGCAGCGGACGGCCGGCAGTGGCAACGGGCACGCCCACCGCATCGAACACGCCATGCTCGGGACCCGTAAAGCCGCAGGCGATGAGCACCAGCTGCGCCGGCACCTCATGCTCGGAGCCCGCGATGCGCTCGGGCTTTCCCGCCGACCAGTCCAGATCGACCACGCGCAGACCCGCAGCCGCACCCTTCTTGTCCAGCAGCACCTCGAGTGTATCCACGCCCCAGGCACGCATCTCGCCACCCATCGCAGCGATAGCCTCCTGCTGGCCGTAATCGGCCTTCTTAACGTTGGGCCACTGCGGCCAGGGGTTGCCTGCCGCGCGCTTATCGGGCGCAGCCGGCAAGAACTCAAACTGGCGCACGCTGCGCGCGCCCTGACGCACCGCGGTACCCACGCAGTCGTTGCCGGTATCGCCACCGCCAATGACCACGACGTCCAGGCCGCGTGCGTCAATAGCAGGCTCACCGCCATCGAGCACCGAGACGGTCGAAGCCGTCAGGTAGTCCACGGCATACACCACGCCCGGGGCATCAATGTTCGCAGCCGAAAGTCCACGCGGAGCACGGGCGCCGGCAGCCACCACGGCGGCGTCAAAGTCGTCGAGCCTGGCGGTAACCTTGGGATCGCTCACGTCGGCGCCCAGCTCGAGCACAATACCCAGCTCGCGCATGAGCGCCACACGACGCTCGACCACAGACTTCTCGAGCTTCATGTTGGGAATGCCGTACATGAGTAGGCCGCCGGGGCGGTCGTCGCGCTCAAACACCGTCACGCGGGCGCCGCGACGCGCGAGCTCCCATGCAGCCACCAGACCAGCCGGTCCAGAACCAACCACGGCGACCGTGGGCGCATCCTCCCCTGCCGGCTCAAAGTGGCGCGGGCCGCCGTTTGCCCATTCATGGTCGCTGATCGCGCGCTCGTTATCGTGAATCGTCGTGGGCTGGCCATCGACCGAACCCAGGTTGCACGCGGCCTCGCACAGCGCCGGGCACACGCGGCTCGTGAACTCGGGCATGGGCGAGGTGAGTGACAGGCGCTCGGCAGCCTCGTCCCAACGGCCGCGGTACACCAGCTCATTCCACTCGGGAATCAGGTTGTGCAGCGGGCAGCCGCTCGGGCGTGCCTTGCCAAAGCTCGCGCCCATCTGACAAAACGCCACACCGCACATCATGCAGCGGCTCGCCTGGGCACGACGTGCGCCGTCGTCGAGCTCAACGTACAGCGGATCGAAATCGCGGCTGCGCTCCTCCACGGGGCGAAGCTCGTGGGTCACGCGATCGATATCAAGAAAAGCACCGGGCTTACCCATGGCACTTACGCCTCCTTCTTGGTCGAAGCAACAGAGCTGGCGGCGGGCACAGCGCCAGCGACACCACCCGCCACATCAAAGCGAGCGACATCGGCAGCGTCGGCGCGACCGGTCACAATGTCAAACGCCAGCTCCTCGGCCTGCGCATGCGTCTTACCGATGGCCTCGGCGGCGGCGACAATCGCCAACACGCGCTCGTACTCGGTCGGAATGACCTTCACAAAGTGCTTGCTCATCGTCTCAAAGCTGTAGAGCAGCTTAATGCCGCGCGGACTCTGCGTCGCGTCCACGTGCTCCTGGATGAGCTCGCGAATCTGCGCCAGCTCGCCGGCAGTCGGGGCCTTGAGCTCAACGCTCTCATGGTTCACGCGGGCATCGAGCGTGCCGTACTGGTCAAAGACATAGGCCACGCCACCTGTCATGCCGGCAGCGAAGTTCTGCCCGACCTCGCCCAGGATAAGCGCCAGGCCGCCCGTCATGTACTCGCAGCCATGGTTGCCGCAGCCCTCGACCACCACGGTGGCACCGGAGTTGCGCACGCCAAAGCGCTGGCCCGCCAGACCGTTAATGAAGCCGCGGCCGCTCGTAGCGCCAAAGAACGCAACGTTGCCCACGATGATGTTTTCGTCGAACTTGTAGGTCGCATGCGGGTTGGGGCGCACCGACACCTCGCCACCCGAAAGGCCCTTGCCAAAGTAATCGTTGGCGTCGCCGCACACGTTGAGCGTAATGCCGCGCGGCAGGAAGGCGCCAAAGCTCTGACCGGCCGAACCATCGCAATCGATGGTGATGGAGCCGGCGGGCAAGCCCTCGGGATGCGCCTTGGTCACCGCGTTGCCCAGGATGGTGCCCACGCAACGGTTGACGTTGGCGATATCGGCGCGGAAGCGAATCGGGCGCAGGTGCGCGCGGGCGTCGGCCGTGTAGGGCACAAACAGCGTGGAATCGAGCGTCTTGTCGAGCTCGCTGTCCGCGGCCATCTGGGGCAGGAAGTGACGGCCGTCGGCACCCGGGATGTGGGCACCGAACTCGCAGGTCGCGCTTGCCAGCACGGGCGTCAGATCGAGCAGGTTAGCCTTGCGGTTGCCCGGGACCTCGATCTGGCGCAAGCACTCGGGATGGCCGACCATCTCGTCGACGGTGCGGAAGCCCAGGCTCGCCATGACCTCGCGCAGTTGCTCGGCAACAAAGAGCATAAAGTGCTCGACGTGCTCGGGCTTGCCGCGGAAGCCGCGACGCAAGCGGCAGTTTTGCGTGGCGATGCCGGCGGGGCAGGTATCCTGCTGGCAGTCGCGCTGCATGAGGCAGCCCATCGAGATGAGCGGCATGGTCGCAAAGCCAAACTCCTCGGCACCCAGCAGGCAGGCGACGGCGACATCGGTACCGTCCATGAGCTTGCCGTCGGCCTCGAGCACCACGCGCGAGCGCAGGCCGTTTTGCAGCAGCGTCTGTTGAGCCTCGGCAAGGCCAAGCTCCAGCGGCAGACCGGCGTGCCAGATCGAATCGCG
>URIE01000083.1 GCA_900547805.1 uncultured Collinsella sp.
CGATAGCGTTGACCAGGTTGGCGCCGTTGGGCATGTCGTCCTTGGAGATCATCGAAGCAAAGACCTTGGGCATGTTGCCGTGCTCGGCAGCGTAGCGAGCAACGGAGTTAACGCCGAAGGACCAAGCAGCCATGTTGGCGAACAGGGTGATCAGGAAGGCGATGCAGATGACCTTGAAGATCATGGAGTCGCCCACCATGGTCTGGACGGCAAAGATCATGCCGTAGTCGGGGTCGATGGCATCGGCCGGCACAGCGGCGCCGATGCCAAAGCCAGCAAACAGGTAGATCACAGCGATGGACAGGCCGCCGACGATGATTGCCTTGGGGATATCGCGAGCGGGATCGGCCATGTCGTCGGTCATGGTGCAGATGACCTCGAAGCCCATGAAGTTAAAGATGATGATCGACAGGTAGCCCAGAGCGTTGGTGTTGGTGAGCTCGGGCAGGAAGGTGGTAGCGGACATATCGTTCGCAAAACCGTTCTCCATGGCATACCAAATGCCCAGAGCGCCGACGATAACGGCAACGGCGACCTTGATGATGGCGCCACCGTTGAGGACCCACTCGGAGTCAGCCGCCTTGGAGCGGCCCATGAGGTAGACGATCCACACAAAGGCAAGATCGATACCCATCTTGGCGATCAGATTGAACTCGACGCCAAAGACCATGCCCAAAATGTCGGGGAACATGGTGGCCAGCGAGGCAATCCACAGCGGGTAGTTAACCCAGTAGTAGTATGAAATGCGGGCGCCCCACTTGTCGCCTAGGCCATCGCGTACCCAGTCGTAAATGCCGCCCTCGCCGTCATAGGTGGTACCGAGCTCGGCGACAACCATGCCATACGGGAGTAGGAAGGTCAGGATCAGGAAGATCCACCAGAAGAACTGCTGGTTGCCAATGGCAGCAGCAGGAGCGGCGGCCTCGCAAACGAAGACGACGCAGATGATGGTCGAAATGACCGTCAAGAAGGAAAGCTTTTTCTTTCCGTCGCTCATGATGAGCTCCTTTGCTCAGTCTTGGACAGATCCGAGGCTCGAACCCTAAGGAACTAAGGCCATCCTTGGGCCTCGGTGAGCGGGCGACAGGAGACGAGCATCCGCCGCCCGCAAACGTGCTTTTAAAAGCCCTGAGGCTTAGAGCTGCTCGAGAGCCTCGAGAGCGGCGTGGAGCTCGGCCTTAGCGGAGTACTCGACACCCTCATCGTTGAGCGGGGTGCGCTTGCCCAGAGCGGCAAGAAGAGCGCGGATGGAGTGCTTGCGGTTCTCGGCCTCGACCCAGCACAGGGAGCGCTCGGGGTCGTCCATGACCTCGTCGACGACCTCCTCGCCGCGGGTGGCCGGCAGGCAGTGCATGAACTTGGAGTCTGCACCGGCGAAGTTCATCATGTCCATGGTGACCTGATACTTGGGATAGAACACGTCCATGTAGTTCTCGCCCGAGACCTCCTCGTCGTACAGGCCATACCACACGTCGGTGTAGATGAAGTCGGCACCCTTGATGCACTCGATGTCGTCGGAGATGACGATGGAGCCGCCGGAGACCTTGCAGTTCTCCTCGGCGATGGCCATCATCTGCTTGCCGAACTCGGCGCGCTCCTCAACGGTGCCAACGTGCAGGCCGCCGTCGGGGACCTGGTGGCCCTTAGGTCCAAACTGGACAAACTTCATGCCGACCTTGGAGGCGATGAACATGAGGGAGACGCAGACCTGGGTGGCGTCGCCGATGAAGGCCAGGGTGCAGTCCTCGATCTTCTTGCCCTCGGGGAGGTTCTCGAGCATGGTCATGAGGTCGCCCATCTCCTGCGTGGGATGGTTGAACTCGGACATGCCGTTGATGACGGGCACAGCGGAGCCCTCGGCAAGGCCGACGACGTCCTTGTGACGGTCAACGCGAGCCATCATGATGTCGAGCAGCGAACCCATGACGCGAGCGGTGTCGCCCAGGGACTCGTGGCCACCGAGTTGGATGGTGCCAGGGCCATAGAACTGAGCGTGGCCGCCGAGGTCGGTCATAGCGGTCTCGAAGGAAAGGCGGGTGCGGGTGGAAACCTGCTGGAAGATCATACCGAGGGACTTGTTGCGGAGCAGGTGCGGATAATAACCGTCAACCTTGATGGCCTTCTTCATTGCCAGACCAAGATCCTCGATAGCCAGGATCTGCTCTTTGGTGAAGTCGTTGGTGTCGATGAAATCCTTAGGCAGTGCCATGTCGATTTCCTTTCCGCCGGTCTTGCCGACTTATTACTGAGAGGCGCTCGTACATCACGCCTCGTGTTGACAAGACCATCATTCACCCGTCTGTAATTTTTACCTAGTTTATTCGGGATTAAAGACCGTTCACGGAGTTACACCCTCTCTAATCCAATATAAACCCGCAGGTAGCAGGCTTGCAGGGGGTTTACTATCTAGAACCGCGAACGGTATACGGCTATGCTTTATCTCGGCGCCTAATCCGCAATGAAACGAAGCGTTGAGACGTCTATATCCCACGGGGTATACAGGGCTCGGCCATAGGTAAATGAGATGGGACGGTGGCAGATGAACACTCTGATGTTCTTCTATACCCTAGCGATACTCGTGATCTGTATTGTGACGGCAGTGCTTTCGCTTGCCGCCTATGCCTCGTCTCGTCGACGGTTCTTTATCTATGGCAGCGGCGTATTTATCTGTTATGCCGTCGAGATGACCGAGATTTTCTTTTTTGAATACACGCTGCAAAACCAGAGTTTTCCGGCCAGCGACTATTACGCAATTACCATGCCTGTGTTGCGGACCCTTGTGGCAACCGCTTCGCAAGCTTTTATTTGGCTTATTGCCATGGACTTGCTCGACAAGCATTCAAAAAAACAGTTCGTTATCCCCGTCGCAACGTTCTTGCTGAGCGAGTTGCTGATTATCGTCGCTGTCCCCTACGGCCCTATGCGCCAATGGCTCTACTACACGATGCGCCAAGTGTTCCTTGTCTTTGTGGGACTGTATATCTTTTGGACGGCTCATAAGAGCACGAAGGTTGAGCTGAAGGCACGTGTTAACAACCAACGAAAGCACCTGATTGTCGGCGCCATTCTTGTCGGGTGCATCGTTGCCGAGGACTTCTACAACATCCTGGTCGTCCCCATGAGTCTGGCACCCTCCTGGCTACAACTGTACCTATCCGAGCGCAACTTTAGCGAGAACATCTTTGCGTGCTACTTTGCGATTTTGCTTATCCTGTACGCCTACCACGTTCTTTCGATTCGCATGCAGGAAGCCCCCGAGGAAAAGAACGTCAGCGATCTTGATCGACACATCGAAGAGCAGATGCCCTTCTATCGCAACGCCTACAGACTCTCCAACCGCGAGACCGAAGTCATGCGTCTGGTTGTGCTGGGCAAATCGAACCAAGAGATCGCTGACGAGCTATTCCTTGCCGTGGGTACCGTCAAGACCCACATCCACAACATCCTGGTCAAAACCGAGCAGCAAAACCGCACCACGTTGATCCTCCACTTTTGGAAGCGATAGCCTGCCAAAAAGGGACGGGTTTATTTTGACAGGTTTTATCTGGGCAAACGTCGACCGCCGCGAGGGAGTTGCTTTCCCTCGCGGCGGCTATTCACGCTGGTTTTGTGACGGTTTTGCCCGCTTGCTACTCGCTGTAGCGGGTGGCGATGGTGGCTCGTACCATGCCGGCGCTCATGAGGTACGTCACCAGGAAGTAGCCACCGTAGGCTGCCAGGAAGATCGCGCAGGTGAGACCCACCGTGCCGCCGATGCTCATGTCGCCAAACGTACTCACCAGCTCGATAATCACCTTGAGCGCCACAAAGGAGTGCGCCAGACCCACTGCCAGCGGGAACAGGAAGAATACCGCTTGCTGCGCCATCACCGAATGGCGAATCTGGCGGTCGTCACAGCCGATCTGTGCCAGCACACGATAGCTGCGGCTGCCGTCGGCCACATTGGAGAGCTGCTGGATCGATAGGATTGCCGCGCACGCAACGACCAGTACAAAGCCAATGTAGATGGCCAGATAGCTAATCATGCCGTTCATCTGCGCTGCTTGCGTGTACATCTCGGAACGCGTGATGAAGACTCCCCACAACCCCGGCTCCTTGCCGTCAACGAGCAGATTATCGAGCAAGGTGTATTTAATGCTCTCGTCTGCCTCGGTCGTATCCATCCCCTGTTTGTAATTAACGAGCAGGCTACTGGAATACGGCTGCAGATTAAGTTGGGACAACAGCTCGTCGGCAACGACGACGGTACCCGGATTACTGCCCATCGCCGAGTTGGCGATGGCCGCCGTGTCCTCGTCCGACTTATCGGTTGCGGGCTTGAGCTCATGCCCGCCCAAGGTGAGGGTATGGCCGCCGGCCATGTACTTGGTGTACAGGTCGCCCAGCTCACCGCCCATATCACACGTAAGCAGGTACTGGTCGCGGCCAATGCTCACCGGCTCCTCGCCCATCATCTGGCGCAGTTTGTTGTACTGGCTCGCCGGCGTCACATACAGACCCATCGCATCGGCGTTGCTTCCCTCGAGCGCCTTGGGAAGCTTTTCCCCCATGGCCTTGCACATCTCACTCGCCACCACCGAGGGGCCCGAGCCGCCAAGCGGGTAACTCAGATACGAATCGATCTGCACATGCTCACCGGCAACATCGGCGATATTGACCTTTTTGCCGGTCTCGTCGTTGTTGTCCGCCGACTTGCCCTTAATACCGTCTGCAACGTTATCGGGATCTTTACGATCGCCATGCCATGCAGCGTACAAATCGACCGTTGCATCGGCCAGCACCATGCGATCGGCCTCAGACGGATTGACATACTCCTTGTAGTAGTCGAGCGTTTCGGGCGTGTAATAGACATACGTCTGAGACACGTCAACAGGGTTATAGCGCTCCAGATTCTCGTTCATCACGTTGGCAATCGACATACCGCACGTCACCGAGGTGATGGCCAAAAACAGGAGCATCGCAATGACGCCCATCGAAAAGCACACCGTGTTGACCTTGGCCGCAAGCTGGCGCACGGTAAACATGTTGAGGCCACGCCAATACACGCCGCGCAGGCTCTGCAGCAGCTTGATGAGCATGCCCGAGAGTCCCCAGAACAGGGCAAAGGTGCCCACGGTAACCATAGCGGTCGTAATACCAAACTGGTTCATGGCCTCTTGCAGCTTGCTGTCCGTCGCGGTTAGCGGGAACCCATCACGTAGCAGACGGTAATAGGCCACGCCCACCAGCACCACGCCCACGGTAAAGATGGCAATCGCGATCCAGGGGTTGCGTGTCTTGATGCTCTCGTTGCGACGCTCGGCACCCATAAGCTCGATGAGTTTGGTACGACGCACGGCGCGGAGGTTCAGCAGTAGCGTGAGCACAAACATTACGAGCATGCAGGCAAGGGTCAGATTGAACGCATGCATCGAGAAAAAGAAGTGGAAATTGGCGATCTGTGTCTTAAAGAGCGAGGCCGTAAAGAACGTCATGAGCTGGGAGAGTCCCACACCCAGCACAATGCCGGCGACAAAGGCCACGACCGACACCATCACGGTCTCGAGCGCCATGATCGTGGCGACGCGCCCACGCCCCATGCCGAGCACCTGGTACAGGCCAAACTCCTTCTTGCGGCGTTTCATGATGAAGTTATTGGCATACACCATCAAAAAGGCCATGACACCGGCCAAAAAGTACGTCAGGTCGCCGAGCATACTGCCCATAACCTGCGCCAAGCCCTCTTCATCAATTCCGGCGATGTCGACCTGCATCGAGATGGTGTTAAAGGCATAGAAGACCGTGACGCCCAGGGTGAGCGTCAAAAGGTAGACGAGGTAGTCGCGGCCGGCACGGCGGACGTTGCCCCAAGCGAGTTTACAGAGCATCGGAGCCCTCACCGCCCATCATGGCAACGACCTCCATAATGCGGTCGAAGAACTCTCGGCGGTTGGTGTCGCCGCGGCGCAGCTCGGTGAAGATCTTGCCGTCGCGGATAAACAACACGCGGCTCGTGTAGCTGGCGGCAAAGCTGTCATGCGTGACCATGAGCACGGTGGCGCGCAGGCGGCGATTGAGGGCCTCCAGGCTCTCGAGCAGCAGACGAGCGCTTTTAGAATCGAGGGCGCCGGTGGGCTCGTCGGCCATGATCATGGTGGGGTCGGTGACGAGCGCGCGAGCCGCGGCAACGCGCTGCTGCTGACCGCCGGACATCTGGTAGGGATACTTGTCGAGCACCTGACTGATGGACAGGCGCGCTGCCACATCCTGCACGCGGGTCGAGATCTCTGCCGAGTTTGTGCGGGCGATGGTGAGCGGCAGGGCGATGTTCTCGCGTGCCGTGAGCGTATCGAGCAGGTTGGAGTCCTGAAAGATAAAGCCGAGCTCTTCGCGGCGGAACTGCGAAAGCTTAGCCTGCTTCATGCGTGTTACGTCCTGCCCGTTGATACGGATGGTGCCGCTCGTGGCGCTATCGATGGTCGACACGCAGTTGAGCAGTGTCGACTTTCCCGAGCCCGAGGCACCCATGATGCCCACGAATTCGCCGCGGTTGACGGTAAAGCTGACGTCGTTGAGCGCGCGGGTCACGTTGCCCAGCGCTCCATATACTTTTTCGAGATGCGCGACCTCCAGTACCGGGGTCGCCATGTGCGTGGTTTGCATACCGAGTCCTTTCTTGCAATTAGTCTACGGCATCTATAGTCGCAAGAAGACGAGTCGGCTACCATCGATATGGCTTACGCTTGCCTTACCGTTGTGTAAGGTACGGGTAGCTAGCCTGCCACGTGTTGATATTGAGAGAGGACTCCTGTTGAAGACTGTTCATGTTGCCGCTGGGATCATTCGCAAGGAAGGATCTGATGAGCTGCTTGCCGTGCAGCGCGGCTACGGCGACATGCAGGGACTCTGGGAGTTTCCGGGCGGCAAGCTCATGCGTGGCGAGACGCCCGAAGACGCCGTGCGCCGCGAACTTATGGAAGAGCTGCAGGTGAAGGTCACCAACCTGCGCGATTTCTATACCGTTGAGTATGACTACCCCGATTTTCATCTCTCCATGGAGTGCTACTACTGCTCGCTCGCCGATGAATCCGATGAGCCCCAGAAGCACGACCGCCAGCTCGATATCCGCTGGATTCCGCGTACCTCGCTTGCCATGGTGGAATGGATGCCCGCCGACAAGGGGCTCATTGATGCTCTGATTGAGTTAAAGGAAGATCGGCTTGAGGCCAACGGCGCTGCCAACGACGCCGAGGCCACCGCGACCGACGAGCCCGCCACCAAGCCCAAGCGCACACCTAAGCGCCGTAGCAAAAAGCGCCCCAAACCAGGTCTGCTCGACGGCATCGATACCTCGGACCTCTCCGCTGACGAGCGTGAACTGGTCCGCCGTCGCGCAGCCATCAAAAAGTCCATGAAGGGCAACAAGCGCGCGAACACCAAGCCCGAACTACTCGTGCGCCAGCGCTTGCGCGCCGCCGGCCTTACCGGCTATCGCCTGGAATGGAAAGTCCCCGGCAAGCCCGACATCGCCTTCCCCGGGCGCAAGATCGCCATCTTCGTCAACGGCTGCTTTTGGCACCGTTGCCCCAAGTGCAACCCCAGCCAGCCCAAGCGCAATGTTGAGTTTTGGGAAGCAAAGTTCCGCCGCAACGTTGAGCGCGACCGCGCCGCCGTGGCAGCGCTCACCGAGATGGGTTGGACCCCCATAACCATCTGGGAATGCGAACTCAAAAAGGACCGCATCGACGCCACCATGGAAAAGGTCATCGAGCAAGTTCGCGCCGCGACCCCGCAGCGCTAAAACGAGTCATTCACAGGTCCCGCACAGACGAGCCACATCCGCGTCACAAACCTTAGAAAGCCCTTAAGCTCAAAACCTTACAAGAGTGTTACTCGATAG
>URIE01000084.1 GCA_900547805.1 uncultured Collinsella sp.
GGCGCACGTCGACGATCTCCATGCCGCGGTCGACGGCCTTGCACATGTCGTAGATGGTCAAGCATGCGGCACTCGCGCCGGTCAGCGCCTCCATCTCAATGCCGGTCTTGCCCGTCACGCCCGCCGTAACCAGCACATGAAAACCGACCTGCCCGTCCGGACGCGCCGGCGCCCAGCCCTCGGGCGTCTCGTCGTCCGGCGTTCCCGCCGGAGCGATGGGCTCGATATCGCACTTGCTCTTGGTGATGAGCAGCGGATGGCACATGGGGATGATGTCGCTCGTGCGCTTGATGGCCATGATGCCCGCGACGCGCGCGCAGGCGAGCACGTCGCCCTTCTTGGCGCGGTCCTGCAGCACCATGGCCTGCGTCTCGGGATGCATGAGGATGGTGCCCTCGGCGATGGCGATGCGGTGCGTCTCGGCCTTGTCAGATACATCGACCATGCGTACCTCGCCCTTGGCGTCCACGTGCGTCAGCTCGTCGCGGCGCGCGTCGCGGGCGGACTCGGCGGCAGCACTGGCAGTCGGCTGCGCGGACGCGTCGGCGTTGCCAGCATTCGCCGCAGCCGTGACTTTGCGGGCAGACATCGCGGCCCTGCGAGCGGCCTTGGTGGCATCGGCGTACCTGCTCTTGGCCATATGATCATCCTCCGATTTGGGACATTAATCGTTGCGTGCCCTCAATTATCGCGTGTTCCTGCGGTTTGTGGGCCACGGCATCGCGCCAAATCGAAAGTACCTGCATATCATCACCACGGCGCAGCGCCTCGCGAACCGAATACTCGGCATCGCTGAACAAGCAGGGACGCACGTTGCCGTCCGCCGTCAGGCGCAGACGGTTGCAGCTCGCGCAAAAATGGTTGGACATGGCGCTAATGAAGCCGACCGTACCTGCCGCGTCCGGGAAGCGCCAGTAGCGCGCGGGACCGGCACCGGCAGGAGCGTCGCTGATGTCGAGTGGCTCAAGCTCGCCCAGGCCCGCCGCGGCGGCGCCGGCATTGATGCTGGCCCGCAGCTCGTCGCTCGGCACGGTGTCGCTCGCGTCCCACAGCTCGGGATTGAGCGCGGGCGCATGCGGGTCCACAGCGCAATGCGAGCTGGTGCGCTCGTCGCCAATGGGCATGTATTCGATAAAGCGCAGGTGGATGGGGCGGTCGACGGTCAGCCGCGCGAGGGCCGCCACATCCTGGGGCAGCGTCAGATGTGTATAAGAGACAGCCTTAACCGGCTCAAAGCCCCAAGCAAGCGCCGCATCGATGCCCGCCATGGTCTGCCCGAGCCGGCCCAGACGCGTGATCTTTCCAAAGAGCGCGGGGTCGAGCGTGTCGAGCGAAATGTTGACGCGGTCGAGCCCGGCGTCTTTGAGCTGCGGCGCCAGCTTGGGCAGCAGGGCACCGTTGGTGGTGAGCGAGATGTCCTCGACCTGCGGGATCGCGCGGATATCGCGGATGAGCGGGATAATGCGACGGCTGACCAGCGGCTCGCCACCCGTCAGGCGCACGCGGCGAATGCCCTCCCCCGCCACCAGGCGCACAAAACGGGCGATTTCCTCGGCACTCAGAAGCTCATCGTGTGCGCGCGGCGCCACGCCGTCGGCAGGCATGCAGTAGATGCAGCGGAAATTGCACTTGTCGGTAACGGCAATGCGCAGGTAGTTGATGTCGCGGCCAAAACCGTCATGTTGCACGCGCTCGTCCACACGGCCCTCCCCTCGCGCAGCGATTTATTCTTCGGGAAACATAATACCCCACAAGAGAATCAAGCCGACACGCGTACGACAGGACAGGCCATTCGAGCAAGAAGGGCTTCCCGAGCCCATCCTCAGCATTCAAACCGTCCCAGCATTCGATGCTTTTCCTGATATTGGCAAAAAAGTCGAATGTTGGGACGGTTTAGGTGTTCGCAGGGCTCGGAAGACGAGCCAGACGCCCCTAGAGGCCGCCGTTCCAGTGCCGAATCACGAATTCCCGCAGGTCATTCTGCCGTTTCTGAAACACCTCGCTTCGGTCGCACTTGAGGCCCATAGCGAGCGCAATGGCATTCATCGCCCGATGCAATTGCAGCCGGTTGGCAAACTGGGTCCCGGTGAGGACGATCATCCTAAAGCCCAGCGCGCTCAGCACGGTCATACGCTCCGCGTCCGACGCACTGCGCTGTTTATCGAGATGGTTCGAGCCGTTGTATTCAATCCCCGTACCGCTCGCAGGTGCATATACATCGATCTCGAAATACCCGGCCTTAGCGAGATATTTGAATTCGTTGGGAACATCGACCCGATGGTTGAGCTCAATCCTGGTGTACCCCAGCCCGCCCTGGGAACGCTTCGCGACGACCATGATTGCGGTGGCCGTCTCCATGGGCGACCGCGCGCCATCGTGCACGCGTTTGAGCACGGCAGCCGCACGTGTAGCCCCCTGACGAGATCGGTTCTCATCGCAATAAGCGATCAAGTCGGCAACGGTATACCTCTGCCCCATCTCGATATAATCGCCTGACGCCAAATGATTCAAATGATATCGGGCGCAGATTTCATACCCATATTCCAGCTGCTCGGGCTCACTCATCCACGAGCCCGCCTGGACAAAACACATGGCCTCGTCAACCACCAAGAGACCCTCTACCACCTCGATAAGATGATCCGAGGGTATGGGCGCTCCAAACACATGGCGTCGGAGACCCGCCGGCCGAGAGCGCTCGAAATCGAAGCTAACCAGCGTGTCAATACGATCGAGCTCCTCATACGGAATGCCAAGTGAGACCAGGTAGTCGGCAACAATCCCGACCGCCGCAGATATTCTCAGTCCCTTGGCATCGAGTCCCAATTTGGGCAGGCCCGCAGTCGGCTCCGCCTCGTTAGCAAGCGAGTCCTCATCGTATAGGCTGCTTGCTCGCGAGAGCGGCTCGGACGGGCGCGCCACGTTGTGGTACAGCCAGGCAGTCTTATGGGACAGGACGATCGGCAGGTCCATGAGCCCTCCAATGGAGTCGGATAACCAACCTTATTCCCCTGCTCTCGGATTCGCACACCTTCGCATGCAAGTTAGCGATTCCACCCGATCGGATGACAGAAAAACCGTCCCAACATTCGATGCTTTTCCCGATATTGGCAAAAAACGTCGAATGTTGGGACGGTTTGAGGCGGGGTGAGGAGCATGGGGAGTCAAAACACCGTGCTCGAGTGGCTTAATCCAGCTCCTTGAGGCCATGTGCTAGCTGCCAGTACTCGCCGTGCTGCGCGAGCAGTTCCTCGTGGGTACCGCGCTCGATGATGCGGCCGCGCTCCAGTACCATGATGGCATCGGCATCGCGGACGGTGGACAGGCGGTGCGCGATCATAAACGTGGTGCGTCCGCGCATGATGCGGTCCATGCCGCGCTCGATGAGCTTTTCGGTGCGCGTGTCGATGGAGCTTGTGGCCTCGTCCAGGATGAGCACCGGCGGATCGGCCACGGCCACACGTGCGATAGCGAGCAGCTGGCGTTGGCCCTGGCTCAGATTGGCGCCGTCGGCTGTGACCGGCGTGTCGTAGCCTTGTGGCAAGCGGCGGATAAACGAGTCGGCGCAGGCGGCCTCGGCGGCAGCGCGCACCTCCTCGTCGGTCGCGTCGAGCTTGCCAAAGCGGATGTTCTGCGCAATGGTGCCGCTAAACAGGTGCGTATCCTGCAGCACAATGCCGAGCGACCCGCGCAGGCTGACCTTGGCGATGTGCTTGACGTCGATGCCGTCGTACGTGATCTCGCCGTCATCGACCTCGTAGAAGCGGTTGATGAGGTTGGTGATGGTCGTCTTTCCGGCGCCCGTCGAGCCCACAAAGGCGATCTTTTGCCCCGGCTTGGCAAACAGGTTGAGGTCCGTGAGCACGCGCGTGCCCGGCACGTAGGAAAAGTCCACGGCATGGAAGCGCACGTCGCCGGCAAGCGGGACCAGGCCGGTGACAAGCTCGGTACCGTCGGCGGCCACCGCACGGCCCGCATCGTCGACCGACGCCACGTCGTGCAGATGCCCGTACGCACCCACGCCACGGCCCTCGGGAATCTTCCACGCCCATGCAGACTCGCCCGTCTGCACCAGCTCCACGCAGCCCTCGTCCACCTCGGGCTCAAGGTCCATTGCGGCAAACAGGCGCTCGGCACCGGCCAGCGCGTTGAGTAAGAAGTTGCCCAGCTGCGTAAACTGGTTGATGGGCATGGCCGCCTGGCGCACAAAGACCAGGTAGCTCGCGAGCGCGCCCACGTCGGCCAGGCCGTTAATGCAGAGCATGCCACCCGCGACGGCAACGATGGCGTAGTTGACGTAGCCGATTACGACGGTCATGGGCACCATGGAGTTGGCGTAGGCCTGCGCAGCGCCACCGGTACGGCGCAGCTCCTGGTTGCGCGCATCGAACCCGGCAACGTTAGCCTGCTCATGGTTAAAAACCTTGATGACCTTTTGGCCCGAGACCATCTCCTCGACGTATCCGTCCAGATCGGCGAGGGAGCCCTGCTGGGCAGCAAAGAAGCGCTTGGAGCGAATACCCGAGTAGCGCGCGTACAGCACGATGGCCGCATCGCACACGAGCGTAATAATCGTGAGCTGCCAGTTAAGGATGATGAGCATGGCCGTGGTGCCGATCACCTGGATTGTCGCCTGAATCACGTTGGCAAAGCTGTTGTTGAGTGCCTCGGAGACCGTGTCGACGTCGTTGGTGAAGAAGCTCATGATGTCGCCCGAGCGCGTGCTGTCGAAATAGCCGAGCGGCAACGTCTGAATGTGCGCGAACAGGTCGCGGCGGATGTCGGACACCACACGCTGGGCCGCGCGCACCATAATCTGCGAGTAACCCAGGGCCGAGAGCACACCCGCGGCGTAGATGATTGCCGTGAGGATAACCTGCTTGGCGAGCAGCTCCTCGCCACCCGTGGCAAGACCGTTGACGATAGGGCGCACCATGTAGGTGCCAGCGAGGCTCGCAATGGCTGCGACAGAGGCAAGCACGCCCACCGCGAGCAGCGAAAACTTGGCATGGCCCATATAGCTGAGCAAACGGCGGAGCGTCTGCCCCAGATTGGCCGGGCGGGCCTGAGCAGATGTCTTAGGCATGGCACTCGCCTCCCTTCTGGGCGTCAGCTTGCGAGACGTAATCGGCGACAAGCTCCGGTTCCGCTAGCTGCGAGGCCGGGGGCGCGGGCGCGTCCTGGCTCTCCCCCTCACCCGCAAACTCCATCTGCGAGGCGTAAATCTCCTGGTAGATGTTGTCGTACGCCAGCAGTTCCTCGTGCGTGCCCACGCCGTGGATGCGTCCGTCGTCCAGCACCACAATGCGATCAGCATCCATGACGCTCGCGATGCGCTGAGCAATGATGATCACGGTCGTATCGGGAATCTGAGCGATATGCTCGCGGATCTTGGCGTCGGTCGCCATATCGACCGCGCTCGTCGAGTCATCAAAAATGAGCACACGCGGATGCTTGAGCAGCGTGCGCGCGATGCACAGGCGCTGCTTCTGCCCGCCCGAGACGCCGGCTCCGCCCTGACCCAACTCACCGTCGAGCCCGCCGATGCGGTCCAGGAACTCGTCCACGCATGCCGCACGGCAGGCACGCAGCAGCTCTTCGTCGGTGGCATCGGGCGCGCCCCACTGCAGGTTCTCGCGCACGGTACCCGTAAACAGCACGTTCTTTTGCAACACGATGCCCACGGCATCGCGCAGAGCAGCAAGGTCGTAGTCGCGTACGTCTCGTCCGCTCACCAGCACGGCGCCCTCGGTGGCGTCGTACAGGCGCGCGATGAGCTGCACGAGCGAGCTCTTGCCCGAGCCCGTGCCGCCGAGCACACCCACCGTGGAGCCGGGCTCGATGCGAAGGTCGATATGCTCGAGCACGTCCTCGGCAGCATCCGCGCGGTACTTAAACGACACGTCGCGAAACTCGACACTCCCGTCGGCCACCTCGCATACAGCCGCATCGGCAGCGGGCGCCTGGATAAGCGACCGCTCGTCAATCACCCGCGAGATGCGCTCTACACTGGTAAGCGCGCGCGTGAGCAGCAAAAACACGCTGGAAATCATCATGAGCGAGTTCATGATCAGCAGCACGTAGCTCATAAAGCCCGTGAGCGAGCCTACGCCCAGCTCGCCGGCAAGGATCATGCGGCCGCCGATCCACAGGATGGAAAGCGCGGCAACGTACATCGACAGTTGAAACACCGGCAGGTTGAGCACAGCGTTGCCAAAGGTCTTTGTGGCGGTGTGCGCAAGCTCGGTATTGACGGCGTCGAACTTGGCCTCCTCGTGCTCGGCGCGCACGTAGGCCTTGACGGCACGCACGGCGGTGAGGTCTTCCTGCACCACGCCGTTGAGGTGGTCCATCGAAGTCTGGAGCTGGCGGTAGAGCGGACTCACGCGCCAGGTGATAACGCCGAGCACGATCGCCAGCACGGGCAGGATGATCGCGAAGACCGTGGCGAGCGGGCGCGACAGTACTAGGGCATAGACCAGGCCGACGATGAGCGTCACCGGCCCGCGCACCATGGGACGAAAGCCGTTGCCGATGGCGTTTTGGATGACGGTGATGTCGGTGGTCATGCGGGTGACAAGCGAGCTGGCGTCGTAGTTGTCCAGGTTGCCAAAGGCGAGCGTCTGGATCTTGCGATACTCGGCCTCGCGCAGATTGGCGCCCAGACCCGAGGCAACGCGGGCGGATGTGCGGGCATAGCCCAGGCCCAATACCAGCGAAAACACCGCACACACCAGCATGCACGCGCCCTGCAGCAGCATGTAATTGACGTCGCCCGTGGGCACGCCCACGTCGATGATGTTGGCCATGATGACCGGGATAAACAGCTCGAGCGCCGTCTCGGCCGAGACAAAAAACACGCCGAGTATGGCATCGCGGCGGTATGCCCCCAAGTAAGAAAAGAGAATCTTGAGATTGCGCACGAGGCTTCATCCCCCATCAAACGTTGTTCGCAAACGCACGTATTATTGCGCGACCTGCGGCAGTGTCAAGTATTACGAAATCGATTTCTGTAAGGCTAACACCATGTTGAGCATGGGCCATGTTTGCATGTAATCAAATAGAAATGAATGCGCGCGCCACTTTTTTGCCCCAGCCTCAACACAAATCTTGACTCTATAATCGTTATAGGGTTTTCACTACACTGGTACGTAAACGAACCAAGCCAGAAAGTCCCGCCCATGGAACACGACCTCACACGCGGCAATGTCCTCAAGACCATCGCGGTCTTTGCCCTGCCCTACATGCTCTCGTATTTTTTGCAGATGCTCTACGGCATGGCGGACCTGTACATGATGGGACAGTTTAGCGGCGCCGCCGGCATCACCGCCGTGGGCAACGGCGCGCAGACGCTCTATATCATTACCGTGACGCTCGTGGGCCTGGCCATGGGAACGACCGTCATCGTCGGCCACGCCGTGGGCTCGCGTCGCTTTGACCGCGCGGAGGTCGCCATCGGTAACACCATCACGCTGTTTATGGGCGTCTCGGTGGTACTGGCCGCAGTCTTGCTCGCGCTGTGTCCGCAGATCGTGGCGCTCATTGGCACGCCGGCCGAGGCAGTCGAAGGCACCGCCGCCTACCTGCGCATCTGCTTTATCGGCATTCCCTTTATCGCCGCGTACAACATCCTTTCGGCCATCTTTCGCGGTCTGGGCGATTCGCGCTCGCCCATGTATGTGATCGGCGTGGCGTGCATCATCAACATCGCGCTCGACTTTTTGTTCATCGGCCACATGGGGCTCGGCCCCGTGGGCGCGGCGCTCGGCA
>URIE01000085.1 GCA_900547805.1 uncultured Collinsella sp.
GTGTCCGCGCAGCGTCGAGCCGTTACGCGGTTCGTAGAACCGCGTAACTCCCTTAGCTCAGCATCGCATCCATCATCTCGGAGTTGACGGAGTCGTCAGCAGACCACTCGCCGTCGTCGTTGCAGGTGTACTTGAAGATAACCGTGGTCTTCCTGGGCTCGGTGGCCTTGGTCACATCGACCATCACCTGGCCGGCCATCTTGTACAGCTCGTCATCGGAAGGAACCGTGTCAAGTGCAGCGACCTTCTCCTGATACTGGGTGGAGAAGTCCTCGACGATCTTGTTCATGGACTTGCAGGTGATGGAGACCTCGGCGGTTGCAACGCCCTTGTCCTCGTCGACCGTCACGTCGCCGATCTCGTAATCAAAGCCCTCGAGATAGGTCTTGGCATACTCCTTGGGATCGATGCCCAGCTGCTCGAACTCGTCGCCCGAAGCCTCTTCCAGACCAGAGAGGAAATCGTCGCCACCGTTTTTGACCTCATCGAACTGAGTCGTAAGGTCCTCGGTGATGAGTTCTTCGATCGAAGGGCCTCCGCAGCCGGAAAGCACGACCACGCATGCAACCAAAACGGCCATGAGGGGCGCAAGCAGCTTCTTTTTCATGTTGTTCCTCCCAATGAGCGGCACCGTGCTTCCCAGACACGGCACACGTTGTGATAGTAAGCACATACTATCCACTTATGAACACCCTCGGCAGCACGAAGGCGCGGTCGGTTCGTTTTAACGTCCGAACGGTCTGCGAGTCCGCTCAGCATGCAATAAAACGCATCCGTACCGTGCAATAAAAAAGGGTGGCCGGATAATCCGACCACCCTTAGACATTATGCGATGCCGCGATTTACTTGCGGACAACCTTGACGATGGCGTCACCGGCGACGACAGCGGAGTCGGCCTCGACGGCGAGTTCGACATCGGCAAACTCGGCGGTGTTGGACACGGCCACCACGACGCAGTCCTTGTAACCGGCAGCGGCGATCTTGGCGCGGTCGATCTTGAGTATGGGCTGGCCGGCCTTCACAACGTCGTCGGCCTTGACGAAGCCCTCGAAGCCGTCACCGTTCATGTTGACGGTATCGACGCCAACGTGCACCAGAACCTCGATGCCGCTATCGGACTGCAGACCCACGGCGTGACCCATGGTGACGGTCACCTTACCGTCGCAGGGAGCGTAGACCAGATCGTCCTCGGGCCACACGGCACAGCCCTTGCCCAGAACCTCGCCACCAAAGACGGGATCGGGCACGTCGGCCATCTTGATGACCTTACCCTTGACGGGCGAGCACAGCACGTCGGCGCCGGCAGAAGCAGAGATGGAGGCCGGAGCAGCGGCAGCCGCGGGCTCAGCCTTCTTCTTGAACATGTCAAACAGACCCATACGTTTTCTCCTCTTGATTAAGCGCAACGTTATGCGCATGCCTATGGTGATTATAGTGCCAATTGGGCTAAAAACTAAGGTGAGGGCTCGAATCAAGAATCCCGCCGACGTCTTTGTCCCATCGACACCCGTTTTGTTGATTAACCCTCGATGAGCCCCGAGTGCACAAAGGCGTTCCAGATGCCATCGTCGTCGACATCTGTGGTCACGTAGTCGGCAGCCGGTCCGGCGTTCGGCAGAACGCCGGAACTCAATCGCCGGAACTCAATTAATCCAAGCCCTCGGTGCCGTTGGACTCGATGATCTTCTGGTATGCGAAGAAGCTGTCCTTGCGGCGGCGCTCGTAGGTGCCGGTGCCGTCGTCGTACTTATCGACATGGATGAAGCCGTAGCGCTTGCGCATCTCGCCGGTACCGGCGGACACCAGGTCGATGGGGCCCCACCAGGTGTAGGCGATCAGGTCAACACCATCGGCGACGGCCTCGCCCATGGCCTTGATGTGGCTCTGCAGATAGGCGATACGGTACGGATCGTGGATGGAGCCGTCCTCCTCGACCTCGTCGTAGGCGCCCATGCCGTTTTCGACCACCATCAGCGGAATCTCGTAACGGGCGTAGATCTCGTTGAGGGCGATGCGCAGGCCCAGCGGGTCGATCTGCCAACCCCAGTCGGTGGACTCCAGGTAGGGATTCTTGCCGCCGAAGGTCATGTTGCCCTCGGTCATCTCGTGGTCCTTGTGGGTGCCCACGGTGCCGGACATGTAGTAGCTAAAGGTGTAGAAATCGACCTTGCCGTCGGCGATATCCTGCAGGTCGCCGTCCTCCATCGCGAGCTCGACGTCGTTCTCGGCCCAGAAGCGCTTGGCGTAGAACGGGTACTTGCCGCGCACCTGCACGTCGGAGCAGTACCAGTTCATGGAGTTCATCTGCTGCTGCGTGGCGAACACGTCGACCGGATCGCACGTGGCGGCATAGGAAAGGATGAAGCAGTCCATGTTGCCCATCTTAAACTGCGGGTAGTGCTCGTGGGCGTAGCGCACGACGCGGCCGCTGGCGACAAACTGATGATGCAGGGCCTGATAGCGCTGCTGAGCGGTGGTCTTGATGGCGCTCGCCGGGCCCTCGAAGCCCTGGATCAGGCCAGTCTCCATCATGGCGCCCATGTCCATGGTGCCGCAGTTGATCTCGTTGAAGGTGAGCCAGAACTTGACCTTGTCCTGATAGCGGTCGAAGACAGTCTGGCAGTACTTCTCAAAAAAACCGATAAGCTCACGGCTCGCCCAGCCGTTGTACTTCTCGACCAGGTGATAGGGCATCTCGTAGTGCGAGAGCGTCACGAGCGGCTCGATGTTGTGGGCGCGCAGGCAGTCGAAGACGCGATCGTAGAAGGCGAGGCCGGCTTCGTTGGGCTCGGCGTCATCGCCGTTGGGGAAGATGCGGCTCCAAGAGATGGACATGCGGAACATGTTGAAGCCCATCTCGGCGAACAGCGCAATGTCCTCCTCGTAGTGATGGTAAAAGTCGATGCCGTCATGGTTGGGATAGAAGCGGTTGGGATCGATGTCGATCGTAATCTGACGCGGCTCCTTGTAGCTGCCGCCCAGGAAGTGGTCGTCGACGGAAGCGCCGCGGCCGTCCACGTTCCAAGCGCCCTCAAACTGGTTGGCGGCAGTGGCGCCGCCCCAATAGAAACCCTCGGGGAACTTGATGTTTGCCATGAGCATCTCCTTTGCATCGTGGGTCGATAAGCCGAGTATCGCCCACGCGGGAGACATGCGGAGGCGGGGGGCGCCAAACCCGATACTTCTTTTCGCAGCGGCACCCCGCCGCCTGCCCGCCCCTGACACTTCCTGACACCTGCCAAAAAGGGACAGGTTTATTTTGGTCGGTTTTATCTGGGCAAACGCTGACGATATGCGGCCGGCGTGCAGCCATAGCGCTCGGCAAACTTTTTGTAGAAGAAACTCATGTTGGCATAGCCGACTTCGCGCGCCGCGGCTTCTGCGGTAGCGCCGGCTTCGAGCAGTGTCGCCGCGCGCGCCAGGCGGCTCTCCTGCACCAGCTGCATAAACGTGCGACCCGTCTGCCGCTTGAGCAGCGCGCTTGCGTAGTTGGGACTCAGGTGCAGATGACGGGCCACGTCGTCGAGCGTGCAGTCGCGGGCGTGGCGCTCGATGTAGCCCATCGCCGCTGCGACCTGCGCCGATGGCAGCGCGGGCGCATCCGTTTGCAGCAGGCCGGCTTCGTAGCTTTGCATGAGCTCGACCAGCAGCAGCTCGAACAGTCTCGAGACAATCTGGGGGCTCGCCAGCGTGGGGTCCAGGCGCTCGCAGAGCATCTCCTGCATGTAGCGGCGCACGCGGCGGCTGCCGCCCGTGTGGAAATGCACGTGACCGCGGTGGTCGGTTTCATCGTTGAGGGCGTTGAGCAAAAAGCTCGAGACCGCGCTTGTGGGCGAAAGGCTTTGCTCCAGGCTGCGGCTGAGCATCTGCCGCGAGATGATGACGCTCAGCATAATGTCGTGCTCGCCGAGCTCGCCTACGGCATGCGGGCAGGCGACATCGAGCAGGAGCACCTCGTTTTGAGCAAGCGTGAGCGGTGTGCCATTGACGATTTGCGGCGCTCGTCCTCGATAGACATAGCTGATTTCGACATAATCGTGCACATGCTCTGGCACAGGGTTAAAACGAGAATTGCGCACGATTGACAGGCCTTCGGGCATGCCTTCTTGTCGCAGGGCGAGCGTTGGGTTGCCGATTTTACGGATATGTCGGCCATCGGCATCTGCCTGATTACCTTGACCGAGCGCATCGCTCCAGTCATAGCGGGCACCCGTGCGATAGGCGCACTCACTGTCGGTCAGCTCGAGCAGAAGGTTGTCCAGCCGTGCGATATCCATTACATCACCATCGTTGATTCGGTCATATTCTGCCGTGGTTTTGATATTAGCAGGACGACGCGCTCGGCGTACTCTGACTTCAATGGATTTGAAAGGCCGGTTTTGGAGGAGTGGGTATGGCGGCGTATTTTGAGCAGGTGCTTGGCGGAACTTATGACAACCATGTGCTTCCGTTCTTGTGGCTCAAGGGCGAGACGCGCGAGACGATCACCGAGTATTTGGAGCAGATTGCCGGCGCAGACATCCGCGAGGTCTGCCTTGAGTCACGCACGCATCCAGAGTTTTGTCACGACGGCTGGTGGTCCGACCTGCGGTTTATCATCGGCGAGTGCAAGCGCCTGGGGCTGAAGATTTGGCTGCTCGACGACGCGCACTTCCCCACAGGCTATGCCAATGGCGCGCTCGAAGGCGAGGGCGTCGATCCCGCGCTCAAGAAGACCGTGCTTAAGCATCGCACGGTTACGGTCGTCGGTCCCCAGCCGTCCACGGCTATCAAGCTCGGCAATCTCATGGATCCCACGGAGCGCTTTGTGGGCGCGGCGGCTTTTGACGACGCCGGTATGCCGCTCGATCTTGCGCTTGCTGTTGAGCATGGCGACGATGGCGCCCCTGCCCGCCTGCGTTTTGATGCTCCCGCTGGCGTTACCACGATTGAGCTCTACGTCACCAGCCAGAAGACCGGCTTTCGCGACGAGTACATCAACATGGTCGATGCTGCCTCGTGCCGCGTGCTGATCGACGCCGTCTACGAGCCAACGTTTAAGCATCTGGGCGACGAGTTCGGCAAGACCATCCTGGGCTTTTTCACCGACGAACCCGGCTTTATGAACGAGAAGGGCACCACGCTCGACGACGCTTCTACCAGCAGCTTTATCGGGCGCAACGACCTGTCACTGCCCTGGTCGGACGAGCTCGCCCGTCGCCTGCGCGATGTGCTCGGCGAGGACTGGCTCACCGAGCTGCACGGCCTTTGGACACGCGAGGCGGACGGCGCACGGGCTCGCCACGCTTACATGGACATTGCCACGCAGCTCTACCGCGCGTGCTTTGACGAGCAGATCGGCGATTGGTGCCGCGAGCGCGGCGTCATGCACATCGGGCACGTGATTGAGGACAAGAGTTGCCATGCACGTCTTGGCCAGGGTGCGGGGCACTACTTCCGCGCGGTTGCCGGTCAGGACATGGCGGGCATCGATGTGGTTATCAACCAGCTCGTCCCCGGAATTGACCGTGGGCGCTACAGCTATTTCCACGGCGCGTGGAACATGGAGTTCTTTACCTACGCGCTTGCCAAGCTGGGCTCTTCGGCCGCGCGCCTCGACCCCAAAAAGCAGGGGCGCTGCATGGCCGAGGTCTTTGGCGCCTTTGGCTGGCACGAGGGTTTGCGCGAGATGAAGTGGATCGCCGACCACATGCTCGTCCGCGGTATTAACTGGTTTACGCCTCACGCGTTTAGCATGGTGCCTTTCCCCGATTGGGACTGCCCGCCGCACTTTTACGCGCACGGCAACAACCCGCAGTGGCCGCACTTTGGCCAGCTCATGAGCTATATGAACCGCACGGCAACACTCCTTTCGGAAGGCTGCGCTGCGCACCCCGTCGCCATCCTGTACCACGCCGACGCCGAATGGGCCGGCGACGCCATGCCCATCGAGCGCGTGGCGGCCGAGCTCACGCGCGCGCAGATCGACTTTGATTTTGTGCCGGCCGAGGCTTTTGATGATACGGGCCGTTACGAGGTTTCGATTGCCGATGGGGCGCTTGCCGTTAACGGCTGCCGCTACCAGGCGTTTGCTATGCCCGGAGCTTCGTTTATTGGTGCTGCCACAGCACGGGCCGTGGGGCGCATGATTGCCGCGGGGGTTATGGTGCTTGCCGTCGACGAGGTGCCCGGCGCGCTTTACGACGTGGATGGCGCGGCCGAGCTGAGCGGTCTTGCCGCGACCCCGCTTGCCGATGTGGCGGCCGCACTTGCACGCGCGGGGCTGCAGACTGTTGTGACCGATACGCCGCAGCCCTGGCTACGCGCGCTTCGCTACGAGCGTGCCGGCGAGACCTACGTCATGTTGGTCAACGAGCACCCACGTGAAAGCATTTGCTGCACGGTTTCGCTTCCGCAAGACAAGTGTCTTTGCGGAACGCGCCTCGACCTGCTGAACAGCACCAAGCCCGTTGCGTTTGACGGCGTGCTGGAGCTGGCGCCTTACGAGAGCTGCGTTGTTGTTCTGGAGGCAAGCGGCGCAATCGAGCCCGCGGACTGCACCGACACGAGCACACGTGCAACGCTCGCCCTCGACATCAGCCACCCCTGGACCGTCGCCCTCTCCCCTGCCGGCAGCGATGGAACCTTTGGCGAGCCGCAAAAGCTCGAGCGCCTGTGCGACCTCACGGCCGAGCAGTTCCCCGGCGTATGTGGTACGTTCCGCTATCGCACGTCGTTCGAGCTGGCCGACGACCTCGCCCACACCGTCATTGACCTTGGGGATGTCTACGAAGTCGCAACGCTCACACTCGACGGACAAACGCTCGGCACGCGCATCTGCCCGCCCTACCGCTTTGCGACAGGCGCGCTTACCGCCGGCGCACACGAGCTCGCCATCGATGTCATCAACACGCTCGACCATGCGACCTCCGACATCTTCGCCCTCACCGAGCCCGTCGCGCCCAGCGGTGTCCTCGGCCCCGTTACCCTTCTCGGGCAAAACCTGCCAAAATAAACCCGTCTCTTTTTGGCAGGTTTGGCGAGTGCGGGAGTTCGAATGGATATCAAACGCAAGATTACCGAGGCGCAGGGCCTAACCCCTACCGAGCAGCAGCTCGGCATCTCGGCCCTTGCCATGGGCGAGGACATCCGCGGACTCTCCATTAAGGAGTTTGCCGCCCGCGCCAATGTTTCGGTCGCAAGCGTGCACCGTTTTTGCAAAAAGCTCGGCCTCGAGGGCTTTAAGGACCTCAAGGTCGAGCTTATCCGCCTGGCGACCGAAGCAGGCAACCGCCGCGACGTGGACATCAACTTTCCCTTCGATGCCACGTCCACGCCCGCGCAGGTTATGGAGCGCATGGAAGGGCTCTACCAGACCACGCTGGCCGAGACGCAGGAGCTGCTCGACCCCGCGCAGCTCGACCACGCCGCCAAACTGATCGCGAAGGCACGGCAGGTCGATATCTACACCGGCTCGCACAACCTCTATCCAGCGGGGATGTTCCGCGACCGCCTACTTTCGTCCGGCAAGAGCGCCACATGCTACAGCAGCACCGAGGCCCAGGTGCGCACGGCGCTCGCCTCGGATTCCGGCAATGTGGCGATCGTCATCTCCTACAGCGGCCTTGCACCCAACCTCAAGGAAATCTTGCCGA
>URIE01000086.1 GCA_900547805.1 uncultured Collinsella sp.
AGGGCGCCACGACCGCCGAGGCTGACGAGAACGTCCGCCCCAACCGCCGTCAGCACAAGCGCAATGACGAGCGCAATAACGACCGCCGCAACCGTCAGCGCGATCGCAAGCAGCGCAACAAGGAGCGCAACGCCGCCCCGACTGAGCCTACGCTTTCGCGCGAGGAACTCGCGGCCATGAAGGTCGCCGAGCTGCGCGAAAAGGCCAAGGAGTTCGAGATCGAGACGACCGGCAAGAAGAAGGCCGAGCTCGTCGAGGAAATCTACGTCACCGCTGCGAAGGCCGAGGGCTTCCGCGACATCAAGGGCATTCTGCAGATTCGCCCGGACAGCTCCGGCATCATCCACGCCCATGGCTACATGAAGTCCAACGACGACGCCTTCGTCCCCGCCTACCTCATCCGCTCCGCGCGCCTGCGCACGGGCGACGTCATCGAGGGCTCGCTGCGTCCTTCGCGCGGCGGCGACAAGCGCGCCGGTCTCGCCAAGATCACGACCGTTAACGGCATGGATCCCGAGCAGGCTCGTAACCGCCCCAAGTTTGGTGACCTTACCCCGGTCTATCCCAATGAGCCGCTGCGTATGGAGCACGGCAAGGATTCCATCACCGGTCGTGCCATCGACATCGTGTCACCGATCGGCAAGGGCCAGCGCGGCCTGATCGTGTCGCCGCCCAAGGCCGGCAAGACCACGATCCTCAAGAAGATCTGCCAGTCTATCTCGATTAACAATCCCGAGGTGCACCTCATCTGCCTGCTCGTCGACGAGCGCCCCGAAGAGGTCACCGATATGCAGCGTTCCATCAAGGGTGAGGTTGTGGCGTCGACCTTCGATATGCCTGCCGACAACCACACCCGCGTGGCAGAGCTCGTCATCGAGCGCGCCAAGCGCATCGTGGAGCTGGGTGGCGATGTTGTGGTGGTGCTCGACTCCATCACGCGTCTTGCCCGTGCCTACAACTTGGCGGCGCCCGCCTCAGGCCGCATCCTTTCGGGCGGCGTCGATTCGGCGGCCCTGTATCCGCCCAAGCGCTTCCTAGGCGCAGCCCGCAATATCGAGAACGGTGGCTCGCTCACCATCCTGGCCTCTGCCCTCATCGACACCGGTTCCAAGATGGACGAGGTCATCTTTGAGGAGTTCAAGGGCACCGGCAACATGGAGCTTAAGCTCGACCGCGACCTGGCCGACCGCCGCATCTTCCCGGCTATCGACCCCGTTGCCTCCGGTACGCGTAATGAGGACCTGTTGGTCGACGAGCAGATGCGTCCGTTTGTCTTTGGTCTGCGTCGCATTCTTGCCGGCATGAACAACACCGAGCGCGCAGCCGCATCGTTTATCAAGGGTCTTAAGGGCACCAACACCAACCAGGAGTTCCTGGTGCGTTCGGCTAAAAAACACAGCGACTACGAGCAGACGTTCTAGGTTGTCATCCACGCGCAGCGATAGTCATCAATGCGATAAAGGGTCGGGGCTTTGAGCCTCGGCCCTTTTCCATAGCGCCGCTCCGCGCTTATTTTTGACCGTAAGACCGACGAGCAGCAGGTTTCCCGTTTCAATCCTACATCGTCGCTTGCAATCGGCAGGGCGGTTTCGCATAATAGCTTTTAAGCTTCGCGACGGAAAACGCAGATGAAACGAACCATATACCGTTGCTTTGGGGCATAGCCCCGCTTCATCTTCTCTCGCGCAGCCAACTGAATGATGCGATTTGGGTGCTGGAAGATGGGGAGAGCTCATGGCTTCTTCTGATGCAACACAACGAGCAGTCCTTGCCGGACTTTCGTGCGGGATCGGCCTGGCCGCTCCCGTGGTTATGTATGCCGCGACGCTGCCGTTTTCGTCGGTGAACGAGACGGTCGTGGCGGGTGCGGTTCCCTTCGCCGTGGGCGCGGTGGCGGGCGTGGGTATCTATGCCGCCTCGCTGGGTATCTCCGAGTACCGTGCGCAGCGTGAAAAGCGTCTGTTCCAGCCCGATGCCATGGGCGGTGCCGCCAATCTCAATCAGCATCAAAGCGAGTTCAAGACCGCCTCGATTCCAGCTCAGCAGCAGGATGCGACTCCTTACGCTGCGACTTCTGCTTCTCAGGCTCAGTCGGAGCAGTCTACCTCGGCATTCCTTTCCGGCCTGACTGGTGCGTTCCAGCGCCGTCATGCCGATGATGGTGTCCCTACCATCGCTCGAGCCGCAGATGCTATGGACGAGGACGAGGCTTGGTCTATGATCGACAGTATGCTCGACGACGATTCGCCGGTGAGCTGCGACCCTGCACACTCGCGCGACGTCTATCAAGTCGCCATCGACGAGCTCACCAACGGCGGGCAGTCCGGCTCCTTCAATCGCGACGACATCGCCGCCGCGGCACGCGCCGTGTCTGGCTCCCAGGCCGCCCCTGCGGGCAGCACGGCGGCTTTCGTGGCACTCGTCGCCAACGCGGCAGCCAATAACGCCTACAGCGCTACCTCGGCGGACGCGAACGCTTCTGCCGATAATTCGTACGTTGATGAAGCCATGACCGCGGACGAGGAGGCCGTTGCCGCCCGCCGTGCCGCCGAAAGCTCGCTGTGGGGCGCTCCTGCCCGGCAGCAGGCGGCTGAGGCTGCGCCGTACAACGCAAACCTCGCCAGCATGCCTATCATCTCCGGTGTCGCGGACATCGATCTCGATGACCTCGATGAGCCTGCAGCCATCACCGCATCGATTGATGCCCAAGATCGCATCGACACCGGCGACCTTCCGGACGCCTCGCTCGAGGTTGATGTCCCCATGGCCGATTACTCGGGCCACGAGGACATGTGGGCCGCCGCCATCGCGATTCTGGATGAGATTGACGAGCCTGCTCCTGTTGCAGCCCCCGCTCCCGTCGCTGCCCCTCAGCCTGCTGCCCCCGCTTATGTCGGCCGTCACAGCGCTGTGTTTCCCGAGGATACCGCCCGTATCTCGCGCGAGAGCATTGAGCGAGCCGAGGCTATTGCCGCCGGCATTATGGAAAATCGTCGTCACGAGCGCGTCAATCAGATTCTCGAGGAAGAGATCGAGCGCCTGCAGTCCTCTACCGCCAAGCGTACGGGCCGTGCCTATCTGAGCGTTATCGAGGGCGGTACCGCCAGCTTCGCGCCGCTCCGCGCGGAGGCATAACTTCTGCATGGTTAAGATCAATCGAAAATGGGCGGTCGTGACCTGCCTGATGGCGCTCTTGATCTGGGGCAATTCGCTGGTTCCCGGCTCGGGGTCGGGCTCGCTGAGCCTGACGGTCATGGAAGCTATCCGCGGTTTCCTGCACGGCGTGGGACTTCCATATGAATGGGTGACCAACTTTGTTGTTCGCAAGTGCGCGCATTTTACCGAGTATATGGTGCTCGGCATCCTGGCAACGCACGCCTTTGATCTTGAGGGCCGGCGCACCTTTGACGTGCTGCTGCCCACGGCGGTGTTCCTGCTGCTGATTCCCTCGATCGACGAGACGATTCAGCTCTTTGTGCCGGGACGCGCCGGCATGATCACCGATGTGATGATCGACTGCTGCGGGGCGGCGACGGGCGTTGTGCTCCGATATCTCTTACGGTCGCTGATGTGCGCCAAAAAGGCCGCCTAGGACGTATTGTTTGGTCCTAGGCGGCCTTTTTTATTTGAGGGCTTATATGAGGCGTGGTGGCGTCGTTCCGTAGGTCGGATTTGCCGGGCGCGCCACGCCCTGTGGGTGCATCTGCTACTGAAGCGCCTGTGCGCCCAGGGCCAGGCAGCCCATGATGCCCTGCTTGCCCTCGAGGCTGTTGTTGACAATGTAGGTATCGATGTCGTTGACCTCGGGCGTGACGATATAGCCGTTGAGCATCTCGGCGCACTTCTTGCGCGCGAGCGGCACGATGGGGGTGTGGTCGGCCACGCCGCCGCCGATGATGATCTTTTGCGGCGCGTAGCACAGCGTGTAGGTCATGAGCGCCTGTGCCAGATAGCCTGCGAGCAGGTCCATGGCCTCCGGGTCGTCGGCCATGTCTCCGGCGCTCTTGCCATCCCAGCGCTTTTTGACGCCGGGACCTGCAATGAGGCCCTCGAGGCAGTTGTCGTGGAAGGGGCAGGCGCTGTGCTCGCCAATAGTGTCGCGCGGGTCGCGCGTGACCAGGATATGGCCGGCCTCGGGATGCATCATGCCGTGCACAAGCTGGCCGCCCGAGAGCACGCCGGCGCCCACGCCGGTGCCGATGGTCAGATACACCACGTCAGTGAGGCCCTGGGCGCAACCAAAGGTGACCTCGCCCAGGCAGGCGACGTTGACGTCGGTATCGTAGCCGCAGGGGATATTGAGCTCGTTTTGGATAGTGCCCAGCAGGTCAAAGTAGCGCCATGCCGTTTTGGGCGTCTCCAGGATCTTGCCGTATTGGGGCGAAGCGGGGTTGACTGCGGTGGGGCCAAATGCGCCGATGCCCAGCGCGGCGATGCCCTTGTCGGCAAACCATGCGTTGACGGCCTCAACGGTCTCCTGCGGGGTCGTGGTCGCGATCTGCTCGCGCTCTAGGACCGTACCGTCCGCATAGCCCGTGGCGCAGACCATCTTGGTGCCACCGGCCTCGAGCGCTCCGATAAGCTGCTGCTCTGCCATAGTATTCCTCTCTCAGGGACGAGTTGCTCCGTGACTAAAGTATAGAGCTCTAAACCATTTAAGAAAGTTCTATAAAAAGAAGCCTCGCAACGCGGCGGGCGGTGCGGGGCTTCTTTGGTTGCTTTAGTTGCCGGGCCGTCCTTACCCGCGCGGCTTGATTTTATCACGTAGCGACTTGAGGTTCTCCAGTGCCGCGTTAAGTGTCTCGTCTCGCTTGGCAAAGTGGAAACGAATCAGATGGTTGACGGGCTCGCGGAAGAAGCTCGAGCCGGGCACGGCGCCCACGCCCACCATAGACGCGAGATCCTCGCAGAATTCGAGGTCGCTGTCATAGCCAAACTCAGAGATGTCCATCATGACGTAGTAGGCGCCCTGCGGCACGTTATGCTCAAGACCGATACTGTCGAGTCCCTGGCAGAACAGGTCGCGTTTGGCGGTATAGAGGTCAAGGACCTCATCGTAATAGCTGTCGTCGAAGTTGAGGGCGGTGACGACAGCTTCCTGCAGGGGAGCGGCGGCACCCACGGTGAGGAAGTCGTGGACCTTCTTGATGCGCTCGGTGATCTCGGCAGGGGCGATGGTGTAGCCCAGGCGCCAGCCGGTGATGGAGTAGGTCTTGGACAGCGAGCTGCAGCTGATGGTGCGCTCAAACATGCCGGGCAGCGTGGCCATATAGACGTGCTCGTGGGGCGCGTAGACGATGTGCTCGTAGACCTCGTCGGTGATGCAGTAGGCGTCGTACTTCTTGCACAGGTCGGCAATAAAAGTGAGCTCCTCGCGAGTAAAGACCTTGCCGCAGGGGTTGGACGGGTTGCACAGGACGATGGCCTTGGGGTCGTTGTCGCGGAAGGCCGCCTCGAGTGTCTCGCGGTCAAAGTCGAATGTGGGCGGGTTGAGCGGCACGTAGATGGGCTCGGCACCCGAAAGGATCGTGTCGGCGCCGTAGTTCTCGTAGAACGGCGAGAAGATGACGACCTTGTCGCCGGGGTTGGTGACCGTCATCATGGCGGCCATCATGGCCTCGGTGGAGCCGCAGGTGACTACGATATTCTCGTTGGGGTTGATCGGTATGCCCATAAAGTGCTCCTGCTTGGCCGCGAGCGCCTCGCGCATGGCCTGGGAGCCCCAGGTGATGGAGTACTGGTGATAGAGCGGCTTGGGATCGGCGGCGATGGTGCTCAGGCTGTTGAGCAGCTGCGCCGGGGGATCGAAGTCGGGGAAGCCCTGCGACAGGTTGACGGCGCCATACTTGTTGGAGATGCGCGTCATGCGGCGGATGACGGAATCGGTAAACGTTGCCGTGCGGTTGGAGAGTTCTTTCATGCCGGTCCTTTCGAGCATTTGCAGTGGGGCAAGTTTACTCCTATGGAACTGGTGGGATTTGCTCGAAATGGTCTCGAAAAACTCTTTTCAAAATTCTTGAAAATTGGGGCTTGCATCGCGTGGCGTTCCTTGCAATAATAGTCGAGCGCGAAGCGCACAGGACACGGTGGGTGTAGCTCAGTTGGCTAGAGCGACGGGTTGTGGTCCCGTAGGTCGAGGGTTCGAGTCCCTTTACCCACCCCAGTTCTTGCTTCGTGTTGATATCGGGTCGTTAGCTCAGTTGGTAGAGCAGGGGACTCTTAATCCCAAGGTCCAGGGTTCGACCCCCTGACGGCCCACCAAAGATTGTTAAGACGGTCAACTTCGGTTGGCCGTCTTTTTTATTAACCTCGCATGGGGCCGAACCCGTAAGGGCACAGACGCTTTACAAGTCGAGCCTGCCCTGGGGGTCGGTGAATCCGTCTGTACCCTCCTTGAGCTTTTTCTCGTCTGCTTTCACGCGACGTTCGAGCTTCTTTGTATCTTCGGCAGGCGGTAGGTTCTCGGGTACAATTCCGCGGTCGATGAGGCTGCCACGCACGCTGGTGTTGTTCTCGACGTGCTCTTGCTTGATCTGGTCCAGACCGTACAGGTCGTGTTCCTCGGCGTTGAAGGCCGTCATCGAGTTCGTAAGGTCCTTTGCTTTGATGAGGACATCGGCTAACCTGTCCGCCAATGCCGCGCTCTTGGGAACGCCGAGCTGATGTTTCATTTCCGCCGTGCTTCTGCCGTCGAATAACGCTTCATCGCCCTTCGACTTGATGATCGCGAATCCTTTGGAGTCCACGCCGCGTTTAAACGCAATACCCGAGAGCTGTTTCTCTGAATCGGATAGCGAGTGGCGCGCCTGCAAGCGCTGAATCTCTGCGAAGCGCTGCTCTATGAGCTCTTGGCGGCGCGTCTGCACGGCAAAGTATGCCTGGGCGAGCGCGATCTCTGGCTTGTTTGAATCTCCGTTCTGGGCAATTAAAAAGCATGCATAGCGCGTAAGTTTGTAGTCTTTAACCGCGCGAGCGGCGACACCGGCAATTACCATTTTCGTGGTGTCACGAAAATGGGAATCAACTGGAGTTTTGTTTGTTTCGCACGAGACTTTTGCCCTCTTAACAACTTCGGCGAAGTTCTCCCATCGAGTGTACCCCATGGGTACCATTAAATCTCGTGCGAGCCAGTATTCGACGCCATTTTCCTCATGGGCGTAGCTATCAAGTTCGACACGCCACTTCTCGATATCTCTACTGTCCATATCGCTTCCTCTCTAGTCCGTTGTCTACACGGCTTTGCCCACTCTATATTTAGAATAAGGATATGCGGTCGTGCGGACATGAATGAGCCACGTGAGCGTGTACGGGGCCTATATGTATTGAGAGGTTGTGTACTGCTCTAGATGGGTGCTCGGCTTAGTTCGCTCGATAGTGCGAACCCAGGCTTTCGGTCCGCATGCGCATGGCTTTGACCTTCTCCGTTGCCAGCAGAAGCTGCG
>URIE01000087.1 GCA_900547805.1 uncultured Collinsella sp.
TTTTTAAGCTGCGCTGACCCTGTTCGTCGAACAAAAAAGGGGGCTGGCTCTGATAACCCAGAGCCAGCCCCTTGCGCATTAGATATCGTCGGTACCGTCGAGCTCCGCCTCGATCTTGGCGCGACGCTTTTTCGCCGAGAAAAACGTTGCGCACAGAGCGGCGAATGTGGCTATGAAAATCATCATGCCGCAGACCGCACCCGTCGCCAAATTCGCCGCCCAAAAGACATCTTCGAACGACACAATCTGTACCTCCGCAATACAGCGCATCGCCGCGATGACAAGTGTGCTCGTGACCCCGCTGATACCGCAGACGAGCAGGAAATATCCGACAGGAAGATGCTCGGTTTGCCCAAAACGGTTGGTATCGACATAGCCCTTTCGCGTCTGCAATACCACGCAAATCAGCATCACGATAACAAGCCACGCATACATGGCCGCCTCGGCCGGCGTTGCAAAGAGATGTGGCATTTCGCTGGCGTCGCTGTGGACCCACGCAACCTGCCGAGCAATGATCTCGTAGAAAAGGATCATCAGCATGCCAAACGAAAGCAGCATGAAACCAATCTTGCAGATCTTCGCGTTCTCAGCTTCCAGACGCTCATCCTTTGGACCGGCATATTCGTGCCACTTTTGCACGAGTTTTAAATCTTCAAATTTCATAGCGACTCCTAAAGAGCGTTAGGGTCGACGTCGGTCTCGTCTTCCCAAAACAGGTCGTTCAACGTGACGCGCAGCGCTTTGCAAATCGCCACGCACAAGTTGAGCGTGGGGTTATAGCCGCCCGCCTCGATCAGGCCGATGGTTTGGCGCGTAACGCCCACGGCCTGGGCTAAGTCAGCTTGCGAAAGGCCAGCCGCCGCGCGCGCCGCCTTCATGCGTAGGTTCTTTTTGCCCGGCATGGAGTTCCTTTCGTAGAAATGGACAGATATCCGTTGCAACATGACAGAAATATATTGCATCCATTAACGCATGTCAACTATATCTGTCATTATGAAAATCACGTCTGTCATTGCGCGCACGGTGCCCCGCTGTACCCAAAGCTGCGCGAAGCACTGGCCCTGCTCATTAAGCACCAAAAAGGGCTGGCCCCGATAAATCGAAGCCAGCCCCGAGTCGCCTGACGTGGGAATCGCAGTTCACTACTTGAGCTTCAGCGCTTCCATCATGGGCACGGCGGCATCCCAGTCAATCTTCCAACCGATCGACACGCGGACGGTCTCGCCCGTCGCGGGAGCCGTCGCAAACAGCGTATAGCCGTTGTCGGGACCGGTAAAGCGCAACCACGTTATGCCGTTGTACTCGACCTGGTCGCTTGTTGTCTCCTTGCCTTCGTAGACCTGCTCCAGGCTTGCAACCTCTTCCTCCGGCGAACGCGGGAAGATGCTGATGTTCAGGCGTCCTCCAGTCTCGTCATGGAAGAAGTCTGCCTTTTCGTGCTCTTCGTTGGACGAATCCAGCGTGTACCCATCGGCGGCCTCGATACTGTACGATGCGCAGTCGATGCCCGTTAAATCTGCCTTCTCGCCAGAATCGGCCACGCCGCCGGCCGCCTTAAACTCCTTGGTCTCGCATCCCGTGGTGTCGAAGTGCATGGCCTCATGATTCTTGGCGGGGGCGTAAGCGTCTACGAACTCGACAGTGATGGGCCCGTAGTACGCCGTCTTGGGCGCCCAGAAATACACGTACTCAACGGTCTCGCCCGGACCGATATCTGGCCTCTCGGAAAGGTCAATTCCATTGTGCAGATCATCGGGAGCCTCGCTTGCGACGTAGTCGAGCACGGCCGCCTTGCCGGAAGTAAACAACGGGTCGCCTGCCTCAAGATCGCCCTGGGCAGCATGCACGTTAAAGGAGCTAAACGTCCTGTTCTTTGCATTGTTGTTTGTGATCTTGACGTGCAGGTAAAAACCGTCCTGCAACTTAGCGTCGCCGCGATAGAACGTACCATGGGCTACCGACTCATAGGTTATGCCAGCCACCTCGACCGTCTGCGACTCATAGGCCTTGGCCTTCTTCTCTACGGGAGCACTGCCACCCGAACCGCCAGTCGAACCGCTCGGAGCGCTACCGCCGCAGCCGGCCACCGTACACGCCAGCACGGCCGAAAGCGTCACGGTGGGAATTCCTAACAGCAGCTTCTTCGTCATGGGCCTCATCATCCTCACCGCTTCTTTCGGCTTGTAGCTCATCCGTTGCCCGAGCACCAAGTCGTCCCCGTGGCATCGGCTTCCACTATGAGCGTATGACGGAACGCGGCACCAGCGAAGTGACCCGTGGCCCAAATAACGACCTGCCAGCATCCCCTATGGGCCAAAACGACACGCACACGCACGCCCGCGGCCCATAAAACGAGACGCCTGTCCCAATGTTCGATTCGATCCATCCGCAAACAAGATAGGGCGTCTTCAACCGCCTTCAAACTTACTCGGACAGAACCGACTCGGTTTTGCCCGAGTAAACGCCATTCCATCAAATTGCGAACGATTGTTCGATGGATTTCGTGTTGGGTGGAATCGCCTACGGGCCGGGCTATGCTACCTTGACTATCTATACGACTTAAATGCACAAGAGGAAGCACCAAGAGAGCGAGCATGGCAAAAAACACCGCAAACTATGGTAACGACAGTATTCGTCAGCTCAAAGACGAGGAGCGCGTACGCCTGCGTCCCGCCGTCATCTTTGGCTCGGACGGACTCGACGGTTGCGCGCACGCCGCCTTCGAGATCTTGTCCAACGCCGTTGACGAGGCGCGTCAGGGCTACGGCAAGCTCATCACCCTTACCGCCTTTCGCGATGGCTCTATCCAGGTAGAGGACAACGGCCGCGGCTGCCCGCTCGACTGGAACCCCTCCGAGAAGCGCTTTAACTGGGAGCTCGTCTTTTGCGAGCTCTACGCCGGCGGCAAATATAACAACAACCAAGGCGGCGACTACGACTTCTCGCTCGGCACCAACGGCCTGGGCTCCTGCGCGACTCAGTACGCCTCCGAGTACATGGACGTCACGGTTTGGCGCGACGGCAACAAGTACTCTCTGCACTTTAAAAAGGGCAAGGTCGTCGGCGCCAAGAAGAAGGCACTCGAAATTGAGCCCAGCGACGAGAACCGCACCGGCACCACCATCAAGTGGCGCCCCGATCTTGAGGTCTTTACCTCCATCAGCATTCCCCACGATTGGTATCGCGAGACCATGCGCCGCCAGGCCGTGGTCAACGCCAACGTGACCTTCCGCCTGCGCATTGAGGGCGACGGCGGCGAGTTTTCCGAAGAGGATTTTTGCTATCCCAAGGGCATTGAGGACTACGTGCTCGAGAAGGTCGGTACCGACTACCTCACCGAGCCCTTCTTTATCGAGGCCGACCGCCGCGGTCGCGACCGCGAGGACCTGCCCGACTACAACGTAAAAATCACCGCATGCATGTGCTTCTCGCGCACCTTCACGATGCAGGAGTACTACCACAACTCCTCTTGGCTCGAGAACGGCGGCTCGCCCGAAAAGGCCGCCCGCAGCGCTCTGGCCAGCGCGATCGATGCCTACATTAAGAGCCAGGGCAAGTACAACAAAAACGAGAGCGGCATTAAGTGGCAGGACGTCCAGGACTGCCTGGTGCTGGTGACCAACTGCTTCTCCACCCAGACATCCTATGAGAACCAGACCAAGAAGGCCATCAACAACCGCTTTATCCAGCAGGCCATGACCGCCTTCTTTAAGGAGCGCCTCTCGACCTACCTGATCGAGAACAAGGACGCCGCTAATAAGATCATGGAGCAGGTGCTCATCAACAAGCGCTCGCGCGAGAACGCCGAGAAGACGCGCCAGAGCATCAAAACCAACCTGCAGCAGAAGACCGACATGGCAAACCGCGTGCAGAAGTTCATCGACTGCCGCTCCAAGGACAAGAGCCGGCGCGAGATCTACATCGTAGAGGGCGACTCGGCAGCAGGCGCCATTCGCACCTCGCGCGATGCCGAGTTCCAGGGCGTTATGCCCGTCCGCGGTAAAATCCTCAACTGCCTGAAAGAGGACTACCCGCGCATCTTTAAGTCCGACATCATCATGGACCTCATGCGCGTGCTGGGCTGCGGCGTGGAGATCAAGGACAAGCGCATCAAGAACCTCGGCGCCTTTGACCTGGACAACCTCAACTGGAACAAGGTCATCATCTGTACGGACGCCGACGTCGACGGCTATCACATCCGTACACTCGTGCTCACCATGCTCTACCGCCTGGTGCCCACGCTTATCGACGAGGGTTACGTGTATATCGCCGAGTCGCCGCTCTACGAGATCAACTGCAAAGAAAAGACCTACTTTGCCTACACCGAGCTCGAGAAGAACGGCATCCTCAAAGAAATCGGCGACCAGAAGTGCTCCATCAACCGCTCCAAGGGTCTTGGTGAGAACGATCCGGACATGATGTGGCTCACCACCATGAACCCCGAGACGCGCCGTCTGATCAAGGTGGAACCCGAGGACGTCACCAAGATGGAAACCATGTTCAACCTGCTGCTGGGCAACGACGAGGCGGGCCGCAAGCGCCATATCTCCGAGCACGGCAAGGAATACCTGGACCAGCTGGACCTGCAGTAGCAGCAAATCGATAACGACGGCCCATAAGAAGTTCAAGAGGAAATCGTGGCAAAGAAGAAGACGAAGAACCAGCCAAAGAAAAAGCAGGTCAACGCCGAGAACGTCATCGGCCTGCACTCCGAGGTCACCGACCAGCCGATCACGCAGACGCTCGAGGTCAACTACATGCCCTACGCCATGAGCGTCAACGTCTCGCGTGCGTTCCCCGAGATCGACGGCTTTAAGCCCTCGCACCGCAAGCTGCTCTATACCATGTACAAGATGGGCCTGCTTAAGGGCGAGCGCCAAAAAAGCGCCAACATCGTAGGCCAGACCATGAAGCTCAACCCGCACGGCGATGCCGCAATCTACGAGACGATGGTGCGCCTGGCCACCGGCAACGAGGCGCTGCTCGCCCCCTTCGTGGAATCGAAGGGCAACTTTGGCAAGTACTATTCGGGCGACCTGAGCTACGCCGCCTCGCGTTATACCGAGGCCAAGCTCTCCCCCATCAGTGCCGAGATCTTCAAGGACATCGACAAGGACCCGGTCGACTTCGTCGACAGCTACGACGGCGCCATGAAGGAGCCGCGCCTGCTGCCCACCACGTTCCCCAACATCCTCGTCTCGGCCAACAAGGGTATCGGCGTCGCCATGGCGTCCGACATCTGCGGCTTTAACCTCAACGAGGTCTGCACCGCCACGATGCACTACCTCAAGGATCCCGATTGCGACCTGCTCGAGTACATGCCCATGCCCGACTTCTCGACCGGCGGTGAGATTATCTACCGCCGCGAGGAGATGGAGAAGATCATCGAGACCGGCCTGGGCAGCTTCCAGATCCGCTCCCGCTGGCGCTGGATTCCCGAAGAGCGCATCATCGAGGTCTACGAGATCCCCTACACCACCAAGACCGATGTCATCATCGAGCGCATCGTCAAGCTCTCCAAGGAGGGCAAGGTCAAGGAGATCGCCGACATCCGCGACGAGACCGACCTTTCGGGCCTGCGCATCGCCATCGACCTTAAGCGCGGCGTCGACCCCGACAAGCTCATGGCCAAGCTCTATCGCTCGACCACGCTGCAGGATTCGTTCTCGTGCAACTTTAACGTACTGGTCGACGGCTACCCCCGCGTTATGGGCGTGCGCCAGATCCTGCACGAGTGGGTCAAGTGGCGTATTGAGTCCACGCGTCGCCGCATTAACTTTGACCTGGGCAAAAAGTCCGAGCGCCTGCACCTGCTGCACGGCCTCGAGGCGATCTTGCTCGATATCGACAAGGCCATCGCCATCATCCGCGGCACCAAGCTCGAGGCCGAGGTCGTGCCCAACCTTATGAAGGGTTTCGACATCGACGAGACCCAGGCCGAGTTTGTTGCCGAGCTTAAGCTCCGCAACATCAACGAGGAGTACATCCTCAACCGCACCAAGGACATTGCAAAGCTTGAGGGCGAGATTGCCGAGCTTGAGGAGATCCTCTCCAGCGAGGAGAACATCAAGAAGGTCATCAGCGACGAGCTGGCCGCGGTCAACAAGAAGTACGTGATGCCGCGCCGCACGGGCAGAATCGAGCCCCATGAGGTTATCGAGGTAAGCTTGGAGCCCGAGGTCGAGGAGTACCCGGTGACCATCATGCTCTCGCGCGATGGCTACCTCAAAAAGATGACGGACCGCGTGCTCAAAAAGGCCGCCACGCTCAAGTACAAGGACGGCGACAAGCCCTTTATTGAGTTCCCGTCGTCCAACACGCACGAGCTTTTGGTGTTTACCAATAAGAGCCAGGTATACAAGTGCAAGGTCGCCGCGTTCGAGGACACCAAATCGGCCCAGCTGGGCTCGTACCTGCCCACCGACCTTGAGATGGAGCCCGACGAGAGCGTGATCTGGGTGATCGACCCCGAGGACTACAAGGCCGACGCGCTGTTTGTCTTTGAAAACGGTCGCGTGGTGCGCGTCGCGCTTGCCGGATACGTCACCAAAACCAACCGCAAGCGCCTCAAGAACGCCATCTACGGTGGCAGCAAGCTGCTGTATGCCCAGGTGCTCAAGGAAGATCGCGACATCGCACTGGTCTCGAGCGACTATCGTTTGATGAACTTCAACACGTCGTTGCTCAAGACCAAGACGACTACCAACACGCAGGGCGTCCAGGCCTTTACGGCCAAGAAGGGCCGCTCGGTCACCACCGTCGGCACGACCGAAGAGATTCTTGGCGCCGGCGTCTCGGCCGAGAAGTTCACCGCGCAGAGCCTGCCCTCCGCCGGTGCCCTCATGAAAGAAAACGACATGCCGAGTTTGTTTGACTAGGACGACAGCAGCCAAACCGTCATGGTTTTACAATGCAGCGGGGCCCGGAGCGCAGCAACATCGCGCTCCGGGCCCCGCTCGTTGCAACGTAGTCGGAATAATAGGAATCCCCGTTTTTCACTCCTGCAATCCCGCGGCACAAGACATGTTAAACCGTTAGCAAAACTTGCAAAAATTAGCAAAAGTTGCAAAAACTAGCAAAACCTGCAAAGGGGCCACCATGGATCGCAGCAAATGTCTCCGCCATGCCAGGCATGCTCGAAGATATTATCGAGCGAACCAAAGAAGCGGCAGATAGCCGCCTCTCATAGTCTCGCGCGTGCATAAGCGGCGTTCAGATTGAGTCAGTCGGCATCGATTGGACATATGCTCAGGAGACTCAGGGTAACTGGCGCACGGGCATGAATGGCGTCTTCAGGCAACTCGAGAAGCATGACGTCGGGCTTCTCTCGAAACGACCTATCGAGAGCTTTCCGATAAAGACATTGAGTTTTTACTCGCGATGCTGCCCGATTCTGGCC
>URIE01000088.1 GCA_900547805.1 uncultured Collinsella sp.
GATCGCGATGGGGTGCAGATTGTGGACCTGGCGAGGTGGTTGTGCGGCGAGGCTTAGCAAAAGGTCCTATTCCTCAAAATCGAAAAAATTTCGATTTTGAGGAATAGGACCGATGCGTTGCCTAGTTCGCCGCTCGCGCTCGTGCTCGACTTAAGCCCCTGTCCTATCCCAGCTTTTGCATGCGGCGGTAGATTTCGCAGATACCCTTGATGGTGAGCTGTCCGTCGACCACGTCGAAGGCATCGGTCGAATCGGCGACGATGCTGGCGAGACCGCCCGTGGCGATAACGGTGGCATCCTCGCGGCCCAGCTCGCGCTTCATGCGCGCGACCAGGCCCTCAGCCATGGCGGCGGCGCCCGTTACGGCGCCCACCTTGATGCACTCCTCGGTATCGCGGCCGATGGCATGCTCGGGCGCCTCGAGCGGCACGCTGGCGAGCTTGGCGGCACGGGCGGCAAGCGCGTCCATGGAGATGCGGATGCCCGGCGCGATCGCTCCGCCAATGTAATAACCGTCCTCATCGATGACGTCGATATTGGTCGCGGTGCCAAAGTCCACCACGATTGCCGGCGCGCCGTAGAAAGTTTCGGCTGCAACGGCGTTGGCGACGCGATCGGCGCCTACGGCTTGGGGACGCGCCGCGCGCAGCTTGGTCACCGCGGCCGTCTGCGGCCCAATGACGATGGCGTCTGCGGCAATGCGGTCGGCCACGGCGTGCCATTCGCGCGAGAGCTGCGGCACCACGCCCGCAAAGGCGATCGCGTCGACCGCGTCGAGCGAAAGGCCGTACATCTTAAAGAAACCCATCAGGCGCACATGGATCTCGTCGGCGGTATAAGAGCGGTCGGTGGGCATGCGCCACGACTGCACCAGCTCGTCTCCGTCAAACAGGCCCATGGCCGTCTGCGTGTTTCCCATATCGATAGCGAGCAGCATGTCTACTCCCAGTGTTGGCATAAAAGGACGCGCACCATTGTATACGCGCCGCCGACGGCGCTCGGCTGCGATTTGTTTACGGTGATAGGGGCTGAGGGGTTTAAATATGAAGGAATTATGCTCTACGAGATTTTCCTTGCCGCTTACCGAACTCCCGCGTAATATTCTTTCTTGCGCACATGAGGCGCCCAGACATTGCGGGGTGGAGCAGTCTGGTAGCTCGCCGGGCTCATAACCCGGAGGTCGTAGGTTCAAATCCTGCCCCCGCGACCAAGAACTTGCAGCTCGTCGGCCTAGCCGGCGAGCTTTTTTGTTATTTCGGGACCGTGTTTTCGGTCCAATTCTCGGCCTCTCAAACAAAATCTCGATCTGTAACATCTAGACCCGATTTGGGCGGCTAGGTGTTACAGATTGAGATGTTGAGTTCCCGCCCGGACGGTTTGTCTAAATCTGTAACACGAGGGGCGGATTTTGCCGAGTTGTTGTTACAGATTGAGATTTTCCGGCAGGCGGGTTTGGTTTGTCTCGATCTGTAACAGTAAGACCCGGTTTTGCCGAGTAGATGTTACAGATTGAGACAAACCGACGGGCCGCCCCGCCCCATCCACCTGCCGCTACCTGCTATCCGCCGATTTTCGTTGTGCCGCTGTACCCCCATGCCATATCCTCTAGACAACTACGCGGCAACATCGCCGCCGCGCCTACAAGAGAGGAATGTCCATGACCGCACCTGCATCCAAGCTGCTCCAGCCCATTACGGTTGGCCCGCTCGAGCTCAAGAACCGCATTATGTTCCCGCCGCTGACCACCGGCTACGAGGAGCGCGACGGTTCCATCGGCGAGCGCAGCCTGGCTTTTTACGAGCGCCTGGCCCGTGGCGGCGTGAGTTACATCGTCATCGGCGACGTCGCTCCCGTCATGACCGCGAGCCCTACGCCCAAGCTGGCGACCGACGCCCAGATCCCCACGTTTAAGGCCCTGGCCGACGTCGTCCACAAGCACGGCGCCAAGGTCGCGTTGCAGCTGTTCCACCCCGAGTACGATGTGCCCGGTGTCGGCCGCATGGTCATGGGATCCATGGCCGCCGCCAAGGCCGCGCAGGAGGCCAAGGCCGCCGGCGACGAGGAGACCTTTGCCGCCAAGATGGCCGAGTCCAACGAGATCCGCAACCAGGCCTACGCCAAGCTGCACCACGACATGCAGCACTTTGTGAACGAGGCGAGCGTAGAGCAGCTCACCCAGATCAAGGAGGCCATCGCTGCCTCGGCCGCCCGCGCGCAGCAGGCCGGCATCGACGCCATCGAGGTCCACGGCGACCGTCTGGTGGGTTCGCTGTGCTCCGCGATCCTCAACCAGCGCACCGACGAGTACGGTGGTTCGCTCGAGAACCGCGTTCGCTACGCGCTGGAGGTCGTCGCTGCCATTAAGGAAGCCGCGCCGCAGCTGATGGTGGAGTACAAGCTCCCCGTGATCATGGAGAACCCCGACGGCACGCCGCGCGGCAAGGGCGGCCTGCAGCCCGACGAGGCCTGCGAGTTTGCCAAGCTGCTCGAGGGCGCGGGCATCGACATGATCCAGGTCGCGCAGGCCAACCACACCGGCAACATGGGCGACACCATTCCGCCCATGGGCACCATGCCCTACAACTGGACGCTGCCGGTGGCCGAGCGCGTCAAGGCCCTGGTCTCCGTGCCGGTGGCAACCGTCGGCCGTGTTGTCTCGGTCGAGGCCGGCGAGAAGATTCTGGAAGACGGTGCCGCCGACATCATCGCCTACGGCCGCTCGCTCATGTGCGACCCCGACATTGCGCTGAAGGCCGCCACGGGTGAGCCCATTCGCGAGTGCCTCAATTGCAACAAGGGCTGCGTCGACGCGATTCAAAACCGCAAGTACATCTCGTGCGTGCTCAATGCCGAGAACGGCGACGAGGCGACCATCGCCATCAAGCCGGGCGAGGGCGACAAGAAGATCGCCGTGGTGGGCGGCGGCATCGCCGGCCTGGAGGCCGCGCGCGTGGCGGCCAAGCGCGGCTACGACGTGACCGTCTACGAGGCGAGCGATCATCTGGGCGGCCAGATTGTGCTGGCGGCCGCGCCTCCGCGCAAGGACGAGATCATGCGCTCAGTCGAGTACTACGAGAAGATTCTGCCCGGCCTGGGCGTGAAGGTCGAGCTCAACCATGCCGCTAGCCCCGCGGATCTCAACGCCGCCGACGCCGCGATTGTGGCCGTGGGCGCACACGACGTGGTCATCCCCGTTCCGGGCGCCGACTCGGACAAGGTCGTCTCGAGCTGGGACGTGCTGGCCGGCAAGGTGGAGCTTACGGGCCGCGTCGCCGTCATTGGCGGTGGCCTGGTGGGCACCGAGACTGCCGAGTACCTGCTGCAGCGCGGCTGCAAGGTGGCGATCGTCGAGATGCTCGACAAGATTGCCGCGGGCGAGTCCGAGACCATTCTGCCGCTGATTATGAGCGACTTTGCAGAGCACAACGTGGAGCAGCATGTTAAGACCCGCCTGACCGCCATTACCGACGAGGGCGTGGAGGCTGTTCGCACCACCGAGGACGGCGCCGAGGAGCCGGTGAAGATCGCCTGCGATTACGTGGTGATGGCCGTGGGCTCCAAGGCCAACGCGTTTGACCTGGACGGCGTGACGGTGCCTGTGACCTGCGTGGGCGACTGCTCGGGCGAGCGCACCGCCGACATTGCGAGCGCCATTCGCACGGCGTATCACGCGGCCAACGAGCTGTAGTTGAACATCGCGGCCAGGCGGGGCGGTAGCACGGATCCGCCTCGCCCGGCTGTGTCCCGTCGGGTGTCAACCGGTGCGGGGCCTGCAAGCGCAGCAGGCCCCGCCCTTTTTGTTTTGCTCCGGTGGATGGCAATGCGCGGTAATCATGAGGAGTAAGGACGTCTACTGCCTTGCCGATTACTCAAAATTATTGGGGGAGGGGTTAATAACTATATCCTCTATGCCAAAGGACATAAAGAGAGGCCAATTTTGCTGACAAGCGAATGACGATTAGCTGCGAGTCAGCTACCAGCGTAAATAATCGATAAAGAAATGTCGTAAATTGGTGCCAAATGCCCAGATAACACCGCGTCTATTTTAATTAACTGCTTTGAGCAAACAGTAAAATGCTACTATCTAACTTGCACGTAAGAAAGCAGATTAACGGTTAAGGCTAAGAAGTGGCAGGTATGTCGGAAGCAACTAGGACTCGCACGCATGCGCCCGAGGTTAGACAGCGCGCCGTCGAGATCCTCCAAGAGGGGGTCGGTCATCGCGCCCTCGCCGCGGAGCTTGGCATTCCCCAGGCCACGGCTCGTCAGTGGGCCCGCGCGTATGCCGTGGGCGGTGCCGACGCCGTTCTCAACGCCGGTTCGCATCATCACACCTATTCGTACGAAGTTAAGCTCGCCGTGGTCAAGGACCGCTTGGAAAACGGCTTAACGGTTCGCGAGGCCATGATCAAACACAAGATTCCCAGCGAGTCTTCGGTCAAGGCTTGGTGCCGCCAGTATCGCGAGAGCGGTGAGTCCGCGCTGGTCGATAAGCCGCGCGGTCGCAAGCCGCGCGTTAAAAAGGCGGAATAGCGAACGGGATGGTGCGCCCACAGGGGCGCATTTTTCTTGCCGCGCCAACTTTTTGGACCGGCGCGAGCCTGTCGGGACATCCTCCAAAGTGGCCAATAAACCGCGCGCAGTGGCCCGCGCGCCTGTCGCTGCGATAGGGGAGCGTCGCCCCACTGCTCCAAAGCGGACGTGCCCTTACCCCGTACGCCTAAAACTCCCCAGTTGACCGAAAACCTGCCGCCGCTGCTCCTCAATTGAGCTATAACGTTAAACAATTGCAGCGTTTTTGCATGGGGGAGTGATGGTATGACGCTACTGTATTTCCTTACCCTGTTTCCGCTGGTACCGGCGCTGGGCATGCTGCTCGCGCGCGGTGACCGCGCCCGCGATGCGGTAGGGCTTGTAGGCTCCGGCATTATTATGGCGGTGACAGTTGTAGTCGCCGTCATGTTTTTTGGCACGGGTCCGCAGAGCTTTGAGGTCGCCCCCGGCACCTCGCATGTGCTCTCGATCATCAGCTCCGTCATCGATGTCATCCTGTGCGCCATCATCCTGTACAACGCGCGTAAATATAAGAGCACGCTCACCACGGTGCTCGGCGTGGCGCAGCTGGTGGGTTCGGTTGCCTTCGCTGCCATGACGCTGCCCGCGGCCGAGGTCGTCACCGCCACGCCGCTCTACCTGGATTACATGAGCGTGATCATGGTCCTCGCCGTCGGCATTGTCGGCAGCCTAATCTGTGTGTATGCCCTGGGCTACATGAAGGACTTCCAAGCGCACGATGAGCACGAGGCCGCGCTGCGTGGGCAGGCCGCGCCCGACCGTCGCCCGCAGTTCCTGGCGCTTATGTTCTTGTTCCTCTCGGCCATGTTCGTCATCGTGACGAGCGACAACCTTGAGTGGCTGTTCTGCGGTTGGGAAATCACCACCGTGTGCTCGTTCCTCATGATTGGCTACACGCGCACGCCCGAGGCCATCAAAAACGCCTTTAACCAAATCATCCTCAACATGCTGGGCGGCATCGCGTTTTTGGCGGGCCTTATGTTCCTGCACTTCAACGGCATGCCGCTGACCATCTCGGGCATGATCGAGCTTTCCGGTGCCGGCACCGCGCAGTCCGCGCTGCTGGTGATGCCGGTCGTCCTACTGTCGCTCGCCGCCCTTACCAAAGCCGCCCAGATGCCGTTCCACACCTGGCTGCTCGGCGCCATGGTCGCCCCCACGCCCACGAGTGCGCTGCTGCACTCGTCCACCATGGTCAAGGCCGGCGTGTTCCTGATGGTCAAGCTCAGCCCGCTCTACGCCACCTATCCCGTGACGGGCTTTATGGTCACGAGTGTGGGTGCCATCACGTTTTTGCTCGCCGCCCTCATGGCCATCTCGCAGAGCAACGCCAAACGCGTGCTCGCGTACTCCACCATTTCCAACTTGGGCCTCATCAGTGCCTGCTTGGGTGTCGGCGCGCCCGAGGCCGTATGGGCGGCCATCTTCCTGATCCTGTTCCACACGGTGGCCAAGTCGCTGCTGTTCCTGTGCGTGGGCACGGCCGAGCATCATATCGGCAGCCGCGATATCGAGGACATGGACGGTATGTTCAGCCGCATGCCGCACCTGACGCGCCTGATGATGCTGGGCATCATGGGCATGTTCGTGGCACCGTTTGGCATGCTCGTGTCCAAGTGGGGCGCCCTGGTGGCGTTCGCGCAGACCGGCAACGTGCTCATGATCATGGTGCTGGCCTTTGGCTCGGCCGCGACGTTCTTCTTCTGGGGCAAGTGGCTTGCCAAGCTTTCGGGCGTCGACCCCACGGCTCAAAACGTTGAGGTCAATGTCCACAAGACCGAATGGATGGCGCTCAACACCATCGCCGCGCTGCTGATTCTGTGCTGCGTGGCGTTCCCGGTTATCTCGAGCGGTCTGGTGTCGCCTTACCTGGCCATGGTGTTTGGCCGCGTGCCGTACGTTATTGGCAAGGACGCCATGTATCTGATGGTGGTTATCGTGGCTTTTATCGCCGTGGTGCTGCTGACTTCATTCCGCGTGAGCAACAAACCGCACGTAAACGTATATCTTTCGGGTGTGGGAACCGACAATTACCGCCATTTCCGCGGCTCGATGGGACACGAGGTGAAGGCCGAAAAGCGCAATTGGTACTCGGAGGACGCCCTTGGCGAGAAGCGTATCGGCCCCGCGGGCAGCGTCGTGTGCTGCAGCATTATCTTGTTTGCGCTGCTGTGTTGCGCGTGGATTGGACCCGAGAGACTTGCTATGAGCGCGCCCTCGGTGCTGCGCGGCAAGTATTTTGAAGGTTCGGGCGTCGTGGGCATTTTTATTGGCACCGTGGCGTTTGCCTTGATTGCGCCGCTTGTGGGCGGTTTGATTGACGGCCTTGACCGTAAGCTTTCGGCCCGCATGCAGGGCCGCGTGGGCCCGCGCCTGCTGCAGCCCTTCTACGACGTTGCCAAGCTGCTGCGCAA
>URIE01000089.1 GCA_900547805.1 uncultured Collinsella sp.
TCGAGGAGTAACAACTCCCCCACTTGCACACTCAAAAGTACACCGTGCACAAAAAGGAGGCCTCCGCATCGCCGCGGAGGCCTCCTTTTGCATTCGTCGTTACTAGGACAGGTCGTCCTCGTAGGGCATTAAATCGGCAAGGTAGCCCTTCTCCTTGAGCATGGCCTCGATCTCGTCGAGGGTCTGCTCGTCTTCCGCGGCGATGCGATGGAAGTGGTAGCCGCTCGTCACCGTTAGTAGTGGAAAGCTCTTGCCGCTGGCGATGCCCTCTAGGTAGCGCTCGACATCGCGGCGGTTGCGAATGTCCAGGTCGGCCGTGATCTTGCCGTACACACGATGGTTGACGATCACATTGAGCACGGCGCCACCCGCGTCGACGATACTCGTAAGCTCGTCGCCCGCCTGCTCCACACTGTGGCGCACCTTAACAAGACGCGTGGGCACGGCGGGGCTACTCGCGGCTTCCTGCAGCACGTAGCCGCGGTTGGTCGCCACGATATCGTGCCCATCGGCGCGCAGCAGGGCGATGTCCTGCACCACGACCTGGCGGCTCACACCCACCTCGCGGGCAAGCGCGCTGCCCGATACGGGTCCCTTGGCTCCCTCGAGCACGCCCATGATGGCACGGCGACGCTCGCGGGCGTTCATTATTTACCGTCCAGCAGACGCAGGTGCTTAAGCGAGAGGTCGAGGATCGGCGCAGAGTGTGTCAGGGCGCCCGAGCTAATATAGTCGACACCCAGATCGGCCAGGGCGCGGATATTGCTGGCGTCCACGTTGCCCGAGCACTCGGTCTTGGCGCGACCGGCGATAAGCTCGATGGCGGCGGCCATGTCGTCATGGGCCATGTTGTCGAGCATGATGATATCGGCACCGGCCTCCACGGCTTCGCGTACCATGTCCAGGTTCTCGCACTCAATCTCGACCGTCGTGGTAAACGACGCGTGGGCGCGCGCCATCTCGATCGCGCGCGTCACGCCACCGGCGGCATCGATGTGGTTGTCCTTGAGCATGACGGCTGTCGACAGGTTGTAGCGATGGTTGCTGCCGCCGCCGATCTCGACCGCGGCCTTCTCGAAAACGCGCATGCCCGGCGTGGTCTTGCGTGTGTCGACGAGCACGGTCTTGGTACCCTCGAGCGCCGCTGCCATTCTGTGCGTATAGGTAGCGATACCGCTCATGCGCTGCAGGTAGTTGAGCGCCACGCGCTCGCCCGAAAGCAGCACGCGCGCATCGCCGCGCACCTGGCCCACGTGGTCGCCGGCGTGCACCTCGTCACCGTCGGCAACATCAAACAGCACCGAGCTCTGCGAATCCAGCAGCTCAAAGGTGCGGGCGAACACATCCAAGCCCGCGATGATGCCATCGGCCTTGGCGATGAGCTCCACCGTGGCGGGGCGCGCCGTGGGGCACACGCTCGCCGTGCTCACGTCCTCAAAGGTAATGTCCTCGCGCAGAGCCTGCAAAATCAGATCATCGACGACGAGCTTCATGGTAATGGGATTCATGGTCTACTCCTCCACGGCCTGCGTGCCGGCGGCACGGGCCAAATCATCGATTGCCAGGGTGTCGGCGCTCAGGGCGCGATGACGGCCATCGAGCGCGGGATCGCCCGCCTGCTCCACGGCCAGCGACTCGCCGGTACGCATGTACCACGCGGCGCGACGACCCCAGACCAGCGCCTCGAGCAGGCTGTTTGATGCAAGGCGATTCTTGCCGTGAACGCCGTTGCAAGCCGTCTCGCCCGCGGCGTAGAGCTCGGGCATCGAGGTGCGGCCGTCCTTGTCGACCCACACGCCGCCCATAAAGTAGTGCTGCGTGGGCGTAACGGGAATGGGCTCGTCCAAGATGTCGCGGCCGTCCTCCAAGCAGCGTGCGCGAATGTTGGCAAAGTGCCCGGTCACCACATCGCGCTCGACGGGGGCAAAGCTCAGCCACTCGTGCTCGGTACCGTCCTGCTTCATCTGCTCGCGAATAGCGGCGGCGACCACATCGCGCGGCTGCAACTCGTCGGTAAAGCGCTCGCCGGCGGCGTTGAGCAAAATCGCGCCCTCGCCGCGGCAGCTCTCGCTGATCAGGAAGGTGCGGCCCGGCTGCGGCGAGAACAGACCCGTGGGGTGGATCTGCACGTAGTCCAGGTGCTCCATCTTAATGCCATGCTCCTGAGCGATGTAGCAGGCGTCGCCCGTGAGCTGCGGGTAGTTGGTCGAGTGGTCGTACACGCCACCGATGCCGCCCGTCGCCCACAGCGTGTGGCGGGCATGGATCTTAAACGGCTCGCCGGCATGCGCGCCCTCGGCGGCATTTACCAGCTCGTCGGCGGGACGAACCGAGTTGTCCTCGTCCACGGGAACGGCAACGACACCGGCACACACCGTGGCGCCGTCACGCTCGCCCGTCAGGATGTCGGTCATGGCCACGTGCTCCAAAATCTGCACGTTATCCAGTTTGCAAACGGCTTGGAGCAGCTTGGTCGTGATCTCCTTGCCCGTAATGTCGGCATGGAAGGCAATGCGGGGGCGGCTGTGCGCACCCTCGCGGGTAAAGTCGAGGCTGCCGTCGGCCTTGCGCTCAAAATCCACGCCCATCGCTAGCAGGTCGTTGATGACCGAGCGGCTCGAGCGGATCATGATGTCGACGCTCTCGCGGCGGTTCTCGTAATGGCCGGCGTGCATGGTGTCCTCAAAGAAGGCATCGTAGTCCGTGCCCTCGGGCAGCACGCAGATGCCGCCCTGCGCGAGCATCGAGTCGCACTCGTCGACCGCGCCCTTGGAGAGCATGATCACGCGCGTGCTCGTCGGCAGGTTGAGCGCCGCGTACAGACCCGCCACGCCGCAGCCGGCAATAACGACGTCGCACTCCATATCGGGGTATTGCTTGGTTTCCACAGGAATCCTCTCCCTTGTAATGTGACATAAGGGACCGTCCCTCATGCAACATTGTTCTAGCGCGCTGCGTACTCGAGCATACGGTCGAGCGTGAGCTTGGCCTGGTCGGCAGCCTCGTCCGACACGCCGATCTGCACCTCGCCCTCGCCCGTCTCCAGGCAGCGCACGAGCTTTTCGAGCGTGATGAGATCCATGTTGACGCAGGTGGGCTGCACCGCGGGGAAGTAGAACTTCTTGCCAGTGCCCTGGCAGCGGCGCTCGAGCTCGTAGAGCACGCCGCGGACCGTCACGATAATGAACTCGCTCGCGTCGGACTCCTCGGCATACCTGATGATGCCGGCGGTGGAGCCGATGTAGTCGGCCTCGGCAAGGACGTCGGCCTTGCACTCAGGATGCGCCAGCACGAGCGCGTCGGGGTGGGCCTCCGTCGCGTCGACGATCTGCTCGACGGTGATGATGTGATGGCGCGGGCAGTAGCCGTTGTTGAGGATGACGTGCTTTTGCGGCACCTGCTCGGCTACGAAGCGGCCCAGGTTTTGGTCGGGAATGAACAGGATATGCTGCTGCGGCAGCTCGGACACGATCTTGACGGCGTTGGAGCTGGTGACGCACACGTCGCTCCAGCTCTTGATCTCGACCGTGGAGTTGACGTAGCAGACGACAGCCAGGTCGTCGCCGTAGTCGGCGCGCGCCGCGTCGACCGTCTCGCGCTTGACCATGTGCGCCATGGGACAGTCCGCACCCGGCTCGGGCAGCAGCACGGTCTTAGTGGGATTGAGCAGCTTGGCGCTCTCGCCCATAAACTCCACGCCGCACAGCACGATGGTCTGCTGCGGCAGGCTCTTGGCAAGCTTTGCCAGGTAGAAGCTGTCGCCGACGTAATCGGCCACAGCCTGAACCTCGGGCGCCACGTAATAGTGCGCCAGGATCACCGCGTCACGTTGGGTTTTTAGTTGCTGAATGGCCTCGACGAGCTCTGCGGGCACCAGTGCCGCGCGCTCCGTTGCCGTCGTTGCCGATGCCAGGCCGGCCGCAATATCGCGTGCAAGCTCCGATGCATCCATGTTCGCGCTCTGTGCCATCAAGGCCCCTCTCTTTTGGCGAATCTTGGGGCTTTAGTATGACACCTAGGTTTACAGCTGACAAGACAGCTGTAAACCTAGGTGTAAAGTTGAAATAAAGATTCAATCATGTGGCAGGTCCATTTTCGAACTGGCAAGCTGAGGATAGCTGAGCTCTCGATGGCGCAGGAGGCATCTTTCGCCACCGCAACACCGCTTGGCGCGAGCTGCACGCCGTGGGGCGCAAACGGTCCGCACCCCCGCAAGCGGCGCGTGCCCGATGTGGCAAAATCGAACTACTTAAGGGGGCCGAATGCTCAAGATTATCGCCTGCGACGATGATGTCGCTTTTCTAGATAGACTGCACCGGATGATCGACCGTTGGTCGACCGAGACGGGCACGGCGGTCGATGTTGCGCTCGTCACGCGCGGCGAGGACCTGCTGGCCCGCCATGCCGCATCGCGCGCCGACATCATCCTGCTCGATATGATCATGCCGCTCGTCAACGGCATGGACACCGCACGCGAACTGCGCCAGGCCGACACCGCCGTGCGCCTGGTGTTCCTCACCTCGTCGCCCGAGTTCGCGCTGGAATCCTACGAGGTCCGCGCCTTCGACTATCTGCTCAAGCCCGTGGCCTACGAACGCCTGGCGCGATTACTCGACGAGCTTTCGAGCATGCGCCCGGCGGCAACCGACGAGCTCGTGATCAAAACTTCCTTTGGCTACCACGCCCTGCGCCTGTCCGACATCGAATATGCCGAGGCGCGCAACAAGCACGTGGTCTTCCACCTGCGCGACGGACGCGATATCGAGGCACTCGAGTCGTTCCGCAGCGTCGAGGACCGCTTGGAGCAAAACGCGGTCTTCTTTAAATGCCACCGCAGCTACCAGGTCAACCTGCGCAATATCGATCACTTTGACCGCACGGACATCGTCATGCGCTCGGGCGCGTGCATTCCGCTGTCGCGCAGCAGCAAGCAGGGGTTCCAAGACGCCTACTTTGCGGTGCGCTTTGAGGGCGGGAGGCGCTGATGATCTCCTCGGTCGAAATGGTCCTTTGGGCAATCCACCACGCCACGACGCTGCTCTTTGGCGTCTTTGCCTCGGCGGCGCTGTGCGGTGTCGAGATCAACCGGCGTCATGCGCTTGAGCTGCTGGGGGTCGGCGTCGTGACCGGTGCCGCCTTCTCGATCGCCAATGCCGTCGGCGGCGAGCTTTTTGCCCGCCAGGTATATCCACTCGTCGTGCATCTGCCGCTCGTCATCTATTTGTGCGCGCGCTACCGCCTGAGCCCGCTGCTTGCCGTGCTCGGCATTACGAGTGCCTATCTGAGCTGCCAGTTCAGCAATTGGATGGGCATCGCCGCATTTGCCGCAACCGATTCTCAGATCGCGTACTATCTGGCGCGCATCGCGACCACACTCGCCGTCTTTGCCGTCCTGTTGCATTGGGCCGGCGACATCGGTCCACGCTTGGCGATTAAAAGCACCACCGAGCTGGGCATCCTTTTAATCCTGCCGCTCGTCTATTACGTCTTTGACTATGCCACCAACGTCTACACCACGCTGTTCCACTCGGGCTCGGTGGTAACGGTTGAGTTTTTGGCATTTGCGCTCTGTGCCTTCTATCTTATGTTTCTTGCCGTTTACCTGCGCGAATACGAAGAAAAGGAAACCGCCGAGCGAGAGCGTTGGATGCTCGAAACCCGCGACAGCGCCGCCATCAAAGAGCTCGAGGCTTGGCGTCAATCTGGGCGCGAGCTGTCGATTCTTCGCCACGATATGCGCCACTTCCTACGCGGCCTGGCCGCTTTAATTGAGGAGGGTCACACCGACGAGGCGCTCAAACGCATCGATGAACTCTGCGAAGCCGGCGATCGCACCGCCGTACGCCGCTTCTGCGCCAACGAGACCGTAAACATCGCGCTTTCGTCATTTAACTCGGATATCAATAGAAACGGCATTACCGCCAACCTGCGCGCCGCCGTACCCGAAACCGTCCACGTAGGTGACGCCGACCTGTTTAGTGTGCTCTCAAATGCCTTGGAAAACGCTATCACCGCCGCGAGCGCCGCGCCCCAGGGAAAGCGATTCGTCGACTTTGACCTGCGATTAGAGGACGGCCAGCTGCTGCTGTTAGTTTCCAACACGTTTGACCGCGCGCCGCGCATGGTCGACGGCATGCCCGTGACCCGGCACGCGGGCCACGGCTTTGGCACCAAGAGCATCAAACTTGCCGTGGAGCGCATGAACGGCAACTGTCAGTTCCGCATTAACGGCGATCGGTTTGAGCTGCGCGCTGTGATGTAGAAGTGCGGCGCCGATCTCGCGGCGTGTCTTGCCCGCCAGGCAATCGCTCACCGGCGCCAATCCGCTACAGCGGAGCGGCCGCCGGGGTCAGCTGCTTGATGTAGGCCCACATGCGCTGCTTGGCCGCTTTGTCGGTCAGCGCCGCCTCAAAGCCATCGAGCGCGAGCACGCGGCGACCCTGCACATGGGCGACCAAGCCGGGCTTGAGCATGGCAGTATCAAAGTCGTCGATTGCCACGAGCATGTCGGCGTAGGTCTCGCGCATGACATCGGCCGCGTTGTTGTCGAGCAGTAGCACCGCCTCGGGGTCCAAGGCCTCAAGCGCCTCGCGGAACAGCTCACACGGTAGGCCCTCGCCCACCGCGACCGCCCCATCGCCCGCGCCGGCAACACTTGCCAGCACGCAAAAATCCTCTGGCGCGTAGCCGATGGCGCCGAGCGCCTTGCGCAGCGCGGCACCGTCTGGACCAGCAGCCAGCTCGCCGCCCGCACGCTCGGCCTCGTCCAAATCACCTTTTACCAGCACAATCGGCGAGCACGCGTTGCCCACGATACGCACGCCGCGACCCGCGAGCGATGCGAGCTCCTGCTCGGTCGCCTGGGCGATGGCTT
>URIE01000090.1 GCA_900547805.1 uncultured Collinsella sp.
CACTTGTCCAGTACTTTTAAGTGTACCAAACGAGGGGCCGCAACTCATGCCGAGACAAAATGATCCGTTTTCCTCCGTCGCATGCGGATCAAAAAAGGCTCCCAGCCAAGATGACTGGGAGCCTTCTACGATGCTATGTCGAGCGAAGATTTAGCACACGCCCTGGGCGAGCATGGCGTCGGCGACCTTGAGGAAGCCGGCGATGTTGGCGCCCATGACAAAGTTGCCCTCCTGGCCGTACTCCTTGGCGGTGTCGTCCACGTTGTGGAACATGCCGCGCATGAGCTGCTCGAGCTTGCCATCGACCTCTTCGAAGGTCCAGGACAGGTGCTCGGCGTTCTGGCTCATCTCCAGGCCGGACACGAGCACGCCGCCGGCGTTGGCAGCCTTACCGGGCATAAAGGCGACGCCGTTCTCCTGGAAGTAAGTCGTGGCCTCGATGGTCGTGGGCATGTTCGCGCCCTCGCCGACCACCTTGCAGCCGTTGGCGACGAGCGCCTGGGCGTCCTCGAGCAGCAGCGTGTTCTCGCGAGCACAGGGCAGCGCGATGTCGCAGGGCAGCTGCCACACGCCGCGGCCGTCGCCCTCGTGCCACACGGCGTTGGGCTTCTCGTCAACGTACATGGCGAGCGTAACGCCCTTGTCGTGGCCGGAGCGCTTCTTGTTGTAGACGTGCTCGAGCACGGTGTAGTCGATGCCGTCGGGATCCTCGACCCAGCCGTGGGTGTCGGAGCAGGCGAGCACCTTGCCGCCGAGCTGGGCGACCTTCTGGACCGCGTAGATGGCGACGTTACCGGAGCCGTGAACGACGACGTTCTTGCCCTCGAAGGAGTCGCCGCGGCTCTTGAGGTACTCGTCCACAAAGTAGGCCAGGCCGTAGCCGGTGGCCTCGGTACGGGCGAGCGAGCCGCCAAAGGAGAGGCCCTTGCCGGTGAGGACGCCGGTCCACTCGTTGGTCAGGCGCTTATACTGACCGAACAGGTAGGCAACCTCGCGGCCGCCAACGCCCAGGTCGCCGGCGGGAACGTCGGTGTTGGGGCCGATGTGGCGATAGAGCTCGGTCATGAAGGACTGGCAGAAGTGCATGATCTCGTTGTTGGACTTGCCCTTAGGGTCAAAGTCGGAGCCGCCCTTGCCGCCGCCCATGGGAAGAGTGGTCAGGCTGTTCTTGAGGATCTGCTCCAGGCCCAGGAACTTGAGCATACCCAGGGTGACCGTCGGGTTAAAACGCAGGCCGCCCTTGTAGGGTCCAATGGCAGAGTTGAACTCGACGCGGTAGCCGCGGTTGACCTGAACCTTGCCCTGGTCGTCGACCCAGGGAACACGGAACATGACGATACGCTCGGGCTCGACGAGGCGCTCCAGCAGGGCGGCCTCCTCGTACTCGGGGTGGGCGTCGAGCGCCGGCTGGATGGTGCCGAGGATCTCGGTCGCGGCCTGGATGAACTCAGGCTGCTCGGGATAGCGGGCCTTGAGCTCTTCGAGAACTTTCTGCGTGTAGCTCATGCTTCCTCCAATGATGGGAAACGAAAAATGTCGGTCGCGGCACCCTATGCGCCGCGAACTTTATCGAGTATGGATAATATCGCACTGTTGCAGCAAAGTTTCGCATAAGCTGACGAGCAGATGTTTCGTTTTGATTACGATGCAGGTAGAAGCGTTTTTGAGTGCCTGACGAACAAATCGCGTGTTTCGAAGCTGTTTCGTCCACGTGTTCCAAACCACCACATTGGGGACAGGCACCTTTGTGGTGGTGTTGGTGGTTAGAGGACGAGTTGATGGTAGTCGGCAGGGGTTATGCGGCCCTCGGTGGCAGCGCGGAAGGCGGCGAGCGCATCGCCCGAGAACGGCATGGCCCAGCACAGCCCGCAGCCGGCGGTAATGGAGCCGGGCAAAGGCATAATGCGCCCGGGCACGCCGGCATCCAGGCACAGCTGCTCGCATTCCATCACATCGAAGGTGCTATCGAACGAAACGATGATCTTGCGTTCGTGATCAGGGGCATCGCCAAACGAAGCCTCGCGGTGCGACTCGCGATACGCAGCCGCCGCTGCCTCTTCCTCGGCCGTATGTCCACAGCCGCCACAGCCGCAGGTGCAAGGCTCGGACCCATCGCAAGTGCAAGGTTCCCCGGTATCGGGGCAAATATCATGTGACACGGCATCTCCCGTCTTTGATGTGTGCAGATCTAGGCGAGCAGCTCGGCCGCCGCAAACTCCTCGGGCGTATTGACGTTTTCGAAGCAGAGCGTCGAGCCTGCGACCGCGACAATCTGAGACTCGTCCAAATACCCGGCGTTCACCCGGTCGATCAGGCAGCGGATTCGCTGACGGTCACCGGCGAGCAGCTCTTGGGCAACCGGCGCACACGCGTCACGGCGCCAGACGGCACAAAGCGGCTCAATCCCCCGCTCCTCGCGCGGCACGCACACGTCGAGCGCCTCGGCCTCAACACGATCGGCAAGCGCGCCGATGAGTTCCGGCGAGACAAACGGCATATCGCAGGCGACGATCGCCGCGAGCGGCAATCGGACGGCGGCCAACGAGCTCGCGATGCCGCGCATGGCACCGGCGGGACCGTCGACGTCCATCACCACGCGGGGGCGCAGGCCATCAAACATAAGCTCCTCAAGGTAGGTAAGCTCGCCAGGGCGCGACGTCGTCACGACCAGCTCGCCGGCAACCTGAGCCAGGCGGCACAGTACGCGTTCGATCAAGGGCTCGCCGCAAAACAACATCCGTGCCTTGTCACGGCCCATGCGCGACGACAACCCGCCTGCCTGGACGACACAAGAAAGATCGGCCCGTCTTACGGTAGTCATACGGCAAACCACCCCCATCGGAATGCTCAAAACCCGGCACACGAAGCCAAATACCGTCGCCGACAAAGCGGGCGGCACGGCAAACCCATGCAAAAACAAAACAGCGCCTTTGCGGCACGCAGCAAGACCGCGAGCACAAAAGCGCTGGTAGCGTATGGCGGGAACGTATGTGAATCGAACACATCCAAGACGTTTTGCACGCCTCGCAACGGTTTTGAGGACCGCGGAGCCCACCGGAGCCCATCCGTTCCCAAGTGCGGCGGTATTTTACCAAACCGAGCAGCCAATCTAGCGCAGGGAGCGCAGGCCGCCGGCATCCTTGTCGAGCACCGTAAAGCGCACGGCATCTAGGTGCTCCAAGATGCTGATGGCGCGTTTGCGCGACACACCCAGGGCCTCGCGCAGCACGCTCGTGGTGGCAGCGCCGCCGGCTGCCTCTATGGCGGCGGCGACAAGCTCACGCGCATGGGCCTCGGCGGCAGCAGACAGGGCAACGTCGCGCTCGACCTTAACGATTGCGCGGTTGAGCGAAAGCTCGCGCAGGGCACGCGTCATGGTGTCGCGACCGAGCTGGAGCTGTTCGCCCACCTCGGGAAGCGCCGGTGCATCCAGGCCAGCCTCGTCAAGCAGCGCGACGATGCGCTCGCAAGCCTCTCGCACCACGCGTGCCGCCGCGGCGGCCGAATGCGGATCGAATACCTCGGCGCCCTCGGCGGCGCACACGCCACGGGAGCAGCCCTCGGCAATCAGAGCCGCGGCAACGCCTTCATCAACGGCAGGCCACGCAGCATGGGCAACGGCGCCGGGCGTAAAGCCCGTCTCCTTGGGGGCCGTCGTGTGCATGGCGGTCAGGGTCGCCGTCAGCACGTCCATGGCGGCATCGAGCACGGCGGCATTCGCATACAGCGCATCGCCCGAGCCGGCAAGCTCGCACACAGTACCTCGCGCCACCAACTCGTTCAGCGCGGCATAGGCCTCACCGGAAACAAGATCTAGCGCTGCGGCAACGTCGGCGACCACAACCGGCAACGTCTGCAGCGCCAGCCACGCGTCTACACCAGTGACGGCATCGCCGGCCTCAAGCGCTGCAAGCAGCGTACGCTCCCCCGCCGAAAGCTCACGCGAGCGACGGCAGCGCGAAAGCAGCACACGCCCGCCGCCAATGAGCATAACGGGCGAATATGAGAGCACCACGGCATGGTCTCCGGCTCGCAGCGGCAGCGAGTTATCCAAGCGCACCTGAACAATACGGGTCTCGCCCACCGCCATGGGGGCCTCGCCCTCCATGAACATGATGCGACCGACGACCTCGGCTGTACCCGCCATCACGTGCACACGCGCACCCGACTCGAGCACACGCGGCTTGGCGCCCTCGCGGCCCAGGTAGGTCAATGTCATCATAAAGCGCAGCGTCTGGCCAAAACGGCCTTCCACACCGAGCATCTCGCCGCGATCGAGCGAAGCGGCACCGTCGCCCACCAGGTTGAGTGCCACGCGCTGACCGGGCAACGCCCGCTGCGTGTCACCATGAACCTGAATCCCACGCACACGGCAGACCGTACGCGACGGCAGCGCGACCAGCTCATCGCCCACCGCAACCGGCGCGTCGTGCAGCGTACCCGTCACGACGGTGCCGGCACCCTTGATCGTAAAGCAGCGATCGATCGGCAGGCGCGGCGCAGCGTCGGTTCGCTCGGCGCGATCGCGACAGGCAGCCCAACAGGCGTCCACGCACTCGTCGAGCGCTGCCAGCAGCGCATCAATCCCCTCGCCCGTCTTGGACGACATGGGGACGATCGGCGCGCCCGCAAACACGGTGCCCGACAAAAAGTCATCAACATCGAGCTCGGCCAGCTCGATCATTTCGTTATCAGCCAGGTCGCACATCGTCAGCGCCACCACCATATGCGTGACGCCCAACAGCTCCAGCACATGTACGTGCTCGCGGGTCTGCGGCATCACACCCTCGACGGCCGAAACCACCAGCACGGCTACATCGATGCCCGTGGCGCCCTGCACCATGGCGCGCAGGTAGTGCGCATGTCCCGGCACATCGACCAGGCCCACGATCTTGCCGCTCGGCAACGCCAGCTCGCCAAAGCCGAGCTCAACGGTCATACCGCGACGGCGCTCGACCTCCAAGCGGTCGGGATTCTTGCCGGTCAACGCCTCGATCAGCGCCGACTTACCGTGGTCGACGTGGCCCGCCGTTCCAACGATAACAGGGCATTCCGCCAACGCTTCGACCCCATTCATCGGCGCGCCGCCTTGGCAACGCACGCGGAAAGCGTCGACGCCGCCGTCTCGATATCGCGGTCGCCCACGAGCGTGCGGACGTCAAACAGAATGCGATCGTGCGAGGTGCGCGTGACGACCGGCGTATCGAAGTCCTGAACGAGCGAGCGCTTGAGCGCGTCGACCGTCAGGTGCTCGTCAACAAGGCGTACGGCAACGCACATCGTCGGCAGCTCGACGGTAGGCAGCGAACCGCCGCCGGGAGTCGACGCCTCCTCAACGATCTCCAGCTCAACAGCACACGGGCAACCGGCCTTATCGAGCCCCGCCGCCATAAGATCGCGCAACTTGTGCGCACGACGCTCCAGGTGAGCCTGAGGAAGCGTAAGCATGCTGAGGACCGGAATGTCGCGATGGGCCACATCGGCACCGTCCATGTAGATGCGCAGCGTGGCCTCGAGGGCCGCCAGTGCGAGCTTGCCCGGACGCAGGGCACGCATAAGCGGATGCGACCCGCAGGCCTGGACCAGATCGCGACGGCCCATGATGATGCCCGCCTGCGCAGCACCAAGCAGCTTATCGCCCGAGCACGACACGATGTCGAGCCCGGCGGCAACCGAGGCCGGCGTGGTCTCCTCGCCGCCGCGCACCAGGATGTCATCGGGCAGGAGCGCGCCCGACCCCTGGTCCTCGTAGAACAGTAGACCATGCTTGTGGGCCAAGGCGGCAAGCTCCCGAGAGCTAACCTCCTCGTGAAAGCCCTCGATGCGATAGTTGGAAGGATGAACCTTCAGGATCATGGCCGTGTCGGGCGTGATAGCGCACTCGTAATCGGCAAGGTGCGTGCGGTTGGTGGCTCCGACCTCGACGAGCTTGGCGCCCGAGGCCTCCATAACATCGGGGATACGGAAGCTGCCGCCGATCTCGACAAGCTCGCCGCGGCTCACGATAACCTCTTTGCCCGCAGCGTGAGTGGCCAGCACCAGCAACACCGCGGCGGCGTTATTGTTGACGACCAGCGCGTCCTCGGCACCGGTAAGCGAACGGATGAGCTGCGCGGCATGTTCCTTGCGCGACCCGCGCGAGCAGGTGTCGACGCTGTACTCGAGCGTGCTGTAGCCGCGCGCGACTTCGGCCACGGCCTTTGCCGCCGACTCCGCGAGCGGTGCACGACCCAAGTTGGTATGGATGACCACACCCGTAGCGTTGACGGCAGGGCGCAGGCTCGGCAGCGCGGAGCGGTGCGCACGCCACTCGATGGCCGAGGCCAAGTCACGCTTAGAGCGCGGGGCGGCACCGATGCGAATGGCAGCACGCTCCTCGTCGAGCTCGGCCGTGACGGCGGCATGCACCACCGCGTCGCAGGTCTCCCCCGCCGCCTTCACAACCGGCCACTCAGCGAGCAACTCGTTAACGGAAGGAATGGCGCGCAAGCGGGCGCGTACCTCATCGGACATGTTCTGGCTATCGCTCATGTGCAGCCTTTCAAAACCAAGGACAGATCAGTCGGTCGTTCATCAAAAACCAGCCGAATCAATCTGCTGAATCAATCAGTCGTTATTATCCACGTGCTCCGTGATCTTTTCCACGCGAACAGCATTTTCCTGAGTGAGCGCGGCACCCGTCAACGGGTCCCAGCGCAGCGGCGTGTGGTCGAGCGGCCCGACGCCCAGGGCCTGCCGGCCACCACCCTCAGCACCGAATGCGCGTCCGCCGGGAGCGGCCGAGGTGAAGATGCACGCCGGATGCAGATAGGGCGTCGTCTCCACGCGCACGC
>URIE01000091.1 GCA_900547805.1 uncultured Collinsella sp.
GCCCAAAAACGGGAGATTATCCACGCTCATTTTGCAGGTAGTCATTGGGGACGTTCTTAAACGACTAGTCAAACAAGAACGTCCCCAACGACTACTCATTTAAGTACGTCCCCAATGAGTGCCCCTGGAGCAAGACAACGCCGCAGGTAGAGGGCGGACAGCGAGCGCCGTTACGCGGGTTGGTAAACCCGCGTAACTAAATACGTTCCGCGATCTCGTGAATGAGGTAGTCGGTCTTTTCCCAGCCCAGGCACGGATCGGTGATCGACTTGCCAAAGACGCCGCCGTCGACAGGCTGGTTGCCGTCCTCCAGGTAGGATTCGATCATAAAGCCCTTGACCAGCTTGGAGATGGACTCGTTGCGGCGGCAGCTGTCGAGCACCTCCTTGCAAATGCGGTACTGCTCCAGCGGGCGCTTGCCCGAGTTGTCGTGGTTGCAGTCGATGACCGCCGCCGGGTTGGCGTAGCCGGCATGCTCGGTATAGCGCTCGGCCAGGCGCTCCAGGTGCTCGTAGTGGTAGTTGGGGTAGGTGCGACCGTCGAGACCGATGTAGCCACGCATGACGGCGTGTGCGAGCGGGTTGCCGTCGCACTCAACCTCCCAGTTGCGGAAGATGAAGCTTTGATGTGCCTGGGCGGCGTAGATGGAGTTAAGCATGACGGTGGTGGAACCGGCGGTGGGGTTTTTCATGCCCACAGGCACCGAAATGCCGCTCGACACCAGACGATGCTCCTGGTTCTCGACCGAGCGCGCGCCCACGGCGACGTAGCTCAGCAGGTCGACGAGGTACTGGTAGTTGGACGGGTAGAGCATCTCGTCGGCGGTAAAGAAACCGGTCTCTTCGATGACGCGCAGGTGCATGTGGCGGATGGCCTTAACGCCTTCGAGCAGGTCATCGGGCGCCTCGGGGTCGGGGTTGTGCAGCAGACCCTTGTAGCCGGTGCCCTTGGTGCGCGGCTTGTTGGTGTAGACACGCGGAATGATGATGAGCTTGTCCTTGACCTCTTCGGCGACCTTGGCCAGTCGGTTCATGTACTCAAGCACCGAGTCCTCGCGGTCGGCAGAGCACGGGCCGATGATGAGCACCTTGCGTGCGTCCTCGCCGGTAAAGACCTTGGCGACCTCGGCGTCGAATGCCTGCTTTTTGGCGGTAAGCTCGGCGGAAAGCGGCATTTCCTCGCGGATCTCCATGGGGATCGGCAGCCTGCGCTTGAATTCCATGGCCATATGGGGCCTCCTTTATCAATTAACGGCAACAATTGGCGAATTCTCGAATGCTCGGCATTATCCGCTGTCGCACGCTAAAGTGCAAGTGAAACCTGCCGAAAAGGGACAGGTTTATTTTGGTCGGTTTTATCTGGGGAAATGTCGGCGCTCGCCGGAAGGGGGGCCAACGTACGGCACGCTGGAGCAAGTTGGATCTTCTGCGGCATACCCTGTGGACAAAAAATGGCAAATATGAGTACTGTTGCTAGCGTAGTATCATATCGATCTTACAAGATAATAGACACAACAGTAAATATGTTCATTAACGTTGGCACACAGAAGCATGCTACCGGGCATTTTGATCAATTTGAAGGCATATCTAGGCCGCAATGAGGTCGTTTGGGGCAGTTTTGGCTGTTACTAAAAAGGTGACAGTACTCATATTTGCCATTTTTTGTCCACGGGGCCTTGAGGGAGGCCGTTAATCAGGTCCCGGGGGAGGCGGTTCGAGGGCCGCAGAACAAAAACGGGGGCACAGTTCATTCTGCGCCCCCGTTTTTGGGTATTGCGGTTGTTTGCCGCCGGTTTTACGCCGCCTCGTCGAACTGCGAGTTGTACAGGTCGGCGTAGAAGCCGCCTTGGGCGAGCAACTCGTCGTGCGTGCCCTTCTCGACGATGTCGCCGTCGCGAATTACCAAGATCACGTCGGCGTTGCGGATCGTGGACAGGCGGTGCGCGATGACAAAGCTCGTGCGGCCCTGCATCAGCGCATCCATGGCGCGCTGGATGAGCTCCTCGGTGCGGGTATCGACGTTGGAGGTCGCCTCGTCCAAAATCAGCGCCGGACGGTCGGCTAAAATGGCGCGGGCGATGGTCACGAGCTGGCGCTGACCCTGCGACAGGTTAGTGCCCTCCTCGTTGATCATAAAGTCGTAGCCACCGGCGAGCGTATGGATAAAGTGGTCGCAGCGCGCGGCGCGCGCGGCGGCCTCGACCTCGGCGTCAGTTGCATCGGGACGTCCGTAGCGGATGTTCTCGCGGATGGTGCCGTTAAACAGCCAGGTATCCTGCAGCACCATGGCAAACTCGCCGCGCAGTGCCGCGCGGTCCCAGTCGCGCACGTCGACGCCCTCGACGCGCAGCGAACCGCCGTCCACGTCGTAGAAACGCTGCAGCAGCTTAATGAGCGTGGTCTTGCCGGCGCCGGTGGGGCCGACGATGGCAATGGTTTGGCCGGGCTGCGCCTCGCAGCTAAAGTCGTGGATGATGGTCTTGTCGGGCGTGTAGCCAAACTTGACATGGTCGAACTCCACGTGGCCGGGGCGCTTCTCGGGAATCTGCGCGTCGGCCTTCTGCTCCTCCTCGGGCGCGGCGAGGAACTCAAAGACGCGCTCGGTGGCAGCGGCCATCGACTGCATCGTGTTGCTCACGTTGCCCAGCTGCTGCACCGGCTGCGTAAAGTTGCGCACGTACTGGATAAAGCTCTGGATGTCGCCGGGCGTGGCATTGCCGGTCAGCGCGAGCTGCGCGCCTACCACGACGACGCCCACGTAGCCCATGTTGCCCACCAAGCTCATAAGCGGCATCATCAGGCCCGATAGGAACTGCGAGCGCCAGCCACTAATAAAGAGACGGTCGTTTTGACGGTCGAACTCCTCGATCGAGGCCTCGGCGCGGTCGAACACCTGAATAACGTTCTGGCCGGCAAAATCCTCCTCGATAATGCCGTTGACGGCGCCCAGAACCTGCTGTTGCTCGCGGAAGTACGGCTGCGAGAAGTGAATCATTACGGTCAGGATAATCGCGGCTGCCGGTAGCGTGAGCACGGTGACGCCGGTAAGCGGCAGGCTGATCGAAAGCATCATGACGAGCACGCCGATAATCTGCGTCACCGACGTGATGAGCTGCGTCACGGACTGGTTCAGGCTTTGGCCCAGCGTGTCCACGTCGTTGGTGATGCGGCTGAGCACGTCGCCCTTGCTGTGGCCGTTGAAGTAACTCATCGGTACGACGGCAATCTTGGCGGCGATTTCCTTGCGCATGCGGTAGCAGATCTTTTGCGTGACGCCGGTCATGAGCCAGCCCTGGATGAGGCTGCAGACAGAGCTCGCCAGGTACAGGCAGAGCAGAAAGCCGAGCGTCTTGGCGATCCAGTCAAAGTCAACATCGCCGGTACCGTTGACCTTGGCAACCAAGCCCTCGAACAGTTTGGTGGTAACCTGGCCGAGCACCTTGGGCCCCACAATGTTAAAGATGACCGAGCACACGGCAAAGGCGACGGCGACAAACACGGCAATCTTGTGCTGGCCGATATAGCCGAGCAGCTGCCTCATGGTGCCCTTAAAGTCCTTGGCCTTTTCGCCGCGACGCATGCCGCCCATGCGGCCCATGGGACCACGCTGGCGGGTGGGCTTGGGAATCTGAGTCTTGGTCTCGTCTGCCATTAGCGCTCGCCTCCTTCCATGACGGCTGCAATTTCTTCTTGGGTAAGCCCCAGCTCCTCGGCGGAAAGCTGCGACTGTGCGATCTCCAGGTACGCCGGGCAGCTGCGCAGCAGCTCCTCGTGTGTGCCGGTGCCCACTACGTGGCCGTCGTCGAGCACGATGATCTGGTCGGCGTGCATGATGGTCGCGATGCGCTGGGCCACGACCACGAATGCGGCGTCGGTAACGTTTTTGGCCAGCTCTTCGCGCAGGCGAGCGTCGGTCTTGTAGTCGAGGGCGCTAAACGAGTCATCGAACACCACGACCTCGGGCTTTTTGGCCAACGCGCGGGCGATGGCCAGGCGTTGGCGCTGACCGCCCGAGACATTGGAGCCGCCCTGGCTGATGGGGGAGTCGTAGCCGCCCTCGCGCTCGGCGATAAAGTCTTCCGCCTGGGCGACGCGTGCTGCCTGGCGCATATCCTCGTCACTCACCATGTCGCCGGCAAACTTGAGGTTGCTCTCGACGGTACCCGAGAACAGACGACCCTGCTGCGGAATATAACCGATGCGGCGGCGCAGCTCGGAGAGGGTCATGTCGCGCACATCGACGCCGTCGAGCGTAATGCTGCCGCCCGTGACGTCATACAGGCGCGGAATCAACTGCACGAGCGTGGACTTGCCCGAGCCCGTGGAGCCGATGATGCCAAGCATCTGACCGGCGTGCGTGGTGAAGTTCACGCCGCTGATCACGTCGGCGCGGGCATCGGGGTACTGGAAGCTCACGTCGCGGAAACACAGCTCGCCGCGCGGCGCGCTGGCCGCGGGCAGCTTGGGCGAAGCGGGGTCGTTGATGCTGGTGGGGCAGGTGATAACCTCCTCCACGCGCTCGGCGGCAACCTCGGCGCGGGGCAGGATGACCGACACCATGGTGAGGATCATAAACGCCATGACGATCTGCATGGTGTAGGAGATAAACGCCATCATGTTGCCGACCTGCATCACGCCGTCGGACACGCCCTGCGCGCCAAACCAGACGATAAGCACGGTGATGCAGTTCATGACGAGCATCATGAGCGGCATCATAAAGCTCATGGCGCGGTTGGTGTAGAGCTGCGTGGTCATCAGGTCGAGCGAAGCCTTGTCAAAACGCTCGAGCTCATGCTCCTCGCGGTTGAACGAGCGGATGGGCATAAGGCCGTCGAGCAGCTCGCGGGCGGTAAGGTTCACGCGGTCCACAAAGCTCTGCATCTTTTTGAACTTGGGCATGGTGAGGCCCATAAGCACGCCGACGACGGCCGAGACCGCGATGATGGCCACGGCGATGGTCCACTCCAGGCCGGTGTGGTTGGCCAGGACGCGCATGACGGCGACGATGCCCATGACGGGGGCCATCAGGCACATGCGGATAAACAGGGTTGCGGCCATCTGAATCTGCTGAATGTCGTTGGTGCAGCGGGTGATGAGCGAGGCCTGGCTAAACTTGCCCACCTCGGCCGGCGAGAAGTGCATAACCTTGTTGAAGGTTTCGCGGCGCAGGTCGCGGGCGATGGAGCAGGCGGTGCGCGAAGCCACGGCACCGGTCAGGATGGTGGCGACCAGCGACACCAGACACAGACCAAACATCGTGGTCGCCATGCGGCCCAGGTAGGCGTTCTGCACGTCGGCGGGGTCGATGCCCTGTGCCTTGTACTCGTCCTGCACATAGCTCACGGCGCGTTGGGTCACGATGGAGCCCGACATGGAGCCCATTTTGTCCGCCATATCGTTGGCGCCCTCGACGAGCTTGCCCTGGTCGATTAGGCCGCCTTCAACGCCTAGACGCAGGCTCTTCATGGTGATCTTACCGCCGTCGGCATCAATCTGCTTTTGCATGTTCTGCGCCGCAGCGGCCTTTCGCTGCATCTCGGCGAGCTGCTCGGGCGTCATCGCCGCCATCTGCTCGGGGGTGGGCATGGCCTGGGCGGCGCTGTTGTCTTTCTCGCTGGACGCCCCCATCATGTCGCCCATGGAGCTGGCGTCGATGCCTTGGTTGAGCGAAAGGACGACGGTCTCGGGCAGGCTCATAATGTCGGCGAGCTTGCTGCCGTCGGCGCGCTCGTCCTCGGTGCCCTTGTACGTGCGAATCCCGTTTTTGTCTGCCTTGCTAAACACGGCCTCCACAGCCTTGGCGTCCTTGGTGCTCATAAAGAGCTCAAGGTCATCGAGCGATTCGGCGCGGATGGTGTCGGGTACGGGCGAGGCGATGCCGTCTTGCTGCACGCCAACGTCGACGATGTCGCTCATATAGGTAGGCAGCGCCAGATCGGCGTTGCAGCTGATTACGATGAGTACGATAGCTGCGAACAGTGCCAGGACATGCTTTTTAAAGAGCTTGAGAATCCTCACTCGGCATCTCTCCTTTCTTGATTGCGGTCGATAATTTCGTTGGCACGCCTTAGAAGACGCACCATCTCTTGGGTATCTGTTTCGCCGAGCTGCTCGAGGAAAGCCGTAGTGCGGTTTTCGAATTCCCGACGTTTGATTTCGAGATCCTGGAATCCTTTGTCGGTCACCGTGACGTGTACGCGACGACGGTCGGTCTTTGAGTGCTCGCGCTCGACCCAGCCCTTGGCTTCGAGAGCGCGTAGGATATTGGCGATGCGGGCACTCGAGACCCAGGCGCGATCAGCGAGTTCGCTCGGCGTGAGCGAACCGCCGGCGAGTATGAGGGCGCGCATGACGGCCATCTCGCCGCCGAGGGCTTTGTCCGCAAAGCGCGAAATGCGCTGATGCATGCTTCCGAACTCGGTAAGGAGCTGACGCCCAAGCTCACGGAAATCGGTATCTTCCACCGAAAACCCCTAACACTAGAAACTATTTCCGGTGAAAGATGATACCCCTGCACGCGCGCCCTATACGGTAGATTTTGGGACATGCCTAGAAAACTACCTTTAGGCGACCTCCGTACACCGTCGGTGCCAGTAAAGTTTGGGGCAGATCGTTAGGCATGTCCCAAAGCCTACTCAGAGGCACTTTACCCTGCTAAAGCTGGCATAACAGCTAGAGTGAACGTCGTACAAAGGCAAGGAAAAATACCAAACAAATCGGTGAACGGTAGTTGTTCGCGCTCGCATTTCCTGCGGATTTGTTAAAAACGCCCTAATGGTATAAAAAAATAAACATATAACAGCCC
>URIE01000092.1 GCA_900547805.1 uncultured Collinsella sp.
CGATTTCCTCGCTCGAGCGTCGCTTGGGCTCCGAGGGATTTATCCGCGTCCATCGCAGCTATCTGGTCAATTTGGAAGACGTGCACAATGTCGAGATCGGCTCCACGGGTCTGATGGAGCTTCGGCTCGACCGCGTGAGCTCGACGGTACCCGTGTCTCGTCGTCGCGCTGCCGAGGTCAAGTCGCACTTGGGGCTTGCGTAAGGGTCGGTGCGCCATCGTTTGCCGTTGCGGGTTTGGCATGACTGCGCGGTGGGCATAATGGAGTGCATCGAATGAAATCGAAAGGATTATCATGCCTGCGCTTATCACCCATCATTTGTTTGGCGAGGAAAGCATTGACCGTCTTCCGCAGGGCGTCATCACGTCCGACGAGGAGCGCATCGCCTTTATCCTGGGCAACCAGGGCCCCGACCCGTTTTTCTTCCACATCCTGACGCCTCGCGTTTCCGACTGCACGCTGCTGGCGCAGGTTATGCACCGCTCGCGTATGTCGCGCCAGTTCTCGTGCCTGCGCGATGGCGTGTCTCATCTGCTTCCGCGCGATGCCAACCTGGGTCGCGCCTTCGCGCTGGGTCTGCTGTCGCACTACGTGCTCGACCGCAATGCGCATCCCTTTGTGTACGAGCAGCAGTTTGGCATCGTGGAATCCGATCTCGATCTGGAGGATTCGGGCAGCCAGGTCCATGCCGTACTCGAAAGCGACCTGGATGTGCTGATGCTGCAGCTCAAGCGCGATGGCGCAACGGTCGATGATTATCCGCCGGCGGGCGAGATCGTCACCACCGACCGCATCAATCGCGTTGCCGGCGTACTGATGAGCTATGTCGCCGGACGCGTGTACGGCATCGATATCCCGGCGGGGGAGTACGGCGCCGCCGTCTCGGACATGCAGCTGCTCTACCGCACGATTGAGCCGGCGGGCTCGGCCAAGACGCGTGCAATTGCCCTGGTCGAAGGCATAGTGCACGACTACTCGCTGCTCGATGGCCTTGCCCATCGCGTGACGACCGAGTTGCCCGAGCGTACTGGCAACTTGGGCCATCTGACCTGGAAGAATCCCTTTACCGATGAGGTTTCGAATGAGAGCTTCCCCGAGGTCTTCGATCGCGCACTGGTCGATTACGAGTGCACGGTTGCACGCTTTATCGAAACCGGTGACATGGAGGCCGTGACCGGCCATATCAACTACAGCGGTCGCGTGCTGGAAGCCGATGAGGAGTTCGACCGCGAGGAGTAGAGCCTCCGGCTTGCATGTCCGTGCATGCCCCTTTGCCGAATCCTTACCGGCGTTTCTGGACAATTGGGGTACGATGAACTAACTGCATATCGGGCGAATACGAAGGGGCCCTGTCCATGAAATACACCAAGCTCGAGCGTAACTGGGTTATGTACGATGTGGGCAACTCGGCCCTCGTGCTGCTCAACACCTCGGTGGTGCCCATCTACTTTAACGCCATCAACACCGGCGCTTCTTCGGCCGACCTGGTCGTCGCCTGGGGTAACGCGCAGACGATCGCCTCGCTGGTCATTGCCATGCTCATGCCCATTTTGGGCGCACTTGCCGACTACGCGGGCAATAAGATCAAGTTCTTCATGGGCTTTTTCCTGACCGGCCTGGTGCTTTGCCTGGCACAGGCCATCCCCATGTCGGCCATGGCATTTTTGACCGTCTATGTGCTGTGTACCATCGGCCTTAACTCGTCCATGACGTTCTACGATGCCATGCTGCCCGATATCACCACCGACGAGCGCATGGATGCCGTGTCCAGCTCGGGCTATGCCTGGGGCTATATCGGCTCCACCGTGCCGTTCATCATTTGCCTGGCACTCATCATGGGCGGTCCGGCCTTGGGCATTCCCACCATGCTCGCCACGCGCCTGTCGTTTATCATCACCGGTGCCTGGTGGCTCATCTTTACCCTGCCGCTCATTCGCACCTATAAGCAAAAGTACGGTCGCGAGCGCGGTCCCGAGGACACTATCGGTCACGTCGTGGGCGGCGTGTTTTCCGAGGTGGGACACACCATGCGTGAGATTGCCCACAACAAGACCGTGCTGGTCTATATGATCGCCTTCTTCTTCTATATCGACGGTGTCCACACGGTCATCTCCATGGCCACCAGCTACGGTTCGGCCTTGGGCATCGATTCGACCCAGCTGGTGCTGGCGCTGCTCGTCACGCAGTTCGTGGCTTTCCCGTCCGCCATTATCTACGGCAAGCTCGCCGGCCGCGTGGGCACGCTTAACATGATCATGGTGGCCGTCGCCGCCTATATGGGTATCGTGCTCTTCGCCGCGTTCTTCTTAAAGACCGCCTTCGAGTTCTGGGTACTTGCCATCCTCGTCGGCCTGTTCCAGGGCGGTGTGCAGGCGCTCAGCCGCAGCTACTTTGGCCGTATCATCCCCAAGGAAAAGTCCAACGAGTACTACGGCTTCTTTGATATCTTTGGCCGCTATGCAAGCGTTATGGGCACCTTCCTGGTGTCGGTTGTCACCTCGCTGACCGGCAACCCCTCGCTGGGCGTCCTGTCCATCGGCGTGCTGCTGGTGGTGGGCTTTATCCTGCTGGTTCGCCTGTCTCGCATGGCCCAGCCGGCATAGCGAGGAAAAACGAGTGCCGGGCGGCTATTGTGCCTATCCGCGGTACCTTTTTGGAAGTATCCGCAATAAACATTCTGACTTCCGAACAATGATTAGCCCAAGTGGGTATGATGGAGTCAGCTAGGTCGCGGGGCGTCGCCTGTGTTTGGCGGCGTCCCGTTTTTGTGTTGCAGGGAGGGTAAGGCATGAACGCCACGGTCGTGATTCCAACGTATTGGGCGGGCGATGACGCTCGCGCAAACGCCCCTGGCACCTATGACCATTCGACACGACTCAACGCCGACAATCCCGAACTCGACCGCTGCCTGGCCTCGCTTGAGCAGGTACGTGACATCCCGCGCATCATCCTTTTGGTGGTCTGTCCCGTTTCCGCCACAGCCGATGTGTCGCTGCGCGTGCACGAGATTGTCGACGCGCATCCCACGCTCAAGGTCACCGTTGTCACCAACACCCAGGCCTCGCGCATCGCAGATCGGGTTGCTCAGATCGCGCCCAAGGGTTCGGGCGAGTGCGTGAGCCTGCGAGGCTACGGTGCCATCCGCAACATGGGGCTGGCCTGTGCCGCTGTGCTGGGGCATGACGCGGTTATCTTTTTGGATGACGATGAGACTGTCATTGACGCCGACTTTATGAAGCGCGCGACCTATGCGTTGGGGCAGCAGACGCGTCAGGGCTTGCCGATCTTGGTCAAGAGCGGCTATTTCTACGATCGCGACGGCTCGCCGTTGGCTCCCACGGACAAGGCGGGCATCTGCCATCGTTGGTGGACCAAGCGCATCGAGTTCAACCGTTGGATGAAAAAGGCGCTCTCGGGCACCCGCATCTCGCGCTCCAACTACGTGTGCGGCGGCCTGATGGCCCTGCACGCCCGCGCCTTTACGCGTGTGGCCTTTGACCCGTTTATCACCCGCGGCGAGGACTTGGATTACCTCTTTAACATGCGCATGTTTGGCTACGACGTGTGGTTCGATAACGAGTGGACCGTGCGCCATCTGCCTCCGGAGTCCGAAAAGCGCTCACCGCGCTTTATGCAGGATGTATACCGCTGGTACTACGAACGGGCCAAGTTGACGTTCGCCGCGCATCAAAAGGAGCTCATTCCCGTTACGGCGGCATCGCTCATGCCCTACCCGGGCCCGTGGATTTCGCGCGAGCTCGACGACCGCGTGCGCAAGACCGCTATGGTCCGCAGCGTGTTTACCCGCGAGCACGAGGGCTACCTGCGCATCTGGCGCCACGGTATCGACGAGGCCAAGGCGTATGCGCGACAAAACGCCGCAAGCTACCTGCGTTTCCAGAGCTTTTGGCCCAAGATCATGGACGGGCTTTGGCGAGACGCACAACTGATCAGTATCCTGGAGGGGGCCGAATGATCGACCGCCGCGCCCAGCGCGATAGTTCAATATCAATCTTTCGCATCATCGCCGTCGCCTGCGCCATCTGCGTGCTGGCGTACTTTGTCTTTGCCCTAGCGACCGGAATCGAGCCCATCGCGACGGTTGTCGCCTGCGCGCTGCTGTGCATCTTTCTGTGCATCTTTATCTTTTTGACGCTCAACCCCGATTCGGTGCGCTCGCAATATACCGAGGAGACGCTCTCGGTGGCCTCTGCCATGCTCGAGGATATTAAGGGCGGCCTGACCCAGGAGTCGGCGCGTTTGGTGTGCCAGCGCATCCTGCCCGAGACGCGCGCCATGACCGTCGCCATTACCGACGAGGACAACGTGCTTGCCTGCGCGGGAGAGTTTGAGGAAAAGCTGCTGCCCGATTCTCCCATTCACACGCTTGCCACGCGCTACGTCATCGAGCACGGTATCGTGCAGTCGTTCAACCGCGTCGTGGACGTCGTGGGCTCGGACGGTTCGCACAACCAGGTTCCGGCGGGCATCATCGCGCCCATCAAGGTGGGTGACCGTACCGTCGGCACGCTCAAGTTCTACTACAAGACCCCGCGCGCCGTCGACCGTACCCAGTACGCGCTTGCCTCGGGCTTTGCCGAGATCTTGTCCACGCAGCTCGCCATCCACGAGCTCGAGGTGCAAAAGGAACTCACGGCGCGCGCCGAGGTGCGTGCGCTGCAGGCGCAGATTAACCCGCACTTCCTGTTCAACACGCTGAACACCATTGCATCGTTTACGCGCACCGATCCGCTGCGGGCCCGCGAACTGCTCCGTGAGTTCTCATCGTTCTATCGTGCCACGCTCGACAACTCGGGATCGCTTATTCCGGTCTCGCGCGAGGTTGCACAGACCAAGCGCTACCTTACCTTTGAGAAGGCCCGCTTTGGCGAGGACCGCGTGCTTGCGACGTTCGATGTGTCCGAGGACGTGGAAGATACGCTGGTGCCGGCGTTCGTGATCCAGCCGATTGTCGAGAACGCCGTACGTCATGGTATGGGCGATGACGACGCCCTGAGGATCGACGTGACCGTTCACCAAGACGGCGAGGATGCAATCTTGATTGCCGTGGCCGATAATGGCGTGGGCATGGATGAGGGTACCGCCGCCAGACTGTTTGACGAGCGCTCTGCCCGTCCCGACGCCAGCTCTCCCCAGGGTGGCGGCGCCGGTGTGGCCATGCACAATATTTCGGAGCGCATCCATCGCTTTTATGGGCCGCACTCCTATACGCGCGTTGAATCGGCGCCGGGCGAGGGCACCAAAGTGCTCCTTCATCTTGATTTGTCAGAGAGCATCTTTGACATTCAAGAGTAAAATAAAAGTCTCTGGGTTTAACGTTTGACGACGGTTGCCCAGCGAAGTTTGTTGACGAAAGGTTTTATCCCTATGCTGCGTGCAATGATTGTGGATGATGAGGCGCCGGCTCGTTCGGAGCTTCGCTTCTTGCTCGAGCAGACGGGCAAGATCGGCACGATCACGGAGGCGTCGAGCGTTCGCTCCGCTATCGAGATGCTTATGGAAAGTCGCGTCGATGTCGTCTTTCTCGACATCTCGATGCCCGGTGCTTCGGGCTTGCAGCTTGCCGAGGCACTGCATAAGCTCAAGAACCCGCCGGCGATCGTTTTTGTGACCGCTTATAGCGACCATGCGGTCGAGGCGTTCGATGTGGATGCCGTCGACTATCTGATGAAGCCTGTCGAGGAAGCCCGCTTGGACCGCGCCATCGAGAAGGTCATGCAGCGTGCCAAGCCCGTCACGGACAGCAAGGTGACCATCGAGCGCATCCCGGTGGAAAAGGGCGGCCGCAAGGTGCTCATTCCCGTGGACGACATTCGCTTTATCATGGCCAAGGACGATTACTCCTGCATCTATACCGTCGACGACCGCTTTTTGTCGACGACCTCGCTTGCACAGTTTGAGGCCAAGCTCTGCGACTTTGGCTTCTTCCGCGTGCATCGCCGCTACATCGTTAACCTGGCATGCGTCACGGACGTCGAGACGGTGCCTTCGGGCGCCATCCAGCTGGGCATCACGGGCGTTGACGAACGCGTGCCGGTTTCGCGCCGTCGCGTCGTCCCGCTCAAGAAGGCCCTGAGCCTCTAAGCACATTGGCCCCGCAGCCCTGTAGACCTATCGTCTGCGGAGCCGTGGGGCTTTTTGTATGCACCTGCCGAATCGTTTTTGCGGAAGGGATTCCATGAACAGCGCAAGCGCCAAACGCATCGACATCATCTCGGACACCCACGGCTATCTATCGCCTGCGCTCCTGGACGAGCTTAAGGGCGCAGACCTGATCATCCACGCCGGTGACCTTACGTCCGAGATGGACTACGAGCATCTACGCACCATCGCCCCCGTGCGAGCGGTCCTGGGCAACAACGACTACTACCGCGACTACGGCCCCGATGTGGACCGCCTGGCCCTTTTCACTTACGAAGGCCTCAAGTTCGCCGTAGCCCACTACCGCGAAGACCTCCCAGTGGGATCCGTAGACGTAGCCATCAACGGCCACACCCACGTAACCAAAGAAGCCCAAGTAGGCCGCTGCTTAGTCCTCAACCCGGGCAGCGCCAGCTACCCCAGAGGCACCCGAGGCCCCACCATGGCCAGAATGCTAGTAAAAGACGGCAAGATCCTAAGCACCAAATTTATTGACCTAGAGTAACCGCAACAAAAACGGGGGATGCAGATGCGTCCCCCGTTTTTCTTTCAGCAAAAGGTAGAGCTTCAGCAAGAACTATCAGACAACCCCGCCAC
>URIE01000093.1 GCA_900547805.1 uncultured Collinsella sp.
TTCCACATGTAGCGGCGCGTCATGTAGTCCTTGTGGGTGACGGCGGAAAGCGCACGCATGTAGACGTTGTTGAGGATCGGAGCGAAGATCAGGTGGTTGAAGTACTCGCTCACGCTGTCCTTGATGTCGTTGAGGCCGAGCTCCTTGGCATCGAGCTGGTAGACGCGCTCGCCACCGTACTGGTTGACGAAGCGAATGCCGCGCTCGTCGTTGCAGCGGCTGCGGCCGACGCCGATGAGCTGGAACAGCGAGGTGCGCTTGTCCAGAATCTCGAAGGGGCCGTGGAAGAAGTCGCAGGTGTTGATGGTGCAGGAGTCGATCTGCAGCATCTCCTGCACGTTGCAGATGCTAAAGACGTAGGCGGCACCAAAGAGCGGGCCCTGAGCCATGACGTTGATGCAGGGCTTGTCGGCGTTCTGCTCGGCCCACTTGGCAGCGAGCGGACGGGTGTACTCGACGGCCTTGCGGTAGATGGGATCGATCAGGTCAAAGGCGGCCATGGCGGTCTCGTACTCGGCATAGCCCTCGGTCTGCTGCGTGAGCTCCATGGCGATCATGGTCACGACGGCGGAGTTGGTGCGGCCCATGCAAGACTCGTCGACGGCAAGGCTGTCGTACTGGATCTTGTAATCGCAGACCTCGGTGAGGCCGGACTCGTCAACGTAGATGGCGATGGTGCTGGCGCCGTGATCCTTGGCGACCTGGGCGGCAACGATGGTCTCCTTGGTGCCGCGCATGGAGACGACGACGGCCAGGGTGTTCTCGTTGACGTAGGCAGGCGTGGCGTGCACGAACTCGTTGCTGGTGTAGCTGGAGCTCACGACCTGCGTGGCCTCGTGCTCCATAAAGTACTGGGCAGGATAGTTGCCGCCGTTGGATCCGCCGGCGCCGATCCACACGACGCGCTTGATGCCGCCCTTGTCTGCCTTGTCAGCCAAAACCTGGGAGACGACGTCCTTAACCTGTTCCTGAGTAGTCATCGTGCATCAGCCTTTCTTCTCGTTTGATGCTGTCGACGGCATACAAGTTACATACATGTTTTGACGATGTCGACTAGTTGTATGCTATATTTGTCTTAGAAAATTTGCTGGCATGATTCTCGGTAATCAGTTACCAGCGATTTTGTTGTCATGTTGGATACATGCTTGGTTCGGTAAGCATACAAGTTAGGTACAGGTTGGTCGCATGAGCACTTCGCCGAAAAAGAACTTGGCCCAATATGAGTGCTTGGCTGGCACGCTGCGCGACCGCATCGCCGCCGGCACTTACGCACGCGGAGACAAGCTTCCGTCCGAGATGGAGCTTATGAACGAGTCTGGTCTGTCACGCAGCACCGTGCGCCATGCACTGAAGGTGCTGGTCGATGAGGGCCTGGTGCGCACCGAGCGCGGGCGCGGCGCCTTTGTGGCCGACACGCCCGAGGTGCACGAAAACAACCTGGTGTTTTCGAGCTATACCAAGCAGGTCGAAGGCCAGGGCATGAAGCCCACCACGCGCACGGTGGACTCGGGCTTTGCCAAGGCGGCGGGCAGTGTGGCCAAGTTCTTCGACGCCGCTGTGGGCAGCAAGCTCGTCAAGCTCGTGCGCCTACGCTATCTGGACGATGCCCCGCTGTGCCTGGAGACCACCTATCTGCCGCCGAGCTTTGGGGCGCTCATCGATCGCGATATCAACGGTTCGCTCTACGCGACGCTGCGCCAGGAGTTCCACCGCGCGCCGGCCCAGGGACACAAGACCTTTGAGGTGTGTTACGCCTCGCAAAACGAGGCGTTCCTGCTCAACATCGAGCGCGGCCAGGCGCTAATCCTGATCACCGACTACGTCTGCGACACCGACGGTCGCCCGCTCCACATCTCCAAGCGCATCCAACGAACCGACCGCGCCAAATACACCGAACCCATCGGCTAACCAACACCAAAAACCACCACAATGGGGACAGGCACCTTTGTGGTGGTTTTAGGCGAGGAGGTCGGGGAACCAGGTTGGTTTGGGTTGGCTGGGGACGCGCTCGGCCAGGACCAGCTCCATCCAGCACATGTCGTACCAGCGGCCGAACTTTTGCGCGCAGCGGTCAAAGGCGCCCACCAGGCGATATCCCATATGGGCATGAAAATCCTGGCTGTTATGCGTCAGGTACTCGTCGTCCTTATCGTGCGGCACGGCGATGAGCGCGCACATGTTGGTAATGCCCATCGCGACCAGGCATTTCTTGAGTGCATCATGAAGCTTGCGACCCAGCCCGCCATGACGCACGTCGCGTGCCAGGTAGATCGACGTCTCGACCGACCAGTCATAAGCCTCGCGGCTGTTGAGCGGACTCACGTAGGCATAACCCACCGGGCGGCCATCGAGCTCCATCACCAGGTACGGATAGCGCTCAAGTGTCTTAGCGATGCGCCCAGCAAACTCCTCAACGCTCGGCACCTTGTATTCGCAGGTGATTGCCGTCTCGAGCACGTACGGCTCGTAGATGGCAAGCAAGGCCGGCGCGTCATCGGGCGTCGCCAGACGAATCGTCGGCTCGGACATCTCGGACTTCTCGGACATAAACCGCTCCTCCTCAGAAGTTAGGGCCGCCCCGCGTCAATCTCAGGCGCGGGGCGGCCCCTCATCATCGCATCAACCTACAGGACAGCCGCCAACGCGTCGATGTCCTCCTGCGTTGTGGCCCAGCTGGTACAAAAGCGCACCACGGTGTGGGTCTCGTCGTACTTTTCCCAGTACTCGATCGCCGCATGTTCGCGAATGCGCGCCATGTCCTCATTGGGCAGAATCACGAACTGCTGATTGGTGGGCGTCTCCAAGAAGAACTGGTAGCCGCGCTCGTGTAGCACGCGACGCAGCGCCTGCGCGGTCTCAATCGCCTGGCGGCCGATCTCAAAATACAAGCCGTCGGTAAAGAGCGCCTCAAACTGCACGCCCGTCAGGCGGCCCTTGGCCAGCAGCGCGCCATGCTGTTTAATGCGCGGGATGGGATGCGCCGGGGCATGCATGCCGCAGAACACCACGGCCTCGCCACAGAGTGCGCCGCACTTGGTGCCGCCGATGTAGAACACATCGCACAGCTGCGCCAGCTCGGGCAGGGTAATATCGCACTCGTCGGCCGCCAGCGCATAGGCCAGGCGGGCACCGTCCACAAACAGCGGAATCTCGCGCTTCTGGCACACCGCGTGAATCGCCGCGAGCTCGGTCTTGGAATACAGCGTGCCGTACTCGGTGGACATGCTCACGTATACAGCGCCCGGAAACACCATGTGCTCATAGCTTTCGTTCTCGTAAAAGACCTCGATGTAATTGTCGAGGTCCTCGGCATGCATCTTGCCCTCATAGCCGGGGATGGTGAGCACCTTGTGGCCACCAAACTCGATGGCGCCCGCCTCGTGGCAGGCAACGTGACCGGTCTCGGCGGCAACGACGCCCTCATACGGGGCGAGCAGCATATCGATCACGCAGGCGTTGGTCTGCGTGCCGCCCACCAGCAAAAACACATCGGCATCGGGCGCCTGACATGCCTCGCGGATCAGCTGCTTGGCATGCTCGGTATGCACATCAGTGCCGTAGCCGGGCTGCGGCTCCATGTTGGTGTCGACGAGTGCCTGCAGCACCGCCGGGTGCGCACCGTGGGAGTAATCGTTGTTGAACGCGAGCATGGCAATCCTCTCTTACCGGGTCTCGGCCAGATGATTCAAACGGAGCTATTGTACGCCGTTCGGATAGACAATACGCGCGGCAAGGCATTCGAGCGCCAGCACGAGCGCAAAACCGCAGCTCACATCACTCAAAAAGTGAGCGCCGATGACAATGCGGCCAAAGGCGACAAGCGCCGCGACGGCAGCCGCCGCCCAAAAGACCACGCGTCGACGCGATGGCTCCTGCTTAAAGGCCGCCGCGGGAAGGCCCGCGAGCATCATGCCGATCGCCGCGTGCGCGGTATGCCCGCTCGCAAACGACTTGAATCCGTCCTTGATCACGCCGGCGGCGATATAGGTCCACTTGTCGGGGTTGCCGATCACCCACCACGGCTGAAACTCGAGCCCCTGCGTCGACTCGATCACGCGCATGCGCGGGCGCGACCACAGCGGCTTAACGATAACGTTGAGAATAATGGCCTGAATCACCCACACGACCAGCACCATGAGCGCCCAGCGCTTGAGCTCCTGCGGCGCGGCATCGTGCGTGGCGCGGTAGGCGACGACGTTGCCGGCAATGGCCAGGACGAACGTCAGCACCAGCTGAGCCGCGACGAGCTTGCCGCCAACATGCAAAGATCCGAGCACCTCGTAGCCGGCCAGACCTACGTTGACGAGGATGCCGAGCACGGCGAGCCATTTGCTTGCCTTGGAATCGGGGCGCGCCGCGCGCACGAGCATAATGCCCGCGACGCTCGCCGTCAGCTCAAACGGCAGCTCGCCGGCCGCCTCGACAAAACGGCCGAACAGGCTCGACGAGTTGAACAGCGCACTCGAGATTTGGTAATCGAAAAACGTGCCGATGAACAGACAGAGAGCCAGGATGGCCGCGACGACGACGGCATCTTTCTTATAGATGTACCCGAACATTGCTTCCTTTCGGTCGGGTGGAGGGTCAACCAGCAACGTGGTGGGACAAAGTAATCAGTAGTTTTTGTCCCAGGGTCGCCTGCGGCAACAAGCTCGATGCGGCTTTCACACCTGGGACAAACACTACTGATAACCTTGTCCCACCAACTCACTCGCGCGGTACAGAAACAAGAGCCCCGCTCGGGTGAACGGGGCTCAAATACATGCGCTTGCGCAGCGATTACAGCGCCATCGTGCGGGCGCGGTCGATACGCGCCAGGCAGTCGTCGCGGCCGACGAGCGCCATAGTTTCGCCCAGCGGGGGGCTCACCATGTTGCCGCAGACGGCGACGCGCACGGCCTGGAACACCACGCGCTTCTTAAGGTCCATCTGCTCGGGCAGCGGCTCAAGCGCGGCGTCGATGTTGGCAGCCGTCCACTCGTTCACACCCTCGAGCGCGGCCTTGGCGGCATCCAGAATGGCACCCATGCCCTCCTTGGCCAGGCCCTTGTTGACGGACTTCTCGTCATACTCGAGCGTCTCGGCCGTAGCGAAGATGGGAGCGGCGACGGTCACGGCGTCGGCCGGCATCTTGGTGCGCGGCTTGACGATGGCGGCAAGCGCGTCGATCCAATCCTCGCCGTACTCGACATTGCCCTCGATGAGACCCGCCTCGTGCAGCTCGGGGACCATGATCTCGTCGGCAAACTGAGCATCGGACATGCCGTTGATGTACTCGGCATTGACCCAATCGAGCTTCTTGGGATCGAAGGTCGCCGGGTTCTTGGAGATGCGGTCGAGTGAGAACTTGTTGGCCAGGACATCGCGCGGGATGATCGTGGTCTCGCCGTCGAGCGACCAGCCGAGCAGCGCCAGGTAGTTGACGAAGGCGTCGGACAGGTAACCGGCGTCGCGGTACTCCTCCACCGAGGTGGCGCCGTGGCGCTTGGAGAGCTTCTTGCCGTCGGCGCCCAGTATCATGGAGATGTGAGCGAACGTGGGCACGGGAGCGCCGAGGGCCTCGTAGACCATGACCTGACGCGGGGTGTTGGACAGGTGGTCGTCGCCGCGGATGACATGGGTGATCTTCATCATGGCGTCGTCGACGACGGTCGCGAAGTTATACGTGGGCGTGCCATCGGAGCGGAAGATGACAAAGTCGTCGAGCTCCTTGGCGTCGAAGGTCACCTCGCCGTGGACGGCGTCGTGGATGACGACGTCGCCGCGGTCCTCGGGCACCTTAATACGCAGGACGTAGGACTCGCCGGCCTCGATGCGACGACGGGCCTCCTCGGGATCAAGATCGCGGCAACGGCGCTGATAGCCCTGGAAGGGGTCCTTGCGCTCCTGCGCGGCCTTGCGGTCGGCGTCGAGCTGCTCCTTGGTGCAGAAGCAGGGATAGGCCTTGCCCTCGTCCCAAAGCTTCTGGGCGGCCTGCTTGTACAGGTCCAAGCGCTCAGTCTGGGCGTAGGGGCCAAAATCGCCGCCCACCTCGGGACCCTCGTCCCAGTCCAGGCCCAGCCAACGCATGGCGCGCAGGATGATCTGCGTGTTCTCGTCGGTGGAGCGGGTGGGGTCGGTGTCGTCGATGCGCAGGATGAACGTGCCGCCGTTAGCACGGGCGAAAGCCCAGTTATAGATAGCGGTGCGGGCGCCGCCGATGTGCAGCTTGCCCGTAGGTGAGGGTGCAAAGCGGACGCGAACGTCTGATGCCATGGAAATCTCCTCGATTGCAGGATGGATGTCTAACCGCACCAGTATAAAGCATCAAAGCAACCTCCGCACAAAGGGCACCGACCTACTCATTGGGGACAGACTTAAATGACCAGTCGTTGGGCAATCTGTCGGCACTTAGGCGAGGCTGGTCATTTAAGTCTGTCCCCAATGAGTAGGTGCGGAAAGGGTGTGAATGTTTGAATTACGCGCTATGATGTGCCCTTGCATAGAGAGCCCGGCGGAATGGTAACGGTCGCCGGGACACGTTTTTGAAAGGACAATCATGTCAGAAGAGCTTCGTTCCATCCCGCCCCAACACGGGTCCTTTGTATTTACGTCGGAGTCGGTGACCGAAGGCCATCCCGATAAGATCGCTGACCAGATCAGTGACGCCGTCCTCGACGCAATCCTCGCCAAAGAAATAGAGCTCCAGGAGCAGGGCTACAT
>URIE01000094.1 GCA_900547805.1 uncultured Collinsella sp.
AAGACCAATCTCATAGAGGCGCTGCAGCTGCTGACGAGCGGCGCCTCGTTTAGGCATCCGACCGCAGCCGAGCTCGTCCATGACGGCGTGGGCTCGTGCAAGATCGAGCTGAGGCTCGAGGGCGGCGGCCGCGTGCTTGATATGGGATTGAGCGCGGAGGACGGTAAGCGCTCGTTTAGCCGCAACGGCAAGAGATGCTCTGCCGCCGGTGTGCGCGGGGTTCTGCCGAGCGTGCTGTTTTGCCCCGACCATCTGGACATGGTTAAGCGAGGCGCCAGTGTGCGCCGCGCCGCCCTCGATGACTTTGGCATGCAGCTGAGCGCACGCTATGCCGATCTTGCGAGCACCTATGGGCGCTGCGTGACCCAGCGTAACGCCTTGCTCAAGGAGACCTGGTGCTGCCGCGAGATGCTCGGCGCGTGGAACGATTCGATTGCCCGCGCGGGCTCGGCCCTGCTCGTGCACCGGTTGGCCCTGCTCGACCGGCTGGCGGGCCATGTGCACACTGCCTACGGGCAAGTAGCGTCAGGTGAGGCCGCCAACGTGACTTATGCGTCTACGCTGGGGGCTTTGCCCCAGGTCGAGGATCGCGAAGAGCTGAAGGGCTGGGCGTACGAGCGCATGCTGGCCGCCCTTGACGAGCATGCCGACGAGGAAATTCGCCGCGGCGTGACGTTGGTGGGACCGCATCGCGACGAGATCGACTTCACCGTGGCGGGTCGCTCCGCCCGTTCATTTGCCAGCCAAGGACAGCAGCGCACGCTGGTGCTGTCCTGGAAGGTGGCCGAGGTTGCCGTGGCTCGCGATGTCCTGGGCACCGCCCCACTGCTGCTTTTGGACGACGTGATGAGCGAGCTCGACGGCGAGCGTCGCGGCGCTTTCCTGCGGCTGATTGGCGATGATATCCAGACGGTCATAACTACGACCAACCTGGGGTACTTTACCGATGACCTGCTTGATCGAGCCAAGGTGGTGAGCATGGGTGAGACGTGCTAATTACGAGCGCGAGAGCGAAACGGTCGCCTTCAGCGGGTTTTTGAACGCAGAGCGCCAGCGCATCTTGGCGGCTGCAACGCCTAAGCGCCGTGCGCAGATGGAGGCTGCCGAGGAGTCGCGCGCGGTCTATCGCGCATGGAACGCGGTGTGCTCGGGCACGCGCGAGGGGCGGCATGTGACGGGACTGCGCTACCTGCCCGAGTCCAATGAGCTGCTGGTGTATCTCGACTCGCCCTCGTGGACGCAGGAAATGACGTTGTTGCGCGAGATCATCCGCGCGCGCATGGAGCGCGCCGGTGCGCATGTGGACGGCCTGGTGTTCAAAACCACCGCGCCCGGTCACACGCCGCCCGCCGCCAAGGAGCGCCTGCGCCCGGCGACGACCGAGCGCCCGCCGGCCCCGCACGCCGACCTAAGTGAGGCCGAGTGCACCGAGATCGAGCGCCAGGTGGCGCCCATCGAAGACCAAAAACTGCGCGAGGCCCTCGAGAATGCCATGAGAGCCAGTGCCGAGTGGGCCAAGGGCGTGCAAAGCAAAAAAGAGCCTTAAATCGCATCTGGTGGCCTTGTAGAGCCAAATACCCTCGGTCCCGAGGGTATTTTTTTACGATAAACTAGTAAGGCTATACACATTTTCTTGACTGAAGGAGGACGTGTGGCAAACGAAAACGATTACGATGGCGGCGAGATTAAGATTCTCGAAGGTCTCGAGGCCGTTCGTAAGCGCCCGGGCATGTATATCGGCTCGACGAGCGCCAGCGGTCTGCATCACCTGGTGTGGGAGATCGTTGACAACTCCGTCGACGAGGCCATGGCCGGTTTCTGCACCGAGATCCAGGTGACGGTCCACGCCGACAACTCCATCACGGTCGTCGACAACGGGCGCGGCATCCCCGTCGACGAGCACCCTGTTAAAAAGATCCCGACGCTCGAGGTCGTCATGACGATCTTGCACGCCGGCGGTAAGTTCGATAACTCGGCCTATAAGGTCTCGGGCGGCCTGCACGGCGTAGGCATCTCCGTCGTCAACGCACTGTCCAAGCGCGTGGTCGTTCAGGTTCGTCGCGATGGCAACACCTACGAGATGGAGTTCTCGCGCGGCAAGACCGTCAAGAAGATGGAGGTCGTGGGCACCTCGGATTCGACGGGCACCACCGTCACCTTCTGGCCCGACGACGAGATCTTCGAGACCTGCATCTACGATTTCGATACGCTGCACAACCGTCTGCAGGAGACAGCGTTCCTCAATAAGAACCTCAAGATCGTGCTGACCGACGAGCGCGAGGCGACTCCCCACGTGGAGGAGTTTTGCTACGAGGGCGGCATCATCGACTTCGTCAAGTTCCTCAACGAGGGCAAGGACGTCCCCGAGGCCTTTAAGGAGCCCATCTACATCGAGGGCAAATCGGACCCGGAGGCTCCCGTGGCCAAGATGGGCGAGGTCGAGGTTTCCCTGCAGTGGAATAGCGGCTACGGCGAGAACGTCATGTCGTTTGCCAACGACATCTACACTCCCGAGGGCGGCATGCACCTTGAGGGCTTCCGCACCGCGCTCACCCGCGTGATCAACGACTACGCGCGCAAGCAGAACCTGCTCAAGGAAAAAGACGCCAACCTGACCGGCGACGATGTGCGCGAGGGCCTTTCGGCCGTTATCTCGGTCAAGCTGCCCGATCCGCAGTTTGAGGGCCAGACCAAGGCCAAGCTCGGTAGCTCCTATATGCGCGCGCTGACGCTCAAGATCGTGACCGACGGCCTTGCCGATTACCTCGAGGAGCACCCCAAGCCCGCCCGCGAGATCGTCAAGAAGGCGCAACAGGCCTGCAAGGCGCGCAACGCCGCCCGCAAGGCGCGCGAGGCGACGCGCCGCAAGAGCCTGCTCGAGACGGCATCCCTGCCCGGTAAGCTCGCTGACTGCTCGGTGCGCGATGCCGAGCTGACCGAGCTCTTCATCGTAGAGGGCGACTCGGCAGGCGGTTCGGCCAAGGACGGCCGTCGCCGAGACATCCAGGCGATTCTGCCCCTGCGCGGCAAGATTTTGAACGTCGAGCGCGTGGGCGACCATCGTGCGTTCTCGAGTGACACCATTCAGTCGCTGATCACCGCGATTGGCTGCGGCGTCACGACGAGTGCCGGTGACGGAGGCGACTTCGACATCACCAAGGCGCGCTACCACAAGATCATCATCATGACCGATGCAGACGTCGACGGTGCGCACATCCGCATCCTGCTGCTGACGTTCTTCTACAAGTACATGCGTCCGCTGATCGATGCCGGCTACGTCTATGTTGCCTGTCCGCCCATCTTTGGCATTAAGGTGCGCAACAAGATCCACTACGTGTATCCCAACGGCCGCCAGCCCGAAGACGAGATCCTGCGCGACACCATCCAGAGCCTGGGCCTGAACCCCGACGATAACGACGAGGACGGCAAGGCCAAGGACGGCAAGATCACCAAGAAGCGCAAGGGCTATACCGTCCAGCGCTACAAGGGCCTGGGCGAGATGGACCCCAAGCAGCTTGCCTCGACGACGATGGATCCCAAGACCCGCATCCTGCAGCGCGTGTCGATCGAGGACGCCGTGGTGGCGGACCGCGCCGTGCGCGAGCTGATGGGTTCCGAGGTCGGCTATCGCCGCGAGTACATCGAGAAGCATGCACATGATGCACGCTTCTTAGACGCCTAACCTGTTCGGCTTTCCCAGCCACCGCACCTTCGCCCTCAATCGTCGGTCGCGTACCCAAGTACGCTTCCCTCCTCTTTCGAGCGAATCTGCGGCACCTGGAAAAGCCGTCTCCGTGGCAGGGAACTAATGGACCACGCAAACCATGAGGAGGTAACGTGGCAGACGATATCAACAATAACGAGGGTATGGGCGAGGCCGGCGATGCCGGCATGCCCGACGATCTGAAGCGCCTGCTTGCCCGTGCTGAGCAGGGCGAGGACGGCGATCCTGACGCCTATAACCCCGATGCCGATGATGACGAGGAAGAGGACGACGACGGTGAGCTCGAGGAGAGCTTTGGCGAAGTCGACCGTGGCGCCTCGGCCGGCGAGGATATAAACGGCGGCCAGCTCCAGATTTCGGAGTTTGGCCGCGAGATGAAGCAGTCATTCATCGAGTATTCGATGTCGGTCATCACGGCGCGCGCCCTGCCGGACGTGCGCGACGGCTTAAAGCCGGTGCACCGCCGCATCCTGTACGCGATGAACGAGAGCGGCATCTACCCCAACCGTCCGCACAAGAAGTCCGCTTGGACGGTCGGCGAAGTTATCGGTAAGTACCATCCGCACGGTGACTCCGCGGTCTACGAGGCCATGGTTCGCCTGGCGCAGTGGTTCTCCATGCGCACGCCGCTCATCGACGGCCACGGCAACTTCGGCAACATCGACGGCGACGGCGCGGCGGCCATGCGTTACACCGAGAGCCGCCTGGCAAAGCCCGCCATGGAGCTGCTGCGTGACCTGCAGAAGGATACCGTCGACTGGCAGCCCAACTACGACGAATCACTCGCCGAGCCCGTGGCACTGCCTGCGCGCTTCCCCAACCTGCTGGTCAACGGCAGCCAGGGCATCGCCGTCGGCATGGCCACCAATATCGCCCCGCATAACCTCACCGAGGCGATCGAGGCAACCTGCTACCTGATCGATAATCCCGACGCTACTGTCGACGAGCTCATGCAGATCATGCCCGGTCCGGACTTCCCCACCGGCGCCATCATCATGGGCAGCGCCGGCATTAAGCAGAGCTACGAGACCGGCCGCGGCTCCATTACCGTGCGCGCCAAGGCCCACGTGGAATCCACCAAGACCGGCCGCAACCGCCTGGTCTTTACCGAGATTCCCTACATGGTCAACAAGGGCACCCTGCAGGAGAAGATCGCCCAGCTCGTCAACGACAAGCGCATCGAGGGCATCTCGGACATGCGCGATGAGTCCAACCAGAAGGGCATCCGTCTGGTCATCGAGCTCAAGAAGGGCGTCATTCCGCAGGTCGTGCTCAACAACCTGTATAAGTACACCTCGCTGCAGACGACCTTCGGCGCCAACAACCTGGCGCTCGTCAACGGCGTTCCCAAATGCCTGAGCCTGCGCGAGATGCTGCAGCACTACATCGATCACCAGGTCGACGTCGTCACCCGCCGCACCCGCTTCGACCTTAAGAAGGCCCAGGCCCGCGCGCATATCCTCGAGGGCTACCTGATGGCTCTCGACCATATTGACGAGGTCATCAGCATCATCCGTTCCTCGCAGACCGATTCCGAGGCCAGCAGCCGCCTGATCGAGCGCTTTGGCTTTACGCCCGAGCAGACCACGGCCATCCTCGAGATGAAGCTGCGCCGCCTGACCGGCCTGGAGCGCGACAAGATCCAAGAAGAGTTGGACGGCCTGCGCCGTGCCATCGCCTACTACGAGGACCTGCTGGCGCACGAGGAGAAGATCCTGGGCGTCATTAAGGAAGAGATGCGCGAGATCTCCAAGAAGTTTGGCGATAAGCGCCGCACCGAGATCAGCCAGGTCGAGAAGGACCTGGACGTCGAGGACCTCATTGCCGACGAGGACATGGTCGTGACCATCACCCACACCGGCTATGTCAAGCGCATCCCGGTGGCCGCCTACCGCGCCCAGAAACGCGGCGGCAAGGGCGTGTCGGGCGTCAACCTCAAAGAGGACGATGTCATCGACGAGATGTTCATCGCGTCCACGCACGAGTACGTGCTGTTCTTCTCGAGCAAGGGCAAGGTCTATCGCCTGAAGGTGCACGAGCTGCCGGTGGGTACGCGCCAGGCGCGCGGTACCGCGATCGTCAACCTGCTGCCCTTCGAGGAGGGCGAGAAGATCGCGAGCGTCATCAGCTGCCGCGAGTTCCCTGCCGACGAGTATCTGATGTTTGCCACCAAGAGCGGCATGGTCAAGAAGACCGTGATGAGCGCATATGACCGCAGCCGTCGCGACGGCCTGATCGCTATCAACCTGCGTGACGACGATGCGCTGCTGAACGTGCGCCGCGTGCGCGAGGGCGACAAGATTATCCTGGCCACCACCGCGGGCAAGGCGATCATGTTCTCCGAGGAGCAGGTGCGCGCCACCGGCCGCGATACCAGCGGCGTTCGCGGTATCGGTATGAAGGACGGCGTGAGCGTTCTGGGCATGGAAGTCACTAACGGCAACGGCGATCTATTCGTCATCACCGAGCGTGGCTACGGCAAGCGCACGCCGGTCGCGGACTACCCGGAGCAGAACCGCGGCGGCCAGGGTGTCTACACCATCCAAATGACCGAGCGTAAGGGTAACCTCGCGGCCATGAAGACGGTGGGCCCGCAGCACGAGCTGTTCATCGTGACGGAGGGCGCGACGGTCATTCGCGTCAAGACCGACGAGATCAGCCAGACTGGCCGCGCTACCCAGGGCGTCAAGATGATGACCGTCGACGACAACGACCGCATCTGCGCCGTAGCCCGCATGACGGCCGCCAAGGAGAAGCCCGAAGGCGAAGCCACAGAAGACGGCTCTGCCCCCGAAGAAACCCCTGTCGATCTAGGCGACGGCAACGACATGCCAGAGGATCTCCTAGACGAGTAAGAGGAACTAGCTGGTAGAAAATATCAGACCCCATATATCGGCGGTCGGCGCACTGCGCGCCGACCGCTTTTTTGACAATCTT
>URIE01000095.1 GCA_900547805.1 uncultured Collinsella sp.
CCGGATACGCGCCGGCAAACCCACGGCAGAGCATGGCCTCGTCCATCGCGCGGCTGCATTCCATCGCCTTGATAAATGTCATGCCCATGATACCCGCCAACGAATCGGTGCGCGAAAAACCCGCAGGCGCGCGGCCCACACTGCGCAGCATGACAGATTCGGTGAGGTCGTGCGCCGTGCGGCCAAGCACCTCAATGTGCTTGAGCGCCATGTCAAAGGTAAAGATGACCTCGTCGGGCAGGCGCAGCGCCTTGAGCGCCGCCGACATACGGCTCCAGGTGAGCGTCCACGAAACACCCAGCACCAGCGACACGTTAACGAACGTCTTGAGCGCGATCTTGAGCATGGCGATCGTGGCGGAAGCGCCCAGCAGCAGGGCCGGCAGTGCCAAGACCACGGCAAATCCTGCGGCGGCCAACGCCGGCATAAAGGTCGCCCGCAGACCGCGCACGGGGCGCACAGCGATCAACACCAGCGCGATCGCCGCCATCAGCATCAGGTACAGCGGGCTTTGCGCCAGACACACGCACAGGACACAGACGAACATGCCGAGCAGGCGCACCGGCGCCGAAACGGAAGAAAGGGCGCGGTCGATCATCGACCCGCCCTTGTGTGCGCCGCCACCCAGGCGAACCCGCTCGAGCAGGCTCGCCAGGTGCAGGACGTTCTTTTGCATGACGCGATGACGAGCGCCCGTGGGCTCGTATCGCTCCTGCTCGGTCAGCCAGCTAGGCAGCTCGACCGTCGCCATGCGCTTAGCTTTCCTTGGCCGTCAGCGAAATAAGACGGAATACGATGGTGAGCACCGCCACGCCAATCACGCCGGAGAGGATATACATGGCAGCCTGGCCGGCAAAGCCAAAACCCTGCTCCTCGGAATAGGCCTGCAGGTAATCGCCCGTGGGCAACGAATCGGCAAAGGTCGGGGCATCCAGGCCGACCGAAGCCTGCAAGCTGTCGTCGCCAGCCTCCTGAACAGCGGTCGCGGCGCCCTCGCCGTCCCACTCGCCCCAGGCGTCACCAGTAGCGAGCAAGCCCAGCGGCGTGGCAACGACAAGTACGGCAACCAGGATAAGCGTGGGGATCAGCGAGATCTTTTTGGCGGCAGCGCCATTGGCAGCAAGCTGGCCGTCAACGGCCTCGGGCCCGACGATGATGCTCGGCGCCGTCTTCTTAATGAATGCGTAGATCGCGGCAGTCGCCACACCCTCGACCACACCGGCCACCAGCATATGCGGGATCAACATGGCGGGAATGGCAATCGACAACGGGAAGGGGCAATACAGCGGGGCGCCGGACGCGTTGGTGAAGAGCATAGGCTGAATACCAAACTCGATGGCCGCGCACAGGGCCGCCACGCACAGGCCGATCCAGCCGCTCACGATGGCAGAAACCGAGGTGCCCCAGCTCTTGTCGTGCAGACGGCTGTTGAGCGCGCGAAATACGATGGCGGCCACAAACGGCAACACAAAGGCCATGTTAAAGCAGTTGGCACCAAAGGACAGGATGCCGCCGTCGCCAAAAAGCAGCGCCTGCAGGGCCAGAGCAACAGAAACCGCGATAGTCGCGGCCTCGGGGCCCAGCAGCAGCGCGATGAGGGCGCCACCGACGGCATGGCCCGTGGTGCCACCGGGCAGCGGCACGTTGAACATCATGAGCAAAAAGGAGAAGGCGGCGCAAATGCCCAGGAATGCCATGTGCTCGCGATCGAGCGTGGCGCGCACCTTCTTAATGCAGTGAACCCATACGGGAACCATCGCTACCGCCATGACGGCGTCCGTCTGCGGGGACAGGTAATTATCTGGAATGTGCATCTGATGCCTCCTGGATTTCGGCGCGCGGAATTGCGGTGCCGTTTGAACCATATCACCAGTGTTACGTATTGTCCGATTCGTAACACGCCGCGGGCAATCATAGCAAAGCGGCGTGCCGCCAACAAAACAGCACGCCGCTTTGTAATACAGGCGTAACAGATGAAAGGTGACGGGCGGCGCTGTCATGGCACCGCCCGTGTCGACTCGGCAGTGTCGGTGCCCTTGCCTTGCGCGTCAGCCCAAGCCGCAGGCAAACCTAGCTGCGGACCTCGCCGTTCACGCCCTTGCACACCTTGGTGACGATCTTCTGGTGCGCCTTCTCGACCTCTTCGCTGGTGAGCGTATGGTCGTCGGAGCGATACGTAAGCGCGAAGGCCATGGACTTTTTGCCCACGCCCACGCGCACCGGGTCGCGGTACACGTCGAACAGGCGCACGCCCTCGAGCAGCTTGCCGCCGGCGCTGGTGATGCGACGCTCAAGATCCTCGCAGGTCACGGTATTGTCGACCACGATAGCCAGATCGTGCTCGACGGCAGGGTACTGCGAGAACTCGCGGTAGTTCTCTTGGTTGCGGGCACCCTTGATCAGCTTGTCCAGGTCGAGCTCAAAGGCGACGACGACCTCGTCGATGCCGCAGGCCTCGCGCGCCTCGGGGTGAATCTCGCCGACCCAGCCCAGCACGGTACCGCCGGACAGGACCTCGGCGGCACGACCCGGCTGCAAGAAGGCATAGCCCTCGCCCTCGACGGGACGGAAGCGAACCTTCTCGATACGCAGCTGGGCAAGCAGCTCCTCCACGATACCCTTGCCAAAGAAGAAGCGCAGCTTGCGGTACTTCATGTTCCAGGACTGCTCGCTCCACTGGCCAGAGAGCACGCCCGCCACGGACTTGGTCTCCTTGGGCAGGCTGGCGTTCTCGCGGCCGTGGAACAGGCTGCCGACCTCGTACAGGTGCACGTTGGGCGTGCCGTGGGCCTCGTTGTAGGCTACCGACTGAAGCAGGCCCGGCAGCAGCGAGCGGCGCATCTCGGTCTGCTCGGCCACCAGCGGGTTCATGAGCACCACGGGGCAGCCGCGACCCTCGGTGGACATGCCGATCTTCTCCAGGTCGCCCGGGGCGGCAAAACCAAAGGTCGTGGTCTCGTTGAGGCCGCAGGCGCGCAGGATCTCGCCGACCTTGCGGCTGAGCTTTTGCTCGCGGGTCAGGCCGCCGATATGGTTCTTGGCAGCCGGGATGGTCGCCGTCACGCGGCCCATGCCCCACAGGCGCAAGATCTCCTCGATCAGGTCGATCTCGCGCGGCAGGTCGGGGCGGAAGCTCGGCGGGGTCACCATAAAGTCCTCGCCGTCACGCTCGACGGTGCAGCCCAGGCGGGTGAGCGAGCGCTCGATAAAGTCGGGCTCGATGTCGGCGCCGCAGATGGCGTGCACGCGGGCCAGACGCAGCTTGATGCTGTCGATGGTCTTGGGCGCGGGGAACACGTCCACGTAGCCGGGAGCGACCTGGCCGCCGGCGATCTCCTCGATGAGCGCGCAGGTGATGTTGGCGACGTCCACGCAGCCGGTCTCGTCGACCTGGCGCTCAAAGCGAATGGAGGCGTCGGAGATCAGCGACAGGTCGCGGCTGGTGTGCGAGGTGCGGCCGGCGTTGAAGCAGGCGCTCTCGACCATCACGTCGACGGTGTCGTCCTCAATCTCGGAATCCATGCCGCCCATAACGCCGGCCAGCGCCACGGGGCGCTCGCCGTCGGTGATCAGGCCCATGCCGGCGTCGAGCGTGCGCTCCTCGCCGTCGAGCGTCGTGAACTTCTCATCCTGCTGGGCGGCGCGAACCACCACGCGACGGTGGCCATCGCGCTCGGCAAAGGTGTCCAGGTCAAAGGCATGCAGCGGCTGACCGGTGAGCATCATCACATAGTTGGTGATGTCGACGATGTTGTTGTGCGGGCGCACGCCCAGGGCATTGAGGCGCTTGACCATCCAGTCGGGCGACGGGCCCACCTTAACGTTGCGCACGATGCGGGCGACATAGCGGTCGCACAGGCCCTCGTCGGCGATCTCGACCGAAAGCTCATCGGCCGTCGCGCGGCCGGTCTCGGCCTTGATGGCGGGCAGCTCGACGTGGAAATCGCGGTCGAAGATGGCGCCGGTCTCGCGGGCCATGCCGATCATGGACAGGCAGTCGGGACGGTTGGGCGTGATCTCGCAGTCGAGCACGGTGTCGCTCGAGCCCACATACTCGGCAAACGGCATGCCGCAGGGCGTATCCTCGGGCAGGATCATGATGCCGGAGTGATCGCCGCCCAGGCCGAGCTCGCGCGCGGAGCAGTTCATGCCCATGGACACGACGCCGCGAAGCTTGCTCTTCTTGATCTTGACGTCGCCGGGAAGCACGGCGCCGATCATGGCCGTTACGATGTGGTCGCCGGCCTCGAAGTTCTGCGCGCCGCAGACGATCTGCAGCGGGGCGGGATTGCCGTCGGCGTCGAGGTTCTTGTCGCCCACATCGACCGAGCACACATACATGTGGTCGCTATCGGGGTGCGGGGTCTTGGTGAGCACCTTGGCGGTCACCACGTGGTCGAAGGACTCGCCCACGGTGTCGATCGCCTCGACCTCGGTGCCGGTACGGATATATTCGTCCGAAAGGGTCTTGGGATCCTCCGGAATATCGATCATGGTCTTGAGCCAGTCGTAAGAAACGCGCATCTAACTGGTCTCCTTTCATAAATGCGGCTTTAAGCCGGAAACTGCAACTAAGAAGAAAGCGTTCTAGAACTGGTTCAAGAACCTCATATCACCAGTCATCAACGTGCGCAGGTCGGGCAGATCGTAGCGCAGGGCAGCGACGCGCTCGGCACCAATGCCAAAGGCGAAGCCGGTGTACTTCTCGGGATCGATGCCGCAGTTGATCAGAACGTTGGGGTCGACCATACCGCAGCCCAAGATCTCGATCCAGCCGCTGTGCTTGCAGAAGTTGCAGCCCTTGCCGCCGCAGACGTGGCAGCTCACGTCCACCTCGCAACTCGGCTCGGTGAAGGGGAAGAAGTGCGGGCGGTAACGCGTCTTGCGGTCCTCGCCAAACATGCACTTAACAAAGTAGTCGAGCGTGCCCTTAAGATCGCCAAAGGTGATGCCCTCGTCGACGACCAGGCCCTCGATCTGGTTGAACTGCGGCAGGTGGCAGGCGTCGGCCGTGTCGGGACGGTAGACGGTACCCGGGCAGATCATGTAGATGGGCGGCTTTTGCGACTCCATGGTGTGGATCTGCACGCCCGAGGTCTGGGTGCGCAGCAGCACGTCGGACTCGCCGTGGGCGTGAGCCTCGGGGTGCGCGACGCTGCCGGGGTTGTTGTCGACCACATAGAAGGTGTCGCGGGCAGAGCGGCTCGGGTGATCCATGGGGGCGTTGAGCGCAGTGAAGTTGTAGTAGGAGGTGTCGACCATGGGGCCGGACTCGACGGTGTAGCCGATGCCGCAGAAGATGTCCTCGGCCTCCTCGATGATCTGCTTGATCAGGTGCTGGTGACCGATCTGCGGACGGATACCCGGCAGCGTGATGTCGACGGCCTCGTGCTCGAGTGCGTGCTTGAGGGCGGCGGCCTTCATCTCGGTGGTGCGCTCGTCGAGCATGCCCTCAATCAGCTGGCGCATCTCGTTGGCGCGCTTGCCCATCATGGGACGATCCTCGGGGGCGAGCTTGCCCATCATGCGCATCAGGCCGGTGATACGACCCTTGCGGCCGAGCAGCTCAACGCGCGCGGCCTCGAGCTTTGCGGCGTCGTCGGCGCCTGCGACGAGCTCCTTGGCCTCTTCCTCGAGTTTGACCAGATCATCAATCAGACTCATGTCTTCCCTTTCGTCTCTCGCGCATCCACTTGCCGCGGCGGCCGGAGCCACGCGACGCTGTGGATGTGCGGCCCGGTTCGGTAACAAAAAACCGTCCTCGGGCATGTGCATTGCCCAAGGACGGTTGAATTCCGCGGTACCACCTTGTTTGACCCGGCGGATGTCTGGCCCGCCGCGCCCACTCTGCGCCTCTTGTCGCGAGGCTCACGGCTTCCCTACTGGGGCATCGCCGCCACTGGCCGCGCGCCCGTTGAGGTCGCTGCTCGGGAGTGAACGCTTGGCCCTTGCCACCGCAGGAAGGCTTGCAGCCCATGACCTTCCCTCTCTTGCCGGCGACACGGCGGGCAAAACCCTCTCCGTCAACGCATTGGGCTATAGGATAACACATTTCGCGAGCGCATCGCCGCGTTCCGTTTTGTTCGCGCTGGGTACAAGGCAGGTAGCTGTGCAAACTGGCCGTGCCGCCGCGTGCGACGGGCGGCCTGCGAGATCAAGGATATGGTATGGGAAAGAAGCTCGATAAGAAGGCCAAAGCCGCCGTGGCAAAAGCCGCCAAGGGCATCAAGGCCGAAAAGGCCGTCAAGAAGTTCCGTAAGCTCGAGGGAAAGCTGTGGACCCGCGAGTACCTGCTCAAGATCGCTGAGTTTGACGGCGCAACCATCGCCCCCGCCAACGGTGCCGTGGCCCGCGCCGATGCCATGGGTACGCTCGCCGGCGAGCATCATAAGCTCCTGACCAGCGAGAAGTCCGTTGAGCTCGTGCGTTCGCTGGCGCACGAGACGGTTGTGGGCGGAAAGATCGACGACCCGCAGCTGCTCGACGAGATCCGCGTGCTCGGCCGCGACCAGCGCGAGGCCGGCGCCATCCCCACCGAGGAGGCCGAGGCCTGGACCAGGCTCACCTGCGAGGCCGATGCCGT
>URIE01000096.1 GCA_900547805.1 uncultured Collinsella sp.
TCCCCACCGAGGAGGCCGAGGCCTGGACCAGGCTCACCTGCGAGGCCGATGCCGTATGGCACAAAGCCAAGGCGGCCAACGACTGGGCGAGCTTTGAGCCCTATGTCGACAAGATCGTCGGTCAGCTTAAGCATCAAGCTGAGCTCATGGACCCCAAGCGTGACCCGTACGATGTATGGCTCGACCAGTACGAGCGTGGCCTTTCCACCGAGAGCTTCGACGCGTTTTGCGATGAGGTCAAGGCCACCGTCGTGCCGCTCGTGCATGCCATCGGTGAGCGCGGCCAGCAACCCGCAGCCGACTTTTTGCACGCGCATGTGCCCGAGGCTGCCCAGCGTGCCATGAGCTTTGACCTGATGAAGCTTGTGGGCCTGGACCTGGACGACACCACGCTCGCCTTTACCGAGCATCCGTTTAGCGAAGGCTTCTCGGTGGGCGACGCGCGTATCGCCACGCATATCCACGAGGACGATTGCATCTCCAACGTCTACAGCATCATCCACGAGGCCGGCCACGCCATGTATGAGCTGGGCGTGAACCCCGCTTACGCGCGCACGTGTCTTGAGGGCGGTACCTCCATGGGCATCCACGAGAGCCAGAGCCGATTCTTTGAGAACACCGTGGGCCGCAGCCTCGCCTTTATGGGCCCGCTGCTCGAGGTGCTGCGCCGTCACGCGCCCGAGGTCTACGGCAACGTGGACGAGGACGCGCTCTACCACGCGGTGAACATCGCGCAGCCGTCGCTGATCCGCACCGAGGCCGACGAGCTCACCTACCCGCTGCACGTTATGGTGCGCTACGAGATTGAGCGCATGCTGTTTGCCGGCGAGGCCACGGCCAAGGACATCCCCGCGCTTTGGAACCGCTTTATGAACGAGTACCTGGGCATTCCCGTTCCCGACGACACGCACGGGTGCCTGCAGGATACGCACTGGAGCGGAGGCTCGTTTGGTTACTTCCCCACCTATGCTCTGGGCAGCGCCTACGATGCCATGTTTGTGCCGGCCATGTGCCGCGACGGCGTCGACCTTACCGGCGCCTGCGCGAGCGGCGACCTGACACCCGTCCGCGCCTGGCTGGGCGAGCACATTTGGCAGTGGGGCCGCGCCAAGGACGCGCCGGAGCTCATCCAGGGCGCATGCGGCATGGCGTTCGACGCCCGCTACTACTGCAGCTACCTGCAGGACAAGTTCACCACGCTCTACGAGCTGTAAGGCATAACCGACACGCCAACGCAAAGGGGACGCCGCGGAACCAATCCGCAGCGTCCCCTTTCCACCTAGTCGTTTAAGAACGTCCCCAATGACTACCTTACAGAGCCTCGAGCGCGTTGGCGATGCGCTTCATGGCAGCATCGGCGGATGCTTGGTCGGGCGCTTCGGCCAAAACGCGAATCACCGACTCGGTTCCACTTTTGCGCACGAGCACGCGGCCCTCGCCTGCCAGCGCAGTCTCGGCCTCGGCGATGGCGTTCTGCACGCCCATGTTCTCGAGCGCGGCGTCCTTGTCCGCCACGCGCACGGCCACCTGCGCCTGCGGCAGCAGCTTGCACGGAGCCGTGAGCTGCGAGAGCGTCTCGCGCTCGGCACGAATCACTTCCATCACGCGCAGCGAGGTCATAATGCCGTCGCCCGTGCGCTCGATATCGCCAAAGATCGTATGGCCCGTCTGCTCGCCGCCCAGGCTGTAGCCGCCCTCGCGCATCTTGGCATACACGTGACGGTCGCCCACGCCGCTGGTCACGGCGCTCAGTCCGGCAAGCTCCAGCGACTTGACCAGACCAAAGTTGCTGGCGATCGTCGGCACCACGGTACCGCCCGAAAGGCGACCGTGCTTGTTCAGATACACGCCGCACACGTACAGGATCTGGTCGCCGTCTACCACGCGACCGCGCTCATCCACGGCCAGGCAGCGGTCGGCATCGCCGTCATAGGCAAAACCCACGTCCAGGCCTTGCTCCACCACGTGGCGCTGCAGGCGCTCCATATGCGTGGAGCCGCAGTCGACGTTGATGTTAAAACCATCAGGCGCGGCATTGATCACGCGCACGTCGGCGCCCAGCGCGTCGAACACCGGCTTGGCCACCGAGGACGCCGAGCCGTTGGCGCAGTCGATGCCGATCTTGACGCCCTGCAGCGAAAAGTTCGCGCTGGCGATGAGCGAGGCAATGTAGCGGTTGCGGCCCTGCATGTAGTCCACCGTGGCGCCGATGTGGTTGCCCGTGGCCAGCGGCACCTCGCTCTTGCCATCGATGTAGTCCTCGATGAGCTCCAGTACGTCCTCGTCCATCTTAAAACCGTCGCTATTGACGAGCTTAATGCCGTTATCGCAAAACGGGTTGTGGCTCGCGCTGATCATGATGCCGCAATCGAAGCAGCCTTCCACGGTCTGATGCGCTACGCCCGGCGTGGGGATCACGTGCAGCATATAGGCGTCCGCACCGCTCGCGACCAGACCACTCACCAGCGCCGCCTCGAACATATAACTCGAGCGACGTGTGTCCTTGCCCACGATGACGCGCGCCTTGCGCTCGCGGTTGGCGCCGTAATACCAGCCCACAAAACGGCCAATCTTATAAGCGTGCTCTACCGTCAGCCCAACGTTGGCCTCACCGCGAAAGCCGTCGGTGCCAAAGTACTTCATGCGCTCTCCTTACAAAATAGGGGCGAACAGATTGCCTGTCCGCCCCAAAATGGTACTCGATTATCTGCGCTACCAGAAAAACCCTACGCCGACGCGCTGTCGCGAGCCGCCTGGCATGTAGGAGTCTGACGCAGCGTAAGCGGCTTGTCCCCCGCCTCGGCTGACGTGGTCAGCGTATATGTGATCGTCGTCGTCTCGCCAGCATGCAGGTCAACGGTGCCCGAATAGAAGGGGATTCCATGCCACGTAGCGGCGCCAAGACCAAACTGGGTGCCCTCGACGGTCAGATCAGTAATGTTGCCGCCCGTCGGGGCAAACAACGAGACATTCAGACGCTCGTCGTCACGCGCGGCATCGGGTGCGCTCGCCGCAACGTAATCGGGCAGCTTGTCAGCCTCCTCCTGCGTCATGATGTTCGTCAGGGTAACGGTGATGCGATAGGAGCACGTGCCGTCGCCGTTCTTCACGCCCTGGCCAATCTGCGTGTCGGCGTTCAGATACCAGTCGAGTTTGGAGAAGCTCAGGTTGTTAAAGTAAACGCCGGCAACGGGATCGGCGCTCGGGTCATCCGGATCGGGCAGCGAAGCGTCAATGCCCGTCTCTTTGATGGCATTCTGTTCATCATCGTTTCTCATCCACGCGATCAGGCGGCCCTCTTCGGCACCGCGCTCGAATGCACCGACAAGCTTTGTAACGTCAACGTCACCGATGCCACCGAGAATCTTGTCGAAGGCAGCGCTGGCGACGGATGCAAAGATGCCATCCGACTCCTCGACCGGATAGTTCCAGTACACATCGTGCATGAGGACCTTTGCGGCGTTGGTGCCGTCGACAACCGTTCCGTCGGGCAGCGACACATTACCGACCAGGCCCAGCAGATACTGCAGGAACACCGGGTCGATACCCACGACGCCGTCAACGTCCTGCCCATACTGGGACTTCCACAGCGCGGCGACACGCTGCGAGTTGCGGGGCCAATCAGGCGAATAGGTATTGCCCGAGTTGTACAGGTTACTGTGGTTGCCGAACAGCGCCTCATCCTCTTCGTCGACGCTCTCGACTGCCTCATCCTCGCTGAGTCCAATGCGGGGAACAAACTCGCCAATCGACATCTGGCCGTCGGTGACCGAAATCAGGCCCTGCGAACCGCCAAAGCCGCCGCAAGCACGAATCTCGACGTTGTTCATGGCGTACACAAGGTAGTTGCGCGTCTGGCCGTTGGCGCCGAGCATCTGGGGAAGGACGGGGGCGACCTTCTCCGCCGCGTCAACCGCACCGTTGAGGGTGGCAAAGCCGTCCTTGGCCTTATCGACCAGCTCGGTCACCTGGGAAATATGAGTATCGCCAATGCCCTGGATCTTCTCGTTGGCGCTCTTGAACACCTTCGAGCTGCTGGAAAGCGAATCGGCGACCGCCTGCAGCGCGGACACGTTAATCATGCCGTCCTGGAACAGCTTGCCGGGCGTGGCCTGCGAAAGGTTATCGGCCATGGGAACCAGCGCATTGCTCGAGACATCGGACAGGGCGTCAATCATGGTGCGGGCCGCATTGATATCGCTGCCATACACCGGGATAAACGATGCCGCCGTCCACAGCGGGCTCGAGGTCTCCGCCTTCATGCTGTCGCAGAGCTCATCGATCTTCTTCGCGTCGTCAGGCAGCGTCGAAAAATCGCCCGACGTGACCTTGTCCTTAAGGCCACCGACGATCTCGACAGCCTCCTTCGCTTCACTCTTTACGGTCTTTGCCGAGTTAAGCAGCATAAAGCCGCCTGCGCCAAGCACAACGAGAAGCACCGCGACTACAGCGGCAATAATGGCGCCGGTGTGACGCTTTTTGCGCTCGCCCTTGCGATGGCGATGACGGACCAGACCGTCAGAGGTCGAACTCGACGAAGCGTCGCTACCGTAGTTCAAGCCAAAATCGTAATAATCTTCCTTGGAACCCGAGCCCGCAAACTCGGCACCGCTATCATCCAGGCGGGCGAACGTGCCAGTCTCGGAGGCGCCGGTGTAAATCGTGCCAAGGTTACCCGTAAGCCCCGCGCCACCGGCAGAGGGAGAATTGTTGTCGGCCTTGCCGGCATTAACGTTGCCGGCGGCATTCGCGGCGTTGGTAGCACCTGCGTTGTTCGCGGGTACCGAAGGAGCCCCACTCGGCCGCGACGCGGAGGTTGCACCGCCCGCAAAGACATTCCCTCTTGCACGGCCGGTCTTTTTTGCCTTTTGTGACTGCTCGTACAGAGCGGTAAACATCGCCGTCTCGCCCGGGGACACGCGCTTACCGGAACCGCCCTGTCCAGCGCCGCCCGGCGTGCCGGCCTTACCAGCCCCGTTCGGACGCGGCGGAACTGCAGGACGGCCGCTATCGCTGCCCTTAAAGTGATTACCAGCCATAAAGAAATCCTCGCAATTGAGTCGCAATGAAAAAGTCCATAACGTTACTAGTCTATGGCATTTTGAGCATCGACAGCTAAACTCCAGACACGGACATCAATTGGCGAAAATGCGGCACAACACCTTTTCTGTCTTGGCGGCGGCGCTAGCTACACCGTGAGGAACATCATCACGATGATCATGGCAAAGCCGATAAGGTCGGTCGGCAAAAACACCGTCCCCAGCATAACGGCGCTGGTGATGGTCGCCGAAACCGGCTCCACAGTTCCGATGAGGCTCGCACGCACCGAGCCGATGTCCTTAACGCCCTGCATATAAAGCATGTAAGCAAAAAACGAGCCGATAACCACGAACACCGCGAGCGCCTCGATGCCGGCAGCGTCGAGCGCCGGCATATGCGCCCAGGGCTGCACGAAGACGCACGAGACCACGCCCGCCGTGAGCATTGCCGAGCCCGTGACGATGGGGCTGCCGTATTCGGGCAGGATCTTGGCGGGAATCACCGCCATACACGCGGCGCTGACCGCACACATAAGACCTGCTGCCAGGCCAAGCGGCGAGATATTCAGGCTGGTGGGGTCGCCGCCGGTGGCGATTAAAAAGGTTCCACCCAGAGCCAGGCCAATGCCGATGACTTCGCGAGTACGCGGCATGCGGCGATCGATCGCGCAGGTGTAGCCCATGATGATAACGAGCTGCAGGCACTGGAGCACCGTCGCGGTTCCGGCGTTCGTCAGGCGCACGGCCGAAAGATAGCAAAACTGGTTGAACAGCAGGCCAAAGGCGGTAAAGAGCAGCAGCTGCTTGCGATCGGCGGGTGTGGTCCAGAGCTTAATCAGGCGCTCGCGGTCGCGCGTAACAACCACGGCCATAAAGAGTAGACCGGCGAGAATCTGACGCACGCTCATAAGCCACAAGGTATCGACGTGGTAGGTATCGAACAGAAAGCTCGCGCTGGTGCCCGAGAAGCCCCAAAACGAACCGCCCACCAGCGTAGCCAAGACGCCCGTGATCATCTTGCGCGTCGAAGCGCTGTTCAGGCGCTCGCGCCAGGCGCGGCGGGTGCTACGGCTGAGCTCGTCGGTGCCCTCGGGCACATCAATGTTCGATATATCGGTCATGGGCACCGAAGCCCCTGCGCCTTCGACCTGCTCGACACACTCTTTGCTCATTCCACTCCCCCGAAACAGCCTGGAAACAATTCGGCTTACCTTACCACGGCGAAGGCACCAGCTGGAGGCTTGTCCGCTTATCGGTAGGACAATTCCGCAGGCGTCTTTCCATAGCTCGATACCGCAATGGCCTTGCATTATGCGACAGCCAAATCGCGGCAGCAGGCTCTTTTGAAATGGATACGACAAAGCCCCCGAATTCCACAATGTAAGCGATTTTTAAAAATGTTCTTGCCACCGAGTTCAGGCTCCGTTATATTATCCCTTGCGCACTTGCGCACCCTTGATCGGGCGTTTAGCTCAGGGGGAGAGCGCTTCCCTGACACGGAAGAGGTCAGAAGTTC
>URIE01000097.1 GCA_900547805.1 uncultured Collinsella sp.
GGCAGCGTCAGATGTGTATAAGAGACAGCTCTTTGCATGTCCGAGGACGTTCCGGAGAGAAGCCCCCGTCACGCCCCCGGATTCCCGGTGGGAGTTCTAGACCTTGTCGGCCTTAGTACATACCGCCGCCCTGCTGACCAGCGGTAGCAGCAGCGATAGCGTCCTCAAGCTGAGTGTTCTTGGGCACATCGGAGACGGTAGCCTCGGTGATGAGGATCAGGCTGGCGACAGAAGCAGCGTTCTGCAGGGTGACGCGGCTAACCTTGACGGGGTCGAGGACGCCCATCTCGATCATGTCGCCCCACTCGCCGTTGGCAGAGTTGAGACCCTGGCCGGCGGGCAGCTCGGCAACCTTGTCGACCACGACAGCGCCCTCAAAGCCAGCGTTCTTGGCGATGGTAGCAACCGGAGCGGTCAGAGCCTTCTTGACGATGTCGACACCGATCTTCTCCTCGGGGTCGTCGAGCTCAACGGCGTCGAGCGCAGGAGCAGCGTCCATGAAGGCGACGCCGCCACCGGCGACAATGCCCTCCTCGACAGCAGCGCGGGTAGCCTGCAGAGCGTCCTCGACGCGATGCTTGATCTCCTTGAGCTCGGACTCGGTAGCAGCGCCGACCTTGATGACGGCAACGCCACCGGAGAGCTTGGCCAGGCGCTCCTGGAGCTTCTCGCGGTCGAAGTCAGAGGTGGTGTTCTCCATCTCACCCTTGATCTGAGCGATACGAGCGTCGATGGCCTCCTTGGAGCCAGCGCCACCGACGACGACGGTGTTGTCCTTGGAGATGGTGACGGACTTAGCGGTACCGAGCATATCGGCGGTGATGTCAGCAACCTTCACGCCCAGCTCGTCCAGGGCAGCCTGGCCACCGGTGAGGACGGCGATGTCCTCGAGGATGCGCTTGCGGCGATCGCCGTAGCCCGGGGCCTTGACGGCGCAGACGTTGAGGGCGCCACGGATCTTGTTGAGGACGAGGGTCGGCAGAGCCTCGCCATCGATGTCCTCAGCGATGATGAGCAGGCCACGGCCAGCGCGCTGGACAGCCTCGAGAACAGGCATGATGTCCTGGACGCTGGAGATCTTCTGGTCGGTGATGAGGATGTACGGATCCTTCATCACGGCCTCCATGCGGTCGTTATCCGTGACGAAGTAAGCGGAGACGTAGCCCTTGTCGAACTGCATGCCCTCGACGGTGTCGATGGTGATGTCGAACGTCTGGGAATCCTCGACGGTGATGACGCCGTCCTTGCCCACGACCTCCATGGCCTCGGCGATCTTCTCGCCGACCTCGGGGTCACCGGCAGAGATGGTACCGACGGAAGCAATCTGCTCCTTGGTCTCGACCGGCTTGGCCTGCTTCTTCATCTCGGCGACGGCGGCGTTGACGGCCTTGTCGATGCCGCGACGGATGGCCAGCGGGTTGGCGCCAGCGGCGACGTTGCGCAGGCCGTCGTTGACGATGGCCTGGGCGAGCAGGGTTGCGGTGGTGGTGCCGTCACCCACGGTGTCGTTGGTCTTGGTGGCGACCTCCTTCACCAGCTGAGCGCCCATGTTCTCGATGTTGTCCTCGAGCTCGATCTCCTTAGCGACGGAAACGCCGTCGTTGGTGATGGTCGGGGCACCGAACGTGCGCTGCAGAGCGACGTAGCGGCCCTTGGGGCCCATGGTGACGGTAACGGCGTCGGCCAGAGTGTTGACGCCCTTGGCAAGCTTAGCGCGGGCATCGGTGTTGAACGTAATGTTCTTTGCCATGGTAGGTAATCCTCCAAAAGAAATGTGACTCGCGTCGCCGCTTCCGAGTCCTATGCGGCGGGCGCGTTCAAAGACGAATCAGAGATTCTGACGAGACTAGGCCTCGACGACGGCGTAGATGTCGTCGGCGCGCATCAGCAGATACTTCTCGCCGTCGACCTTGACCTCGTTGCCACCGAACTTACCGTAGATGACAACGTCACCGACCTTGACGTCCATGGGGATGCGCTCACCCTTGTCGTTGACCTTGCCGGCGCCAACGGCAACGATGGTGCCGCGCTGCGGCTTCTCCTGAGCGTTGCTGGCGATATACAGACCAGAAGCGGTCTTCTGCTCGGCCTCGTCGGGCTTGACCAGAACACGATCTGCAAGCGGCTTCAAAGACGACATGCTTGTTTCCTCCTTTTTGGGCCGCGCGGTTATGCCGCGCGAATTAACCCTTTTTGTTTGCGTACGCGTTGAATGGTACCCACGAATGGCGGGTTATACAACACGGAGTCAAAAAATCTTATTTTTTGGCACTTAGATTTTCTGAATGCCGGGGGATAACTTAGCGATGCCTCCCGTGTGGCTCCGGAGGGGCGGGGCATAAGGTTTCCTGCTCGGGCAGTCCTGCTCGCACGAAGGCCACATTAAGTGGCCTTCGGCTCGTGCGGAACTCGCGATAAACCTTATGCCCCGCCCCTCCGGAGCCACACGGGAGGCAGGTTAACTAATTCGGGCCCGGCATTCAGAAAAGTCAGTGCAGCAAAATGGCGATGCGGATAGCGACATGTGCATGGTTTTCGCTGCGCGCACGGGTCCCCTGGGGAGCACCGTGCATTTTTGGGAGTATTCAGCAGACTAGGACGGCTGCATACGCGCCGGACACACCATATTGGTCCCAAGGACGCCTTCGGCCGGCGATTTTGGTCGGCAGGCAAACCCCGTCAGGACAGAAAGGCATGCCTCGCGCCGCACCGGAGCACAAAATGACGTCAATCTCTGCAACGTTACTCAGCCGCAGCGGCACAGGCAGAGCTCGCGGTGCTGAATACTCCGTTTTTTGCACGGCGCGGACGGGGGTACATCAGGATCCGGAAGAACATCCCAGTCTTTTTATGCAATTCGTAATGGAAAGTACGCAAAACACCTAGAGATAGCATTGCTGCTGTCCAAATAGGGCGCGGGGCAGCAGCGCCTCCGCCCCGCGCGCCCAAATCAAGCAGGGCGGGGACGCTCCTAACGAACCCCCCCCCATTTGCAAACAAACGCGGCTCGAGCGCCATCCCAAAATAAGCTGCCCGAGCCGCGTTTAACGGTAAGACATGAATACTTAGCGCTCGTAGATCAGGTTGCCGGCTAGGTAGGTGGCTTGGACTTTGGTGGTTTGGAGTTCTTGGGGGTCGATGGTGAGTGGGTTTTGGTCCAGGACTACCAGGTCGGCGTATTTGCCGGGTTCTAGGCTGCCGAGGTTTTGCTCGTCGCCCGCTGCATAGGCGCTGCCCAGGGTGTAGTTGCGCAGAGCCGTTGCCGCATCGATACGCTCGCTCGGCAACCAGCCGCCCTCGGGCCAGTGGCTTTTGGGGTCTTGGCGCGTAATAGCCGTGTAGAGCACGTTCATGCTGGTAACAGGCGTGATGGGGCTGTCGGTACCGAAGGCTTGGCGAATGCCGCGCTGCTTATAGGTTGCAAACGGCCACATGATGCGGCTGCGCTCCATGCCCAAATCGCGCTCGGGGCCGCCCGGATCGAGCGTAATGTGACAGGGCTGGCTCGAGGCAATCACGTTGAGCTTGCGCAGGCGATCGATGTCCTGGGGCAGGAGATTCTCCAGATGCTCAAGCGTATTATGGCCGTGTTGGGGCAGGCCGTAGAGCTCTGCCGCCTCCTCAAAGATATCGAGCGCGGCATGGATGGCACCGTCGCCGATGACGTGGATGCGCACGGTGTGCCCGCGCTCCGCAGCAGCCAGAACCAGCTTGCGCATGCGCTCGACGGGAACCGTCAGGCGACCTTGATCGCCCGGGAAGCGCGGGTTGGTATAGGGCTCGGTGAGATAGGCCGTGTGTTCGCTCGAAACGCCGTCGAAGAACTGCTTAAAACCAGGCGCCGAGAGCAGCGCGTTGTTCGCGTAGCGGGTCTGCAGTTCTTCTAAGCGCGATTGGTCATCCAGCAACGTGGGGAACAGATGGGCTCGGATGCCCAGCTTGCCGGCTGCCTGTAGCTTGTCGTAGACATCGTCGCGGATAAAATCGCAGCCCGGCATAGGCATGAGCGACATATCGCAGATCGAGGTGATACCCTGCTCGGCCATACGCCTCATTTGATCGGCGTAAGCGCTTGCAATGCGATCCTCCCCCAGCCACTCAAGGCAGCGCGGTAGCAGCTGCATGGCAGCCGCCTCGTGAGCAATGCCCGTGAGCTCGCCGCTTGCTTCCTTGTCGTAGCCACCGCCCGCTGGCGGCTCGCTGTCGCGCGTGACGCCGAGCGCCTCGAGTGCGCGGCTGTTGAGCCAAAGCGTGTGCCCGTCGCCCGAATACATAACGCAGGGACGATCGGGGAATGCCGCATCGAGCGACGCCTTGGTAGGATGCTCGGGCGGGTCCCAACGGTAGTCGCGCCAGCCCTGAGTCACAACCCAAGCGTCGTCGGGCAGGTCCTGGGAAAACTCGAGCGCATGTTGCACCAGCGCCGCCTCGGACGTGCCCATATCCATGAGCATGTACGGCGAGGAACCGACCGAGGTATGGAAGAAGTGCAGATGAGCGTCATGGAAACCGGGGCAGACAAACTGCTCGCCGTAGTCGATAACCGGCGTGGCGGCAGGCGCGGCGGCAATCACGTCATCGGGCGCACCGACTGCGACGATACGGTCGCCTGCGATGGCAATCGCCAGCTCGCGGGCGGTATCGATGCCGTCTTGCGCGGTGAACACGTTTTTAGAGCGGATAATCCGATCGATATGTTGCATGGGCATCCCCATCTCTGGCAGGAAATTCAACACCCCCGAGTGTACTCCCCCGCCCTTGTAACAAAACCCCAAGCGGCAAACGGCAACTTTACCAGCCCTAGCGGCAGGTGGCATACTGGAGAGAGCCTGTACGATTTTGCGATCAACCCAGCAAGGAGCAAATCGACCATGACGAAGACCAAGGCACAGCAGATTATGGCGGCGACCGAGGCTCGCGCGGCTGACGACGTCACCGCAGCCATCAAAGATATCGCTACCGAGTTTGAACCCTATATCATCAAGCAGCGCCGGCACTTCCATAAGCACCCGGAGCTGAGCCTTGCCGAGGAGCGCACGACCTCCGACATCGCCAACCAGCTCGACGCCATGAATATCCCCTACGAGCGTCCGCTCAAGACCGGCTTGGTGGCAACGCTTCGCGGTACCGCGTCGGATGCCTACCACGAGGACGGCACGCCGCGCCGCCGCATCCTGCTGCGCGCGGATATCGACGCCCTGCCCGTCACCGAGCAGACCGGCGAGGAGTTTGCCAGCGTCAACGAGGGCTGCATGCACGCCTGCGGCCATGACTGCCACATCGCCATGATGCTCGGCACGCTGCAAATCCTGCGCCATATGACCGACGACATCCACGGCGAAGTCCGCATCGTCTTCCAGCCCAGCGAGGAAAACGGCCAGGGCGCCAAGCTCATGATCGGCACGGGCGTGCTCGACGGCGTCGATGGCGCCTACGCCGCGCACATCTGGAGTGAGGTCGACGCCGGCACCGTGAGCTGCGAGCCCGGACCGCGCATGGCCAATACCGACTGGTTCCGCATCGACGTCCGCGGCACCTCGTGCCACGGCGCCATGCCCCAGCGCGGTCACGACGCCGTTATGGTTGCCGCCGAGATCGTCAACGCTCTGCAGACCATCGTTTCGCGCGAGATCAGTCCCTACGAGCCGGCCGTCATTACCGTCGGCGAGCTGCACGGCGGCACCGCGCGCAACGTTATCGCCGGCACGGCCTACCTCGCCGGCACGGTGCGCACCTACGGAGATTCGACCCACGAGGAAATGCCGGAGCTCATGCGCCGCATCGTGGAGCATACCGCGGCCGCCTTGGGCGCCGAGGCAGAGCTCACCGACTACACCATCGCCAACTACAAGGTCGAAAACGAGGTCGCCTCGAGCGAGCGCTGCCGCCAGGCAGTAATCAAATGCTTGGGCCCCACCGGCCAAGGCCATTACCGCGGCACGCTTTCGGGCGAGGATTTTTCGGAGTACCTGCGCCGCGTACCGGGCGTGCTCGCCTTTGTTGGCACGCGCAACCCCCAGATTGGCGCCACGTACGCCCAACATTCTTGCTTCTACAAGATTGACGAGTCGGTACTGGCCAAGGGCTCCATGGTGGCCGCCCAATATGCCATCGACTTTTTGGCCGAGCCCACACAAGAAGAGCTCGACGGCCCCACGATTGCCGCGGTCGCCGAGACCAACCCCGACCTGGCCGCCAAGTTGCGCTCTGCCAAGGCGACGTCCGCCGAGGCCCGTGACGCCATCCATGATGCCCGCACGGCTCGTCATGCCGCGATCAAGGGCATCCACGATGCACGTGCCGCCGCTCGCCGCGAGGAGAAGCACGACGAGTAGTCGATCCACGACCATCTCGCAGTCATAGCCGCATCGCGATATCAAAGCGGGGGCGGACGCTTCGGCACGTCCGTCCCCGCTTATTTGTCAAGCGCTATTTCTACCGTTTCTACCCCGTCCCCAAATGGCAGGCGGCAGGGTTACTCGTCCTGCGGATCCTGTCTCTTATACACATCTCCGAGCCCACGAGACAAGAGGCAATCTCGTAT
>URIE01000098.1 GCA_900547805.1 uncultured Collinsella sp.
TCTCTATTCGTCGGCAGCGTCAGATGTGTATAAGAGACAGGTGATGTTTCACTTGTCGGGCGGTGCCGTGGACATGATTGACGGTATCGCCGATGCCGCCGAAGAGCGAGGATTTGCTCTCACGATGATTAAGAAGCGCGCAGGGGAGAAGATGACCCTTGCCGATGCGGCGCGCAGGATGTCGCAGCTGCCTGTTGATGGCATGATCTTCAACCTGCGTCAGATGGTTGATGACTTTGATACCTTTGAGGCGCCGAAAGACCTCAAGACGGTGATTATCACACCGATGGAACATCCTACCTGCTCCACCGTCAGTGACGACCAAGAGGGCGGCGCGCGCATGGCGTGCGAGTACTTCTTGGATCATGGTCACAAGAACGTGTATTTCGTTTCGGGTAAGAAAGAGTCGCTGTCGAGCCAGTGCCGTATGAAAGGTTGGCGTGCGGCACTCGAGGCGCGTGGCATTGAGCCGCCCGAGCCTCTGCAAGGCGATTGGAATGCGGATAGTGGCTATGCCGCGGGCCTTGTGCTTGCCGATAAACCCGATTGCACGGCGGTCCTCGCTGCTAACGACTGCATGGCAAACGGCGTGATGATGGCTCTACGTGACAAAGGGCTCAGTGTGCCCGACGACGTGTCCGTGATCGGCTTCGACGATGAGCTCTACAAGACGATTCCCAACTCGATTCTGACGTCGGTGAAGTTTCGCCACCGCGAGCTGGGCATCCGTGCGCTTAACGAGGTCGTCGCAGGTCTGGAAGCCCCGAGCTCCAGAAGCCGTACGCTCGTCTCGGGCGTGTTGGTCGAGCGTTCCAGCGTAAAGGACCTGCGGGCTTAGACGTGCTCGGCTCGTTCATCTCAATCTGTAACAGCTAGGACCCAAAAACTCTGCTAGATGTTACAGATCGAGACAAACGGCTCCTGACCAGCCCAAAAACAAAAAGACCGGGGGGCGGCGCGCCGTGTGACGTGCCGCCCCCCCCGGCTGAGAAATGGGGACAGGTTATGTGGGCAGGCAACCCCGCTAGTCTTTAGTCCAGACGACGGGTCTGCGCCACGTGCTTGTACCAGTAGGCGCTTGCCTTGGGCGTGCGCTTCTGGGTTTCAAAGTCAACGTAGAAGAAGCCGTAACGCTTGTTATAGCCATTTGTCCAGGAGAACTGGTCCTGCAGGCTCCACAGGAAGTAGCCGCCCACGTTGACGCCCACCTCCATGGCCTTGAGCAGCCAACGCAGGTGCTGCTCGATGTAGTCGATGCGCGGCTGGTCGTCCACAAAGCCGTCCTTGTAGGGGTCCTTGTAGCCCATGCCGTTCTCGGTAATGAAGATCTGCTTGTAGTTGGGGTAGCGCTGCTTAATGTACACGAGCAGATCGAACAGGCCCTCGGGGTAGATGATCCAGTCCCAGTCGGTGGTGGGGATACCGGGCTTGTTCACGTGCTCGCCAATGCCCTTGACGCGCCAGCGGCCGGTGCCTTTCTCGCCCGTACCGTTGTGGTGCAGGTCGTTCTCACCGTCATATGCCTTGAGGAAGCGGCACTGGTAGTTGTTAACGCCCAGGTAGTCGTTGTAGAGCGCAGCCTCGCGCATAATCTCGAGGTCCTCGTCCAGGATCTCGATGGTGCCGCCCGAGACGGCAGCCAAGCGGTTGGCGCACTCGAGGGTGTCGGGCGCGTAGTCGCCGCGGAAGGTAGCGTCGAGCAAAAACTGGTTCTGCAGCACGTGCTCGTTGTTGGCGGCCTTGATGTCGGCGGGGTCGTTCTCGTTGAGCGGATACTTAAACTCCAGCGATTGAATGACGCCGATCTTGCCCTTAAAACCGCCGTTGTGGAAGGCCAGCACGGCCTTGGCGTGGGCGAGCATCATGTTGTGCTCGCACTGGAAGGCCTCGGCCAGATGCGCCTTGACTCCACCGGGGAAGGTGCCCTCGATGTAGGTGTTGGAGGCGTCGGCCCAGATCTCGTTAAAGGTGAACCAGTAGGTCACCTGGTCGGCGTACTCCTTAAAGCAAAAGGTGGCAAAGTCCACAAAGGCGTCGATGGTCTCGCGGTTGAGGAAGTCGCCCTTCTCAAAGAGGGGAAGCGGCGTGTCAAAGTGATGCAGCGTGACAAACGGCTCAACGTGGTGCTTGTGGCACTCGGCAAAGAGGTCGTGGTAGAACTGCACACCCTCGGCGTTGATCTCGCCGGTGCCGTTGGGGAAGATGCGGCTCCAGGCAATGGAGAGGCGGATGCCGTTGATGCCGAACTCCTCGCACAGCTCCAGGTCGACGGGGTACTGGTTGTAGAAGTCCGAAGCGGGATCGGGAGAGAAACGCCCCTGGGCCTCCAGGAAGTCGTCCCAGGCAACCTTGCCCTTACCGTGAGTGCGGGTCTCGCCCTCTACCTGGTAGGCAGCGGTGGCGCCGCCAAAGACAAAGTCCTCGGGAAACTGCGCGGGCGGGTTGGTGACGCTAGCAGGGTTAACGGACATGATGATCCAATCGTCTAAATCGAAGGGCCAGCCGGCTGTTGATGGTCGGCTGGCCCTGAGCGTTACTTACTTCGAAAGCTGCTCGGAGACGAAGGCGAGAGACTTATCGCCGTTCTGGGAGAGCTCGATGTACTGCTTGCCGCGGCAGGCGACGCATTTGTTGCCCACGCGCTCGCAGTCCTTTTGCAGGTCGGCCAGGTAGCTGGCGGCCTGCGGGGCCAGGACGACCAGGTCAAAGTCGGGGAGCATGTCGACATGGTTGCCATATGCCTCGGCAGCGGTCTCAAGATTGATACCGCGCTCCTTGGCAGCCTTGGCCAGTGCGTTGGCGAGCAGGCCCGAGGTTCCGCCGCCCTGGCAGAGCACGAGCACGCGCTTGCCGTTGAGGTCGCTGGCGGTCGTTGCCTCGGCAGCGGGTGCTGCAGAAGCGGCGGGGGAGTCGGCCTTCACGGCCTCGGCAGCAGCGCCGGCGGCAACGCTCTTGGCGTCAGCCTTGCCCTGGAAGGCATCGTTGAGCTTGGCGGCCTTCTCGGCGTTCTTGGCGGCGAGCTCCTCCTGGGAGATCTCGGCCTCCTCGGCGCACTTCTGGGCGTCATAGGCACGGAAGAACGGGTAGTACAGAGCGAAGTCGACGACCAGGATGATGGCGAGCATCACAAAGGCGAGCGGCTGGAAGCCCAGGCCCATGATGGTGCCGATGGGGCCGGGGACGGTCCAAGGCAGGGTGTACATAAAGCCGTTCATGCCCAAGAAGTCGATAAAGATCTTGAGGATCCAGATGTTGGCGATCGGGGCAAAGACAAACGGGACAAAGAAGACGGGGTTGAGCACGATGGGCGCAGCGAACAGCAGCGGTTCGTTGACAGCGAAGCAGACGGGGACGATGGCGGCCTTACCGACGGCGCGCATCTCCTGAGACTTGGCCAGGAAGCAGAACATAAAGACCAGGACGAGCGTGGCACCGGTGCCGCCCATGCAGACGACGAAGTACTGGGCACCCTGGGTCAGGACAGCGGAAGCGTGCTGGCCAGCCTGGAAAGCAGCCAGGTTGTCGGTCATGTTGGCAACGAGGGCGGCGGCGATGGCGGGCTCGACGATCGAGGGGCCGTGGACGCCCACGAACCAGAAGAGGCTCATGGCGCCGTAGATCACAGCGAGGCCGATGTAGCCGTCGGCAGCGGTGAACAGGGGCTGGAACACCTGGATGACGCCCTGGGCAAAGCAGAAGCCAAAAGCAGCGCGGAAGACGATGTCAAAGACCCAAAAGACGGTGATGCAGACGGAGAAGGGGATGATGTCCTTAAAGGTCTGCGAGATGTTGGGCGGAACCTGCTCGGGCATCTTGACGGTGATGTTGCGCTTAATGAAGAACTTGTAGATGATGCCGGTCACAAACGCAGCGATAAAGGCGGTCAGCAGGCCTTTGGAACCAAGGTAGGTGGTGTTGAAGCCGCTGGCGGCGTCCGTGGCGATGGTGTCGCTCGAAAGGAGCAAGAAGCCGATGATGGCCGCGCACATGCACGAGATGAAGTTGATCTGGTTGTTCTTGGGCAGATCGCGGTTCTGAGCGTCGGCGAAGTGCTTGGCCGTGGTGGCGGCGCAGGCGATGGCCAGGATGCCCATGGAGTAGTTGTAGCACTTCCACAGGGCGTTGTTGATGTCATCGGGCCAGTAGAAACCCCAGATGTTGGGGACCGAGGCTACCAGGCAGAAGATGGACGAGAAGATGATGATGGGGATGACGGAGATAAAGCCGTCGCGAATCGCCTTGAGGTACTTGTTGCGGGCGATCGCGTTGAAAAAGGGCTGGCCCTTTTCGATGATGGCGATGAGTTGCTCCATGCAATGCTCCTAAGAGTCGGTGGGTTAGCAACGATGGTAGCTTTTGGCGTTCGGTTGCCAAAATGTTGACGTTGCCATTTTGCGACACAAAAAAAGACGCGAACCGGTGGTTCCTGTGCCTGCGAACCGTCGATTCCTTATGCGTAAACGTTTGAGCCGCCCGGTGGCTCTGTGTTTGCACAATGGCAACGTTAACATTTGGGCGCCAAAAGCCGTTTGGGGAAGCAAAAATGTCGGTGAACGGTAGGTTTTGGGTGGTGAGCGTATGGTGGGGGAGGCGTTGGATATACTTGAAGGCGTTAAAAATGACTGCGTAGGGTGCCACCAATGGCATCGTCGACATAGAAAGATCGACCTATGGCCGCTGTTAAAAAATCGGTTTCCGTTAAGGATGTGGCGCGTCTCGCGGGCGTCTCGGAGCAGACAGTCTCGCGTACGGTGCACGATTCGCCCAGCGTGCGCCCCGAGACCAAGGAGCGCGTGCGTGCCGCCATGCGCGAGCTGGGGTATCGCCCCAATTTTGCCGGTCGATCGCTGCGCCGCGGTAAGTTTAAGACCGTCGGCGTCGCCATGTTCAACATTACCGGCACCGGCAACCTCGACCGTATGGAGGGCTTTGCCGCCGCGGCCGACAAACACGGCTATGCCATCACCCTCACTAAAGTAGATGGACACCCCTATACCCTCGAGAGCGCATCGTCGCGCATGAGCGCACTGCCGGTGGACGGTATAGTCGTGATTATGAACCGCATGCCGGCGGACTTTGGCACCTTTGAGCCGCTGCCCGGTATGCAGACGGTGCTCGTTACCATGCTGGAGCACCCGCTGTGCTCGACGGTTGATAACGATCAGTTCGATTGCTCGCGCCAGGTTGTCGAGTACTTGCTGGGGCAGGGGCACAAGACCGTGCACTTTATCTCGTGCCCCGAGCGCTCGCTTTCGGGCATGCGGCGCGAGGAGGGCTGGCGTGAGACATTGCGTGCGCATGGTATTGAGCCGCCGCGACTCGTCCGTGGCGATTGGACGGCACAGAGCGGATATGCCGCCGGCCAGGTGCTTGCGGATGATCCGACCTGCACGGCCATTTATGCCTCCAACGATGCCATGGCCTACGGCTGCATTCGCGGGCTCGAGTCGCGCGGAAAGCGCGTGCCCGAGGACGTGAGTGTGGTGGGTGTTGATGACAGCCTGGGCGATATCGTGCCCGACCGTCGCCTGACTACGGTGCGTTTTGATAACAAGCGCGTTGGCATGTGGGCGGTCGATAAGATTGCCGGCGCCGAGGGCGTCGCACCTAGCGTGGAGCACATGCTGATCCCCGGCGTGCTCATCGAGGGCGATACGGTACGCGGTCTGCGCTAAGGTGCGGACCTGTTTGGGTCGAGCTTCTTTGTGTTTGATATTGTTCGAAATGGTTTAAAAACCGTTCACGGGTGAAAATCGACCGTTCATAGCCTGATATTGCGTTTTGGATTGTTCTTTTTTGTTTGAATGTTAATGTTTCTGTCATACACAACGCAGCGCGTATGCCCGGACGCGATGCTCTCCATTGGTTCATATGTGAAAGGAACGCAATATGGCAACCAAAGAAGAAATCTCGATGGTTGGATTCGAGATCGTCGCATACGCGGGTGACGCCCAGACTGATCTGCTTGCAGCGCTCGATGCTGCTCGCGAGGGTGACTTTGAGAAGGCCGAGCAGCTGCACAAGGATGCCAGCGACGCGCTCATCGGCGCTCACGACACGCAGACCAAGCTGCTTTCGCAGGAGGCCGGTGGCGGCGAGATGGAGATGACCTTCATCATGGCCCACGCTCAGGACACCCTCATGACCACCATGATCTTGGAGAAGCAGACCCGCTTTACCATCGATGCCTACAAGCGCATCGCCGCACTCGAGGCTAAGCTCGCCTAACGAGCTCGCACAACCTCGTCCCCTTCCAAAAACCCTGCCGCTATCCGCGGCAGGGTTTTTCTGTATCCCACCTATCTAGGTTGCGGCGAAATAGAGGTCGACAGCCCCAAATGACCCGCTTTTCCCGTCCCCGGAGGATCGGTTGGCAGCGCTCGCCACGAAACTGGCTCATCTACTACGTTTAACCCGATACCCTCGAACACACCCGCGTTTCATGAAAAATCGCAGGACTTCTACCTGCACTGATAATTGTTCTCGGGGGAAGCGGGCACTGCGGGGCGCGGCAACGGCGCGCGATTTCCGCGTCGC
>URIE01000099.1 GCA_900547805.1 uncultured Collinsella sp.
TTTCATTTCCCGGCACCTTGTCTCAAATGCGACCCGCTCGCTGACGTTGCCAAAATATCGGCGTTGCCGTGGCTGGTAAATAGCTCCACTCATCGGGGACGTACTTAAATGAGTGCCCGCAGAATGAAAGTGGATAATCTCCCGTTTTTGGGCTGTGCTTTGGGCAAAAGTGGGAGATTATCCACGCTCATCCGGTAAGCGTCCAAAAATCCACGCTCATTTGCCGTGTCCCTGCCGTATCCTCCTCGCACCAGTTTCTGTCGAGTCGGTGCTTCTTGCGGGTTGCCCGTATAATGGTTTGCGTATGAACCGCAACCAAGGAGTTCCAGTTTATGGACCAGAGCCTTTTTAAATTCGACCTGATCGCCGAGGACCCGACGACGCATGCGCGTGCCGGCGTGCTGCACACCCCGCACGGCGACATCGAGACGCCGATCTTCATGCCCGTGGGCACCAAGGCAAACGTCAAGGGCATTCCTACCGAGACTGTCAAGAAGCTCGGCGCCCAGATCGTGCTCGCCAATACCTATCATCTGTCCATGCGTCCCGGCGAGGATACCATCGCCGAGCTGGGCGGCCTGCACAAGTTCATGAACTGGCACGGCCCCATCCTCACCGACTCGGGCGGTTTCCAGGTCTTCAGCCACAACGATGCCGTCAAGCTCACCGATGAGGGCGTGCGCTTTATCGTCAACGATTACGACGGCCGCCACGTGTTTTGGACGCCCGAGGACAACATGGAAATCGCCATGAAACTCGGCTCCGATATCTGCATGCAGCTCGACCAGTGCCCGGGCTATCCCGCCACGCGCGCCTACGTTGAGCGCGCCGTTGAGCTGTCGAGCATGTGGGCCGAGCGCTGCTATAAGGCGCATACCCGCGATGACCAGGCACTCTTTGGCATCGTCCAGGGTGGCATGCATCTGGACCTGCGCCTGCGTTCGCTGCGCCATCTGGAAGAGTGCGGCGACTTCCCCGGTTACGGCATCGGTGGCTACTCGGTGGGCGAGGACCACGAGACCATGTTCGAGACCCTGGCACCGCTCGTAAGCGAGTACATGCCCAAGCACAAGCCGCGCTACCTGATGGGCGTCGGCAACCCCACCACCCTCGTGCGCGGTGTGGGTGTGGGCATCGACATGTTCGACTGCGTGCTACCGACGCGCACCGGCCGTATGGGCACGGCGTTTTCGAGTGAGGGTCGCCTCAACTTCCGCAACGCGCGCTTTGCGCACGACGACGGCCCCATCGATCCCACCTGCACCTGCCCGGTGTGCACGGGCGGTTACAGCCGCGCACTCATTCGCCACATGGTCACGCAGAAGGAGATGCTCGGCGGCATTCTGCTGTCGATGCACAACATCTACTACCTGCTCAACCTTATGCAGCGTGCCCGTCAGGCCATTATCGAGGGCCGTTACGGCGCATTCGTGAGCGATTGGATGAATAGTCCTGCCGCGGTGGATTACTAAGGGCGACAGGCGCGCTTACAGAGCGTGGGCAACGGCAAAGGCTGAGCGGCAGCCGCTCGTCACATTCGCTGACGTCGGCTGCGCGACCGCTGACCGATGCCTTGCAAGCGCATAACGCATCGTGGGTACCATACCGAATAGTTGATGTTCGGGCGGGTGTTTGACGCATGGCGTCGACCCCGCCCGCTTTTCTTTTTCTCGATAGGAGTACCCATGATTAAGAATGAGAACGTCGAGGGCGAGCCCGCCTACGACGAGACGTACCGCCGCGGCCCCGTGGTTATGCGCGGCCCCATGATTCCTAAGGACAACACCTACGCCAACCTGCTGGCGCCCGAGGATTCGACCGACTGGCTGCATGCCGATCCCTGGCGCGTGCTGCGCATTCAGGCCGAGTTTGTCGATGGCTTCGGCGCGCTTGCCGAGCTTGGCCCCGCAGTGACCATCTTCGGCAGTGCCCGCACGCCTAAGACCGATCCGCTCTACAAGGCGGCGCGTACCGTCGGGCGCAAGATCGCGCAACGTGGCGTGGCGGTTATCACCGGTGGCGGCCCCGGCATCATGGAAGCGGCCAACAGGGGAGCGGCGAGTGTCAACGGCAAGTCAGTTGGCCTGGGCATTGAATTGCCGCACGAGCAGGGGCTCAATAAATACGTAAACCTCGGTATGAACTTCCGCTACTTCTTTGTGCGCAAAACCATGTTCGTTAAGTACAGCTCGGGCGCCATCGTGTTTCCCGGCGGCTTTGGCACGCTCGACGAGATGTTCGAGGTGCTCACGCTGGTGCAGACGCACAAGGTCAAGCGCATGCCGCTCGTGCTGGTGGGCAGCGAGTACTGGCAGGGCCTGTTCGACTGGCTCAACGGCCCGGTGATGAGCGCCGGTATGATCAGCCCGCTCGATCCGGATTTGGTACACATTACTGACGACCTCAACGAGGCCGTCGACATTGCGCTCAGCGGGTTGATGTAGAGCAATCGTGCCCACCGCGACATGAATATGTATGGCAATCTGATGCTATCTAACGTCAGTTTGCCGTTTATATTGGGTATACTGATGCAAAAGACGAGAGCGAGGAGGTCGCAAATGTCTACAGCAACAGTTAAGCCTACGACGGTTCGCATCGAAGAGGGGCTCAAGGAGCAGGCGACTGAGTTCTTGGATTCGGTCGGCCTCAGCCTCAATTCCTATCTCAATCTTGCCGTTCGGCAGCTGGTAAATCAGCGAAAGATTCCTTTTGAGATTGTAGGAAGGGCGGAGGTGCCCAACGAGGTGACGAGGCGCGCCATGGTGATCGCCGAGGCTCATGAGCTGGGGATTTTGCCGGACGATAGCCTGTCATTCAATAACGCTGATGAGCTTATGTCATTCCTCGATGAGGAATAGCGATGTTCGAGATTAAAGTCGAGGCTCAATTTAAGGTGGACTACAAACGAACGATGCGCATGCATCCGCAGCTAAAAAGTGAGTTTAAAGCGGCGGTTGCAGAGCTTGTGGCTCATGGGTCACTTCCGGCGGAGTATGGCGCCCACGAGCTCTCAAACCCGGGCGGAAACTACAACGGCCACATCGATTTCCATCTATCCGATGGCTTGGTCGATGTGGTCGTTCTTTATCTTCCCCATAAGACTAACCCAGTGATTAGGCTGGTAAGAATGGGCGCTCATCAGGAGTTGTTTCAGGGTCCGCTGGGCTGATCGCCGATTTCTAAGTTGCGGTGGAATAGGGATTGATTGGCGGCTGATAAGCCAAAAACAGTCCCTATTCCACCGCAAGAGGTAAAGGTGCCCCTAGTGGATGGGCTGGTAGCGGGGGCAGTAGCTGATGGCGATGGCGTCGACGCCTACATGGGTGGCGATGGTGCAGCCGATGGGGCCGGTGCCGGCGTCTACGTAATCCTGGCCCGCGAGTGCCTCGTTGACAAGCTCCTGCTCCTCGGCGGCGCCGGTCGTGAGCACTCGCACGCTTGAGCCCGGGTGCTCGTCCAAAAACGCGAGGCAATCTGCCATGGTGTTGGCGACGATGCGCTTGGCGCCGCGACCCTTCTTGATGGCCTTGATCTCGCCCGACTGCCACTCCGGCGAAACGGTCAGGCGAATGTTGAGCATCTGCGTGAGCTGGCCGGCGAGCTTGGGCGCGCGGCCGTTCTTAACGAGGTTCTCGAGCGTGCGGGGAATCAGCAGCAGGTGGGCGTCGGGCAGCGTCGCGCGGATCTGCGCCTCGGTTTCGTCCAAGCTGCGACCGTCCTCGCGCATGGCCAGCGCGTACTCTACTAGCAGACCTTCGGCACCCGAGCCGGTGCGCGAGTCGATGCAGCGCACGTCGAGCTCGTGGGTCTCGGCGACCAGGCATGCGTTGGAATAGCAGGCGGACCATTCGCTGCACAGCGAGATAAAGATCGCGCTGTCGTGGCCATCGGCGCGTACGCGGTCAAACAGCGCCTTGAACTCGCCGGCGCTCGGCTGCGAGGTGTGCGGCAGTTGCTCGGAGCCGGCCATGCGCGCGACGTATTCCTCGGCGGTAATCTGTACCTGGTCGAGCAGGTCCTCGCCCTCGATAATCACATGCAGCGGAATCACGTAAATGCCGAGCTCTTGAGCGCGGGCGGGGGAGATGTCCGACGTGGAGTCGGTTATGATGGCAAAAGACATAATTGCACCTTTCGTTGGGGCGCTTGCGCGCCGCCTTCTGAGAGCAAAGTGCGACAAGTATAGTGGAGTTGCTCTACATTGCTAGGTTCAATTGTTGAATAGTCAACAGTTTGAAGCGGTGGTGTGGAAATCATCAACTGGGGAAGAAGGGTGCCGATGGCGGCATTGCAACTTTGCGAGCGGCCGGTTGTGCTGTTCGATTTTGACGGCACGGTGGCCGATACGGGCCGGGCGGTGATGACCTCGACGCGCAAGACGTTGGCCGCGCGCGGGTTTTCGGAGGCGCAGATGGGTGATCTGCGCCGCATGATCGGGCCGCCCCTGTGGAAGAGCTTTCACGACTTTTACGGCTTTTCCCGCGAGGAGTCGCTTGTGGTGGCCGATGAGTACCGCGCCTTTTTTGATGAACTGGGACCGGAGGAGTATCCCGTGTTTGACGGGATCCCCGAGCTGCTGGATGGGTTGGTCGCCCAGGGCAAGCGCTTGGCCGTGGCGACGTCGCGCATGGAGGCAAAGTGCGTTGACATGGTGGGAGAGCTGGGACTTTCTCAGTTTGAGGCGGTGGTCGGCATGAATCCGCCGCAGGGGCGCGAGACCAAGGCCGATTCGGTCCGCGACGCGTTGGCGGCCTTGGGTGCGGCCGCGGGCGATGCCGTGATGATCGGCGATCGCTTTAACGATGTGGAGGGCGCGCACGCAATGGGCGTGCCGTGCATCGGCATCTATTCGGGCGCGGCGGCGCCGGGCGAGCACGAGGCGGCGGGTGCCGATGCGGTGGTGCACTCGGTGGCCGAGCTTGCTAAACTTTTCGCTATCTAATGACGTAATGTGAGGGGCGGGCACGCTCGCCGCTCATTGGTAAGGAGGTCGTCCATGAATCAGGTGGAGCAGAGCGTCGCTGAGTATGTCGATAAGGTCTGGGAAGATGTCGTCGCCGATATCGAGCAGCTGGTGAGTTATCCGTCCGTGGCAGTTTCTGCCGATGCGGAGCCCGACGCGCCGTTTGGCCGCCCAGTCCGTGACGCGCTCGATTGCGCGCTCGGCATTGCGCAAAAGCTCGGCTACCAGACGAGCGACGACGAGGGCTATGTGGGCATTGCCGATATCCCGGGCCGCGGCGACAAGCAGCTCGCGACCATCTGCCACGTGGACGTGGTGCCCGCCGGCCCCGGCTGGAACACCGACCCGTTTGCGATGGAGCGTCGCGAGGGCTGGCTGCTCGGCCGTGGCGTGATTGATGACAAGGGTCCGGCGGTGTTGTCGCTCTACGCCGGTGCCTACCTGCTCAAGCACGGCATTGTGCCGCGCTATACCTTCCGCGCGCTGCTGGGCTGCGATGAGGAAGTGGGCATGTCCGACGTTCACCATTATCTGGAGAACCACGCAGACCCTGACTTTCTGTTTACGCCCGATGCCGAGTTCCCGGTCTGCAATGCCGAGAAGGGCCAGTTTGGGGCGACGTTTGTGAGCCCCAAGATCGACGGCGGGCGCATTGTGTCCTGGAGCGGTGCCGAGGCGAGCAACGCCATTCCGTCGCAGTCCATCTGCGAGCTCGCGATTGCCGCCGATGAGCTGCCGGCGCCGGTCGAGAACGCCGACCGCTTGGAGATTACGGCGCTCGATAACGGGCACGCGCAGATTTTTGCCCATGGCATTGGCGGTCATGCCTCGATGCCCGAGGGAACGATTAACGCCGTCGGCCTGATCGTGGCGTATCTGCGCGAGGCCGAGGACGCGTTTGGTGCGCGCGACGAACGCCTGCTGACGCCTGCCGAGCACGAGTTCGTCAAGTTCCTGGCCTTTGTGCATGCGGATGCCTATGGCCGCGGCCTGGGTATCGATGCGACGAGTCCGGCGTTTGGCCCGCTTACCTGCAACGCTGGCGTCATCCGCGTGGCGGATGGCCACATCGAGCAGGTCATCGACGTGCGCTTCCCCGACAGCACGAGTGCCGATACCATCCGCGAGCAGCTCGATCCGCTCGTGGGCCGTTTTGGCGTGACGTGCCGTGTGGGTCGTGCGAAGGTGCCGTTCTCGGTCTCTGCCGACGATCCGGCCGTGAAGGCGCTTATTGATACCTATAACGAGTTTACGGGCAAGCATGCTGAGCCCTTTGCCATGGGCGGCGGCACGTACGCGCGCAACTTTGCCCGCGCCGTCTCGTTTGGCCCCGAGGAGACCGGTCTGGAGCTGCCCGAGTGGGGCGGCCAGATGCACGGTCCCAACGAGTGCGCCAACGAGGAACAGCTCAAGCAAGCGCTCAAGATCTACATCGTGGCAATCTTACGTTTGAACGAGCTTGAGCTTTAAGGCTGCGGCGTTTTAACAACTTAGCACCCCTTTCGTCCGGGCTTTTTAAGTTGCGGTGGAATAGTTCCTAGAAT
>URIE01000100.1 GCA_900547805.1 uncultured Collinsella sp.
GCTCGACCCCCGTCAACTGGACCTGCCTCGGCTAAAAATCGATGCATCAAAAACGCGCCCGACAGCTTTCCATCGGGCGCGTTTCCTATTCGGGCCAAATAAATTGTGTGCGGCCGGCCTCGCCACCGTCAATGAGCAGGCTCTGTCCGGTCATAAACCGGTTGGTCACGCCCACAAAGTAGATCCACTCGGCGATCTCTTGGGCGGTGGCCCAACGTTTAAGCGGCGTGAGCTCCATAATCTGGTTCCACAGGTGCTCGTCTTCCATCACGCAACGGTTGAGCGGCGTGATAACGCCGCCCGGGTCCACACTGTTGGCGATGGCCTGCGGCGCCAGGCGGTTTGCAAGGTTCTTGGTGTAGGCGATAACGCCGCCCTTGCTGGCGGCATAGGCGGGAAACTCCGATCCAGTATGCCCGCTCGCCGACCCCACATTGACCACGGATTTGATAGCCGGCGCAGGCTTGGCGGCGAGCCCCTCCCCCATAAAGGCGTAGCGCTCGGTCACGTTGATGGTGCCACACAGGTTGGCGGCGATATCGTCGGCCGAATCCTGCGTACCGGCAACGTTCACGATTACCTGGGGTTCAAGGTCGCCTGGAAACGAGTCCGGCTCGCGGACATCAACGATCAGATGGCGGTAGCGCTCGTGTTCGATCGCCGCCGGCAGCAGATCAAAGCCCACGACCTCGTGGCCCTCGTCCAAAAAGCGCTGCACGCACGCGGCTCCGATACCGCCCGAAGCGCCCGTGATCAAAACCCGCATACTTGCTCCTTAGGCGGTTGCGTGGCGCTCGAGGTACTCGGAGCCCACATTCTCGCGCTCCCAGCCGCGCACGACCTTGTAGCCCACGGGGCTCAGGAAGACCTCGCACAGCAGCTCGGCAACAGCGCCGGTCAGCGAGCACATAAGGACCTGCACCCAGGTCCAACCAAAGAACGTGTGGCTCACCACAATGGCAAAGACCAGGTTGTCGATAAACTGGCCAACACCCGTAGACACATAGGAGCGGAAGGCAAAGCTCGCAAAGTTATTCTTTTTGAGCATACGGCCGAGCGACTGGTTGAGCGTGGAGTTAACCACGGCAGAAACGAGCATTGCCAGCGAAGAGCCCAGCACCACGTACCAGGTGCCGCCGATGGTGGCGTTAAGGGCGGTGTTGACCTCGATCATGCCGGTGTCGTAGTAGGCGCCCCACATACCGGGCGTGAGCGAGCATGCCCAAAAGCACAGGCTCACGGCCAGGTTAACCAGCAGCGCGAGGATAGAGATTTTGATGGATGCCTTGGCGCCAAAGCGCTTGCAGATCATGTCCTGGCACAAAAACGAAACCCAGCTCACCACAAAGCCACAGTCGAGCGCCAGATACGGCAGGCTGATAAGCTCTTTGTTGGCCAGCAGATTCATCATGATGACGCTCACGAAAAACAGCGAAACCGTTGCCGCGGGAATGCTCCGCAACAGGACCTTGTAGTCCTCCATGACCTTCTTGATCATTATGTACTCCTTTGGTTTTAGGTTTAACGAGCAGGATATCGGACCCGAACTGCTCGGACGCCCCGGTCTTGAGACGACGGTGGGTATGATAGCCGCTCACACGGCATCAGGCAAGTAAATGGCGCGGCAGCCCCGCAGGGTCACCGCGCCGATGCGCTAAAAGGCCACGTTGCCAAACTCCGACAGGATAAGGTCGGGGTTGTGGTCGGTTGCCCAGTCCACGTTCCACGGGCTCGTGAACAGCAGCAGCTTACCGCCGCGCATGTCCTCGACGCGCAGCGTGTCGCGCGTGAGCGAAAGGCCCGGGATATCGATGGTATCGGGGTCGTTCTGGATCCAGCGGATGTCCGTATAGGGCAGCGGCTGGCGACGAACCTCAACACGGTACTCGGCCTTGAGGCGGCGCTCGAGCACCTCAAACTGCAGCACGCCGACCACGCCCACGATGACGCTCTCCATGCCGGCACCCAGCTCGCGGAAGATCTGGATGGCGCCCTCCTGGGCAAGCTCCTCCATGCCCTTCACAAACTGCTTGCGCTTGAGCGTATCGACCTGCGTAATGCGGGCGAACATCTCGGGGGCAAACGTCGGGATCTGCGGATACTGCACATGGCGCTTGCCAGAGCACACGGTGTCACCGATGCTAAAGATACCCGGATCGAACAGGCCCACGATATCGCCCGCGTACGCCTCGTCAACAATCGCGCGGTCATCGGCCATCATCGACGTGCCCGTGGCAAGCTTGAGTTTGCGGTTGCCCTGCACGTGGAAGGCGTCCATGCCGCGCTCGAACTTGCCCGAGCAAATGCGCACAAAGGCGATGCGGTCGCGGTGGTTCTTGTCCATGTTGGCCTGGATCTTAAACACAAAGCCGCTAAAGTCGTCGCGGCAGGGATCGACCGGCTCGCTGGTGAGCGTATCGGTATAGGCGCGCGGCGTCGGGGCCAGACGCAGGAACTCCTTGAGGAAGGGCTCCACGCCGAAGTTGGTGAGCGCCGAGCCAAAGAACGCCGGGCTCAGCTTGCCGCAGGCCACGGCATCCAAGTCGAGCTCGTCGCCGGCACCATCGAGCAGCTCGATGTCGTCCATCAGGTTCTTATGGTTCTCCTCGCCGATGAGCTCGTCCATGGAAGGATCGCCCAGCTCGGCCTCGACCTCGGCGACCTTCTTGGTGGCGTTGGCGTGACCGTCGCCCTCAAAGGCAATGACGTGACGAGTCTGACGATCGAACACGCCGCGGAAGTTGCGGCCGCTGCCGATCGGCCAGTTCATGGGATACGTATTGATACCCAGGACGTTCTCGATCTCTTCCATGAGCTCAAACGGATCGCGAGCCTCGTGGTCGAGCTTGTTCACAAAGGTGAAGATGGGAATGTGGCGCAGCGTACAGACTTTAAAGAGCTTTTTGGTCTGGGCCTCAACGCCCTTGGCGCCGTCGATGACCATGACAGCGGCGTCGGCGGCCATAAGGGTACGGTAGGTATCCTCCGAAAAGTCCTGGTGGCCGGGGGTATCGAGGATGTTGACGCAGGCGCCGTTATAGGTGAACTGCAGCACCGAGGAGGTAACGGAAATACCGCGCTCCTTCTCGATGTCCATCCAGTCCGAGACGGCATGCTTGGCCGAGCTCTTGCCCTTGACCGAGCCGGCGGTCTGGATGCTGCCGGTATAGAGCAGCAGCTTCTCGGTAAGCGTGGTCTTACCGGCGTCCGGGTGGCTGATGATCGCGAATGTGCGGCGCGACGAGATTTCATCCGACAGGCTTGCCATGCGGATCCTTTCTTGCGTTCTATATGCATTACGTCGATGTAACTGCCCTATTGTAGCCGTGAAACCTCGCCATAGGGCACCTATCAGGACAAATTCATCAGTTGGGGTCTGGGTAGCCGGCTTAATCCGAATTTGTCTCTTGCGTAACTGTGCATAGTGTATATATACTGTGCTTACCGGTTATATACACGTGTAGCCCATCAGCTAAGGAGCCGCTGTGGACATCATCCTATCCAATTCGAGCGACAAGCCCATCTACGAGCAGATAACCTCGCAAGTCAAAGCTCAGATCTTATCGGGCACGTTCGCTGCGGGAGCCAAACTCCCCAGCATCCGTGCACTCGCGAGCGATCTTGGCGTGAGCGTCATCACCACCAAGCGCGCCTACGCCGACCTGGAGCAGCTTGGGTTTATCTGCACCGTGCAGGGCAAAGGCTGTTTTGTCGCCGAGGGCAACCAAGAACTCTTGCGCGAAAGTCAGCTCTGCCATATCGAAGAGCTGCTTGCGAAAGCGGCGAGCCAAGCCGAAACCCTGGGCGTCACGCGCGACAAACTGCACGAGATGCTCGACCTGGTAGCCCCCGAAACCATGCAGTAGCCATCTGCAAGAAAGGCTATACCATGCAAAACTTGCTAGAACTCAAAGGTGTATCGCGCCGCGTGAGCAACCACTTTTCACTGCGCGACGTCACACTCGCCGTGGAGCCCGGCCAGATCGTTGGCTTTGTGGGCGCAAATGGCGGCGGCAAGACGACGACCATTCGCGCCGCGCTTGGGCTTATAAAGCCCGATGCCGGCGAGGTGCATCTGCTTGGACAGCGCTGCGACGCCAACGCGCCCGACGAGACGCAGCGCCACCTGCGCTCCCGCATCGGGCTTGTCCTGGACACGTGTCCCTTCCCCTCCACGCTCAAGGTGGGCCAGGTCGAGAAGCTCGTAGGCCCGGCATACCCCACGTGGAGCTGCGAAACGTTCGCCGGATTCATCGACCGATTTGGCCTCGATCCCAAGACGAAGGTCAAGGACCTCTCCCGCGGCATGGGCATGAAGCTGCAGCTCGCCTGCGCGCTCAGCCACAATGCCAAGCTGCTCGTTTTGGACGAAGCCACCGCGGGCCTCGATCCCATGGCGCGCGAGGAACTGCTCGACGAGTTGCTTGCCTTTGTCGCCGACGGCCAGCACAGCGTGCTGCTCTCGAGCCACATTACATCCGACCTCGATCGCACTGCCGACCGCGTCATCTGCATCGATAACGGCTCGATTGTGTTTGACCTGCCGCGCGAGAACATTACTGACCGTGCTGGCATCGCTCACTGCACTCAGGCACAGACCGCCGAGCTTATGGCTTGCGTCGAAGGCGCCCGTGCCGCCCACCACGCCTATAGCGTGGACGTGCTCGTGCCCAACCGTCGCGATACGCTCGAGGCCTTTCCCGAGATTCCCTGCGATCGGGCAACCATTGATGACTATCTGCGCCTCATGCTGAAAGGGGCTTCGAAATGAAACGCGCCTTTATGTCCGATCTCGCCATCGTCCGCACGCTTGTCCCGAGCATCGCGGGCGTCGGCCTGTTCATATTCGTCGTGTTGACCCTTGCCAACGCGACAGACGGCGATTCCGGCATGAGCGCCGGCGCCTGTGCGGTCAGCGCAATGTCGCCCATCATAATCATGAACTCGCTAGCTGGCTACGATAACCAAAACGGCTGGGAGCGTTATCGAGCAACGTTGCCCTTCTCGCGCAAAGACATTATTTGCGCACGCTACCTGTGCATCGTTATCTTCTCGGTCGTCATGGCGTGCGCGGCTACGCTTCTGAACATCCTCGCCCTTCCGCTCTTCGACCCCATGGGCATCCCTTCGACATGCCAGACGATCTTTGAAATCGCAACCGCCTCGGCGGCATCGATGCTCATCTCCCTCATGATGGTATTCTTGACACAGCCGCTGTTCTTCCGATTTGGACACATGGAGGCGCTGCGCCTATCCCTTGGCCTGTTTGCCCTGCTCGGATGCCTTGCCATGGCCACGCTGAGCTCCTCCAACCCCATCAGCAACTGGCTCATGTCGATTGCCGGAGCGAATCCCGATCCTGTCGTCCTCGGCTGCCTGTGTGCGGGCATCGCGGTATTGGCCCTCGTGCTATGTGCACTTAGCTGCATCGTCAGCACCAAGGTCTACCGGGCACGCGACCTGTAGGCGGGCGAATCTCGACCCACGCAGGTCGCAATCGGCCACAATCGCGCCCCTCAAATCCGTGACAAATGGCATATCCCCGGCCCGTGCGCAACGTTCTATAATCAAAATGTCACGGGCCTCGGCCCAATTTCGATCATCCAAGGGGATGTCTTTTTGGTCACTGTTCTTTAGGGAACGGTCAATCGCATACAAATTGAAAACGGCCGTCTTGCGGCCGTGGTTTGTTGTGCCGTTCCACCTCCGTCATCTGCCACATATGCACCTGATAGGAAAGAACAATGAACTCTGCGAAATCTCAATCCTTCCCAAAAGCCACCAGCTTCGACGCAGCACTCGTACGCTCTAAGATTATGGGGCCGAACCCCCTCAAGCTCTGCGAAGAGCTCCTTTGCGGTGCGAATGTCCCACGCGGCGCCCGCGTCTGCGACCTTGGGTCGGGCACCGGCATTACCAGCGCCCTGCTTGCCCGCGAATACGGATTTGACACCTACGCCGTCGATCTGTGGAGCGACCCCGTCGAGAACCGCGCATTCTTTGATTCGCTCGACATCTCGCGCGATACGATTCATCCCGTTCAGGCGGACGCCTCACAGGGCCTACCATTTGAGCACGGCTATTTTGATGCGGTCGTGAGTATCGACTCGTACAACTACTACGGTCGGGACCCGCACTATCTGGGCGAGCGCCTACTCCCCTACGTAAAGCAAGGCGGGATGCTCTACGTAAGCATCCCCGGCATGGTTCGCGACTGCCACGACAACCTGCCCGTTTGCCTGCTCAAATCCTGGACACCCGAGCAGCTCGACTATATGCACGACATAGCCTGGTGGCGCGCCATGATCGAGCCGACCCCCGGCGTCGAGATTGCCTCGATGCAGCCTATGCACTGCACGGACGAAGCATGGGAAGACTGGCTCGCCTGCGACAACGAGTACGCAGCAGGCGACCGCGCTGCCGTTGAAACCGGCGCGCTCGAATACCTCAACACCATCGCCATTGTGCTGAGGAAGCTCTAAACAAT
>URIE01000101.1 GCA_900547805.1 uncultured Collinsella sp.
GAGCGTCCGGCTGATAACCGGGAGGTCACAAGTTCGAATCTTGTCAGGTCCACCACTTTCTTTCGCAATAAACACCCCAGCGAGAGCCGAGTCGCCGCTGGGGTGTTTATTACTGTCTCCGTGGGGGTTTAGCTCAGCTGGGAGAGCGCGGGCTTTGCAAGCCTGAGGTCAGGGGTTCGATCCCCCTAACCTCCACCATGATGGACCTGTAGCTCAGTTGGTTAGAGCGTCCGGCTGATAACCGGGAGGTCACAAGTTCGAATCTTGTCAGGTCCACCATCAAAACTGTGAAGAGCCCTGGGGCGTTGCCTCGGGGCTTTTTTCTTACCTACTGAAAGTAGTCAAAAAAGCCCCGTCCCAAATTAACTACTTTGATTTTGTGTGCTGTGCGAAAGATTGGGTAGTATAGCTATTCAATGCGGCGGGCTGCCGCGTGTTAACCGCTACGTACCGGAGGTGTTCCATGGTTCGTGTCGACATAGAGACCATCGTCATGGCCGCCGGTCCCGTGCCATCGCTTATCGTACTTCGTGAGCGCAGCAGCAAATCGGACTCGCCCGCGCCGCTGCGTTCCCTTTCCATTCAGACTGGTTCGTTTGAAGCTGCTGCCATCAGCCGCGGCATCGATAGCGGCCGCGCCGAGCGCCCGATTACCCATGACCTGCTGCTCGATACCGTTGACGCCCTGGGCGCCAAGCTCGAGCGCATCGAGATCGTTCGCGCCGAGCCGCCGGTGTTCTACGCGACGATCGTCGTACTGGCCGATGGCGAGGAGCGCAAGATCGACGCCCGCCCCAGTGATGCCATTGCCCTTGCCGTGCGCAGCAATGCCCCCATGTTTGTGGAGGACGACATCATGAATCGCCTGGGCACTGTTTCCACCCACGCCGAGGAAGTCGACGACGAGCAGGAGTTCGAGAAGTTCGACGAGTTCGTCCATACGCTCTCCCCCGATGATTTCTAAATGCCTGGCGAGCGCACGGGGCGGTTGCTGATGGGTACCCGCGTATCGGCCGAGGCGGCTGCTATCGCGCGTGAAGCCCAAATGCGCTCGGAGGCATCCGAGGCGGCTCGCATCGCCTATGTGACGCAGGCCCGCACGCTTCGCGAACGCCGTGGCTCCTATATCAAGATGGTTGTCATCTCCGCCCTTGTCGCGGCAATCTGCTCTCGTCTTCGTGGTACAGTTGGTGCGCTTGGGTTTTCGATTTCAACAGGCTTGGTAATCTGGGGCGTGGTCGATGCGGTAATGCTGACCAACCAGATCAAGGTACTCGACAAGCGCGCGATGGATATGATGCGCGCCCGCGACGCTGCCGCCAAGATCGCTGCCGAGGCACAAGAACTGTAACGACGCCAGACTCGATGGGAAGGTCTAAAGATGGCACAGGATATGCAGGACGCCGGTAACGTCTCCGCCGAGCTCGACGCCATGGTGTGTGACCTGATTGGTGCGTTCTTGGACGACCTTGCCGCCGGCGAGAACCCGGGCGTAGTTGTGGCGATCGAGGACGCTGCTTCCAACCGATATCTGGCGGCGCTCGACGAGGACGGCGAAGAGGCATGCCTCGAGGCGGCCACCAACTTTATCTCCGAGCACAAGATGGGTCTTAAGGACGAGGGGCTGGGCCGCATCGCCCGCTATGCCATCGGCTACACCGGTTGTGTCGAAATTGACGGCGGCTATCACGACGCCCTGCTCGTGAGCTTCTTCGAAACCACGCTCGAGAGCGGTTTTTCGGCATACGTGCTGTATGAGGGCATGGGTGCCGGCGATGGTTTTATGTGGAGCGACCCTGAACCTGCAGGTGAGGAAACCCCTCTTATCTAAAATCGCTAAAATAAACGAGTTTTCGGTAAAAGGCTCAATATTCCCGCTGAGCGTTGTATCGCTGGGCGGGCCGCATACGCGTGCCGTTTGTATATGGATAGAAGATAGGGGAACTACATGCGCGTAGACAATCTGAGGAACATCGCCATCATCGCCCACGTCGACCACGGCAAGACGACGATGGTCGACAAGCTCCTGCGTGCCACGGACGCCTTCCGTGCCAACCAGCAGGTCGAGGACCGCGTCCTGGACTCTAACGACCAGGAGCGCGAGCGCGGCATCACGATTCTCGCCAAGAACATCTCTATCGAGTACAAGGACGTCAAGATCAACGTCATCGACACCCCGGGCCACGCCGACTTCGGCGGCGAGGTCGAGCGCGTGCTGCGTATGGCTGACGGCGCCCTGCTGCTGGTCGATGCCTTTGAGGGCCCCATGCCCCAGACCCGCTTCGTGCTACGTCACGCTATCGACACCGGCCTCAAGATCATGATCGTCATCAACAAGATCGACCGTCCGGGCGCCAACCCCGAGAAGGCATACAACGACTGTCTCGACCTTATGGCCGACCTGGGTGCTACCGACGACCAGCTCGAGTTCGCCATGGAGCACGTGGTCTACGCCAGCGCCATGAACGGCTTTGCCCGTCTTGACCCCAACGACGGTAACATGGACATGTACCCGCTGCTCGACATGATCATCGACGACATGCCCGCACCCGAGGTTGACGAGAACGCCCCGCTCGCCATGCAGTGCGTGACCATCGACCACTCCAACTTCGTCGGCCGTATCGGCATCGGCCGCGTGTACTCCGGCACCATCCACCAGGGCGACCAGATCCTGGTTGTCAAGAACGACGGCTCCAGCGCCACCGCTACCGTCAAGCAGCTCTTCACCTTCGACTACCTGGGCCGCACCGAGTGCCAGGAAGTCGGCGCCGGCGACATCGCTGCCGTCGTGGGCATCGACCGCACCGATATCGGCGATGTCTACACCGATCCCGAGAACCCCGTTGAGCTCGAGCCCATCGAGATCGACCCGCCGACCCTGTCCATCGTCTTTGAGGCCTCGACCTCCCCGCTCGTCGGCCGTGACGGCGACATCGTGGGTGCCCGTCAGCTCAAGGAGCGCCTGTTCAACGAGGCCGAGAACAACGTGACCATGAAGATCGAGGAGCTCGAGGACAAGAGCGGCGTCGAGGTCTCGGGCCGCGGCATTCTGCACCTGTCCGTCCTGATGGAGTCCATGCGCCGCGAGGGCTTTGAGTTCCAGGTCGGCCGTCCCCGCGTTCTGTTTAAGAAGGACGAGAACGGCAACAAGATGGAGCCCGTCGAGCAGGCCGTCGTCGAGTGCCCGGACGAGTACTCGGGCAAGGTCGTTGAGGTCTTCGGTACCTCCGGCGGCATCATGACGAGCATGGATACCTCGGGCATCGTGACCCACCTCGAGTTCAAGATCCCGACGCGCGGCATCATGGGTCTTAAGAACCGCATCATGAACGTCACCCACGGCGAGGGCGTGTTCTACCACACCTTCCTGGAGTACGGTCCCTACGCCGGCGAGATCGGCAACCGTCAGAACGGCGCCATGATCTCCATGACCACCGAGAAGGCCGTTGCCTACGCCCTGGGCACGCTGCAGGAGCGCGGCCAGCTGTTTGTTGAGCCGGGCACCGAGTGCTACGAGGGCATGATCGTGGGCGAGCGCAGCAAGGCTGGCGACATGGTCGTCAACATCGCCCGTACCAAGAACCTGGGCAACCAGCGTTCCTCGACCTCCGATATCTCCGTCCAGCTGGTGCCGCCCCGCACCTTCTCGCTGGAGGAGGCGCTGGAGTACATCGCCGACGACGAGTTGGTTGAGATTACCCCCAAGAACATTCGCCTGCGCAAGCGTCTGCTCAACGCCACCGACCGCAAGAAGGCTGCCGTCCGCGCCGGCCAGGTCAACAAATAAGCGCTGAGCTTTATAGCGACTAACAAGAAAGGGCGTCGACCGCAATGGTCGACGCCCTTTTTGGTGCAAGGGGACAGGTTGCTTTGCACCACCACAAAGGTGCCTGGCCCCTTTGTGGTGGTTGGCGGCTAAGCGGTGGGGAGTTCCGGCGTATTAGCCGGCTGTTGCGACTTGAGGTGGGCGTTGCGCCAGATGATCTGGATAACGTAGCCGAGCATAAAGACAAAGGCCACGCCGCTGATGAAGCCGCCTACGAGGGGAAGCTCCGTGAGGGCGCCTGCGATTACGCCGCCCACGGCTGCCATGGCGTAGCGGTTCTGGTTGTGTCCGACCATGCGCGCGATCGCGCACCCTGCAAAGGCACTCGACACCAGCGCGATGCCAATAACACCGCACATGAGGGCTCCGGCAAGCGACAGACCAGCGATAGAGATAATTAGCAGTAGGACGGCGGGGACGATAGCAATCGTGCCCAGAAGACCGCTCACCCACAAGGGCGTGGGGCGCTGGTGGAGCATGCCGGCGGCGCTGGCGGTTGCGCGCGGAAAGACGAGTTCGAGCAGTAGGGCGACAAAGCAAGTCGAGAGTGCCGCGGCGACGATACCGCCGATGACATCGTTAACGGTGGAAGAATCCTCGTTCTCGGTGCGGTCGATCTTGAGCGCGCCGACCTCGGCTCCCGCGGCGCGCTCGGGGTCCTCGGAGACGTGCGCGTTTACGGTGCCGGTAATGTGGGCATTCTTGCCCAAGACGAGCTTGTCGGCCCAAACCTCAACATCGCCCTCGACGGTGCCATCGATAGTCACCGTATCGCCCGCAAGCGCTGCCGACTTGGTAGAGCCGCGCAGGGCAACCGTCTCGCCTATCGCATAGAAACAGTTGGCGGTGCTGTCGGAATTGAGCACGACATGCTGGCCGGCAACGGTCACGCTGCCATCAACCGTAGTCTTGGCAATGTCGATGGTGCGCGCCGCCAAGCGGACGGCGCCGCCCACCGTGCAGTCGCGGATGGAGAGGCTCTCGCCTGCTGCAATTATGTCGCGGCCGATGGACGCATCGTCCAAGTTGAGGGCCTGACCTGCCCAGTACAGGTCACCTTCGACGCCGGACGAATTGGCATCATTGTCGGTCGCAAGTACGTTGCCTGCGGTGTCCGTGCCGGCGAACGACGCCGTGGGAAGTGCAGTGAGCGCGAGCGCGATGAGCGCGAATGCCATAAGCAGGCAGCGACGCATCTTGTGTGACGGCGCCGCCGCGGTTTGATTGAAAGCCATAGTTGATCCTTTTGTTAGGTGTTCGGCATATACCTAACAGGGTACCCAACGCGAGGGCGCTCTAAAAGAACCTCTCGGTTGCATTTCGAAGGATGAGTCCGCGCCACCTACTTTTTGCGGTGCAAAAAGCGTGCGATGTCTTCCTCAGTGGGGCTTTTGATGTCAAAGCGCAGTGAGAGCCAGCGCAGACCCATGGTCACGACAACGCATACGACCAACGCAACGATATTGCTGATCAAGCCACTCATAACGAGGCTTACATAGCTTGCCGATCCGGCGATGGCCGCGATGGCATAAAAGTTAGTACGTTGGAAAATGCCCGGAACCACGCCCATAAAGCCGTCGCGCAGCATGCCGCCGCCCACCGCGGTGAAAAAGCCCATCATGATGCACACCGCCGGCGCAAAGCCGTAGACCAGCGCCTTGTCTGCTCCAGTGGCGGCGTAGATGCCGACCGAGATGATGTCGAGCAGGGGAATGAGTTTTTCGGGCTTGTCGACGATTGCCGGGAAAATATAGATGATGGCTGCCGTGGCAATGGAAAGCGGCAGCGCCATTGGCTGGTTGAGGATGTAGACGTTGCCCACCTGCAGCGTCATGTCGCGTAAAAGACCGCCGCCCAAGCCACAGACCACGGCGAGCGCAACTGCACCCACCAGGTCGAGTTTGTGCTCGCGCGCGACCAACACGCCCGAGATTGAAGCCGCGACGACGGCGAACATTTCGAGCCAAAACGGGATGGCGACCATGGCATCCGTGGCGTGTGAGGTAACGGTCATAGCGGCGACGACGGGCAAGATGGGGTCCTTTGGATTACGGATTTGGACAATGCCCGTACATAGTACATGTTCGGCGCCGATTGCGACCCTATTGCTCGGCAAACGGTCTGGACTGGATGCGGGCGTAGGTTCCATGTTTGGGGATCCGGGTTGATGCTGAACGTGATGAGGGCGTGGCTGAATAGGAGGGATGTCCAAATTTTGAGCTTCGCTCAAAATTTATCCGGTCGGCTTACGCCGACCGCGCTGCGCTAAAAACGCGCCACTGGCGCGTTTTCTTTACGCTCCGCGCCCTGGCGGGTTCGAATCCCTCCCCCTCCGCCGTATTTGCTTGTTAGGGACTCAAAACAAAAAAGCTCCCGTTGTTGGGAGCTTTCTCAACCAAAATGGCGGAGGAGGAGGGATTCGAACCCTCGTGACCT
>URIE01000102.1 GCA_900547805.1 uncultured Collinsella sp.
GGGTTTGGGAAAGCGTGTCCCATTCTGGAGACTCATTCCGGGATGCATTTTCCCGATGGGGCGGGTTTCGGGAAGTGTGTTCCATTCTGAGCGTCTATTCTGGGACGCCGTTTCCGGTTGAGGCCTCAAGTGGAAAGTGCGTCCCAGTTTTTGGCTGGAAGGTGGGACGTGCTTTCCGTATGTTTCCAAATGAATACGCTGTGAGCCGAGGGACATGATTCTCCCCGCAAGCACTCTAGTATGCTAAAGTACCCAGAAGACCGGCGGAGCTATGCCGGTCTTCTGTTCTATACGAAGCACAGCATGAGGAGGCTCACCAGATGACGGCCACACCGTGGGGATTCCGGGACATATTGCCCGAGGAGGCTCAGGCGCGCGAGGAGATTGCGCTGACGGTGAAGGGCTGCTTCAGGGAGCATCATTACCTGCCGGTCGAGACGCCGCTGCTCGAGGACAAGGGTTCGCTCGAGGAAGGCGGGCGCATTGCAGACACGCCGTTTAAGCTCTTTGACGACGATGGTCGTCTGCTGGTGGTTCGTCCTGATAACACACTGCCGATCGTGCGTCTGGTTTCGACCCGCATGCGCGCGGCCGACCTGCCCTTGCGCCTGCGCTACGAGGCGCCGGTGGTTCGCGAGTGCCAGCGCAATGCCGGTGGCTCGCGCCAGTTTACGCAGCTGGGCTTTGAGCTTATCGGTGCGGGCGATACCGCGGGCGATGTCGAGATTGTTTCGCTGGTGGCGGAGGCTGTGCGCAAGCTGGCGCTGCCCGATGCGCGCGTTATCGCAGGTAGCGTTCGTCCGTTTAAGGAATTGCTCGCGGTATGCGAGGATCGTGAGCTGGCTGCCGAGGCCCTGCGCTGTGTGCACGCCAACGACTTTGTGGGCCTCGATGCCCGCGTGGCGGCAAGCGCCGAGTCCGATGCCGTCAAGGCCGCTATTAGCGAGTTGCCGCGTCTGCACGGCGGTGCCGAGGTACTCGATCGCGTGGACGCGCTGCTGGAGGCCGCCGGTATCGTCGCGCCGCTGACGCGCGAGCTGCGTGCCCTGGTCGAGGGCCTGGCACTCGAGGACGCCCAGGTGCTGTCGTTCGACTTCTCTATCATGAACTCTTTCGATTACTACACGGGCCTGGTCTTTAAGGCCTATGCCGGCGGCCTACCCGATCCGGTCGGCTCGGGCGGACGCTACGACTCTATCTTTACCGGCGCATTTGGCGACGGCATCGAGGTGCCGGCGGCGGGCTTCGCCTTTTCGCTCGAGCGCCTGGAGGCCGCGCGTACCTCGGCCGAGGACGCCGCTTCCGATGGCGATCACGCCGTGGGCCGTGGCGCCGAGGGTCCGCTGCGCATTGCCGTGCCCAAGGGCTCGCTTAAGGCCGATACGCTCGACGTGCTCGAGGCCGCGGGCCTGGACGTCTCCGAGCTGCGCGACCCCGGCCGTCACCTCATCGTGCGCGGCCGCGACACGCGCGCCGGCGAGGGCGCGGTCGGCGATATCGAGTTTGTCATTGTGCGCCCCAGCGATGCACCCGCCTTTGTGGGCTGCGGCGGTGCCGATTGCGGCATCTGCGGTTGGGACTCGCTCATCGAGGCCGACCTCAACCTGCTGCAGCTGGTCGATCTGGGCTACGGCCTGTGCACCTTTATCGAGGCGGAGCCCGCGTGGCGCGCCGGTCAGGCCGAGCGCAACTATGCCCGCCGCGGGTCGCTTCGCGTGGCAACCAAGTACCCGCGTATCGCGAGTGCCTGGTATGCCGAGCGCGGCGTGAACGCCGACATCGTTTCGCTGCACGGCAATATCGAGCTGGGGCCCATCGTCGGCATGACCGATCGCATCGTGGACATTACCGCCACTGGTGCCACCCTGCGCGACAACGACTTGGTCATCACCGGCCGCATTATGGACTGCACGGCCCGCTTCTTTGTCAACCCGGGCGCCGCGCGCCTGGACCCGCGCGTTCGCAACCTGGCCGATCGCCTGGCGACTGCCGTGAAGGACAAGCATTTTGAGCCCGTCGCGGGCTCGGCACAATAGCGCGAGCGCGCACGGGCGCCCCCATATCCGGGCTGCGGACCGATTGGCGCCGCCGCCTGGTCTCTTGTTTTTCGAACACAACCTCGACCGATAGGGGATACCGATATGAAGACCATCAAGCTTGCTCCCGGTGAGCGCCTCGTCATCAACCAGCTCAACCGCAAGGGCGTGCTACCGCAAAACATCGTCGACGCCGCCCGCGATATCGTGGCCAACGTGCGCGCCAACGGCGATGCCGCGGTGCGCGATTACTGCCAGCGTTTTGACGGTGTCGAGCTGCAGAGCTTTCGTCTGCCGCAAGAGCAGATCGATGCCGCGCTCGAGGGCCTCGACCCGGCCTTTGTCGCCGCGCTCGAGAAGGCCGCGCGTCAGATTCGCGAGTTCCACCAGCGCGAGGTCGAGCAGAGCTGGTTTACCACGCGTGCGGATGGCACGATGCTCGGCGTTAAGGTGACCCCGCTCGCGGCGGCTGGCATCTACGTGCCGGGCGGTCGCGCGCAGTATCCCTCCACCGTGCTCATGAACGCCATTCCCGCCAAGGTCGCCGGCGTCAAGCGCGTGGTCATGGTGACCCCGCCGCAAAAGGACGGCCTTATCAGCCCCTACACGCTCGCCGCGGCAAAGCTCGGCGGCGTGGACGAAATCTATATGGTGGGCGGCGCTCAGGCTGTGGCCGCGCTGGCGTACGGCACCGAGACCATTCCGCGCGTCGACAAGATCACCGGCCCGGGCAACGCCTTTGTCGCTGCGGCCAAGCAGATTGTCTCGGGCGATGTGGGAATCGATATGGTTGCCGGTCCCTCCGAGGTCTGCGTGCTGGCCGACGCCACGGCCAAGCCCATGGTGGTCGCGGCCGACCTGATGGCCCAAGCCGAGCATGATCCGCTGGCGGCCTGCTATCTGGTGACCTGCGACGAGCAGTTTGCGCGCGAGGTCGAGGCGGGTATCGACATTCTGGTGGCGCAGTCCCCGCGCGCCGAGATCACGCGCGCCTCGCTCGATAACGAGGGCACCATCGTGGTGGCCGCCGACATGGCTGCCGCCGTCGAGGCCGTGAACACCGTGGCACCCGAACACCTTGAGCTGCACTGCAAGGACGCGATGGGCCTGCTCGGCGGCATTCGCAACGCCGGCGCCATCTTTGTGGGCGCTTGGAGTTCCGAGCCGCTCGGCGATTACGTCGCCGGCCCCAACCACACGCTGCCGACCGGCGGTACGGCCATGTTCTCCAACCCGCTTTCGGTCGAAGAGTTCGTTAAGCGCTCGAGCGTCATTTGCTATACGCCCGAAGGTCTGCTCTCCGACGCTCCTGCTACGCAGCGCCTGGCCGAGGCCGAGGGCCTGTGGGCACACGCGCTTTCCGCCGCTCTTCGTCGCCGTGTGCTGGAACAGGGCGAGGATGCCGTGAGTGCCGAGTCGCTGGCCGCGGCCGACCTGACCAAGGTCGCCTGGCCGGGCGACGCCGTGGCGACGGTTGCCGAGGGCGTGGACCTGACGGCGGCTGCGGGCGCGGATGGCGCCGGTGTGACCGGTGGGGAGGCCTAATATGGCCGAACTCACGCCGCGCATGAAGGAGCTCGTCCAGCCCTATCTGGCAGGCATTGAGCCCTATGATCCCAACTTTACGCCCACGCGCATCAACCTTTCGGCCAACGAGAACACCTATCCCGTGCCGGCCGGCGTGCGCGAGGCGGTCGACGCCGCCCTGGCTGCCACGCCGCTCAACCGCTATCCCGATCCCATGTCCAACGACCTGCGCGACGAGCTAGCCGCCTGGCATGGCGTGACGCGCGAGAATATCTGCGTGGGCAACGGTGGCGACGAACTGCTCTATAACTACCTGCTGGCGTTTGGCGGCGCGGGGCGGACCCTGCTCAACTGTCCGCCGTGCTTTAGCGAGTATGCGTTCTTTGCGTCGCTGTGCCAGACCGAGGTGCGCGACGTGTGGCGCGACCCGGCGACCTTTGAGCTCGATCAAGCGGCTGTGCTCGCGGCGGCGCCCGAGTGCAACCTGGCAATCGTGACCTCGCCCAATAATCCCACGGGCGATGTGGTGCCGCTCGACTTTGTCGCGGCCCTGTGCGATGCATGCCCCGGCATGGTGATGGTCGACGAGGCCTATGTTGAGTTTGCCGACGATTCGTTTGGCGCGGCAACTACGGCGCAAGGCCTTATCGCCGAGCATCTCAACCTGGTGATTCTGCACACGCTGTCCAAGGCGTTCGGCGCCGCCGGCACGCGTCTGGGCTATGTGATCGCGGCGTCCGAGGTCATCGACGTGTTCGCGGCGATTCGCCAGATCTACTCGGTCAACGTGCTGAGCCAGGCCGCAGCGCTTGCCTGCGTGCGTGCCCGCGATGCATACGCACCCGTGGTGGCGCAGGTTGCATCCGAGCGCGAGCGCGAGCTGTGCGCCCTACGCGCAATGGCTGCCGAGGGCTTGCCCGTGGAGGTATGGCCGAGCGCGGCGAATTTTGTGCTCGCGCGCACGCCGCATGCCACGCGCGTGCGCGAGCGTCTGCGCGACGAGTATTCGATTCTGGTGCGCGACTTTAGCTACGCGCCGGGGCTCGCGGACTGCCTGCGCATTACCGTGGGCACCCCGCAGGAAAACGACGAGGTGCTGGCCGCGTTTGCCGCGCTGGTGAAGGAGGAGATGTAGATGGACCGCTATGCCGAGGTAACCCGCAAGACGGGCGAGACCGACATTGTCGTAAAGCTCGACCTGGACGGAAGCGGCGTGTGCGATATCTCGACCGGCGTGCCGTTTTTCGACCACATGCTCAACGCTTTTGGCCGCCATGGTCTGTTCGATCTGACGGTGCACGCGGTGGGCGACGTGGAGGTCGATGCGCACCACACCGTCGAGGACACGGGTATTGTGCTGGGCGAGGCGTTTTGCCAGGCGATGGGAGACAAGGCGGGTATTACGCGCTTTGCCGACGCGGCGATCGCCATGGACGAGACACTTGTGATGGCTGCTGTTGATATTTCGGGCCGCGGGCAGGCCTACTGCGAGCTGCCCGTGCCGACCGGGCGCGTGGGCAGCTTCGATACCGAGCTGGCCGTCGAGTTCTTCTACGCCTTTGCGCGCGATGCCAAGCTCACGCTGCACGTTCGCGAACTGGCGGGCGGTAACTCGCATCACATTATCGAGGCCGCCTTTAAGGCCGTGGGCCGCACGATGCGCCACGCCTGCGAGCTCGATCCCCGCGTGCAGGGCATCCCCAGCACCAAGGGCTCGCTGTAACCTGCCAAAAAGGGACAGGTTTTGAATGGGGAAAAGGAGGGTCGCGTGGGCGAACCGAAGATCGTGGTGGTCGACTACCACAAGGGCAACTTGTCGAGCGTCGTGCGCGGGCTTGCGCGCGCCGGTGCCGTCGCCTGTACATCGGACGACCCGGAGCAAATCCGCCGCGCCGACGGCCTGGTCATTCCGGGCGTGGGCGCGTTCTATGACGCGATCGCCTTTATGCGCCAGAGCGGCGAGGCGGACGCGGTGCTCGGTGCCGTTGTCGCCGGAACTCCGCTGCTCGGCATATGCCTGGGCCTTCAGCTGTTTTTTGAGCGCGGCAACGAGGGCGTGCCTGCGGACGAGGGCGTGGCCGCGGATGGCGGCACCCCCGAGCAGGCTGGCGGCCCCTGGGTCGATGGCCTGGGCATCATGCGCGGTTCGTGTACGCGCTTGGAGTCGAGTCGCCTGAAGGTGCCGCACGTGGGCTGGGACCAGGTGCACATGACGTCCGCCGGCGCGGCCGATCCGTTGCTCGCCGGTTTTGCCGAGGGCGCCAACATGTACTTCACCCACAGCTACGCGGTGGCCGACGACGCCGATGCCGCTGATGTTTTGGCGCGCACGCACTACACGCGGAGCTTCCCGTGCATCGCGCGTCATGGCAACGTGTGGGGCTGTCAGTTCCATCCCGAGAAATCCTCCGCGCTTGGTCAGCGCATTCTTAAGAACTTCGTCAACATCGTCGAGGAGGTTGGCCGATGATCCTGTTTCCCGCAATCGATCTGATCGGCGGCAAGGTTGTGCGCCTGGAGCGCGGCGACCGCAGCCGCTGCAAGG
>URIE01000103.1 GCA_900547805.1 uncultured Collinsella sp.
GTGTAGCTCGAAGCAGCCTTGCCGCTAAAGATGAAGGTCGTCGGCGTCACGTGGAAGTTGGGATCCGCGATACGACGGTTATAGATGTCCATCACCTTCATGACGTTCATGAGCTGGCGCTTGTAGGCGTGGAAGCGCTTTACCTGAACATCGAAGACGGTGTTGGGGTCGATGACCAGACCGGTCTCGGCCTTAACGTAGGCGGCCAGACGCTCCTTGTTGGCGCGCTTGGAGGCACCCACGGCCTTCAGGAACTCGGTGTCGTCCTTAATCTCCTTGAGCTTCTCCAGCTCAAAAGCGTCCTTGAGCCAGCCGTCGCCAATGGCCTCGGTCACGAGCTTAGCATAGGTGGGGTTGGCCTCGGCAAAGAAGCGACGGTGCGAGATGCCGTTGGTCTTGTTGTTGAACTTCTCGGGCGTCAGGGCATAGAAGTCCTTGAGCACGATGTTCTTGATGATGTCGGAGTGGATCTTGGCCACGCCGTTGACGCTGTGGCTGCAGATCACGGACAGGTTGGCCATGCGAATCTCGCCGTCCCACAGAATGGCGGTCTGGCGCAGACGCTCCTGCCAGCCCTCCTGCGTGGTGTCGAACGACTCGTGCCAACGACGGCTGATCTCGTCGATGATCTGGTACACGCGGGGGAGGAGCTTGGAGAACGTGCCGATAGGCCACTTCTCCAAGGCCTCGGGCAGGATGGTGTGGTTGGTGTAGCTCACGACCTGCGTCACGATGTTCCAGGCGTCGTCCCACTCGAGCTTCTTCTCGTCGATGAGGATGCGCATGAGCTCGGGGCCGCACATGGCGGGGTGCGTGTCGTTGGTGTGGATGGCCACAAACTGCGGCAGCAGCTCCCAGTTCTCGCCGTGCTCCTTCTCAAAGGTGTCGAGCAGGCTGTAGATGCCGGCCGAAACAAACAGGTACTCCTGCTTCAGGCGCAGCAGACGGCCGTGCTCGCCGGCGTCGTTGGGGTAGAGGATGGCGCTGATGGCCTCGGCCTCGGCGCGCTCGGCGTCGGCCAAGGCGTAGTCGCCGCGGTTGAAGGCCTCAAGGTCAAAGTGCTCCTCGACCGGCTCGGCAGCCCAGACGCGCAGCTTGTTGACGGTCTCGCCGGCATAGCCAACGACGGGGATGTCGTAGGGAACAGCCAGGATGTCCTGCGTGTCCACCGTGCGGTAGAACGTGCGGCCGTTCTCCTCAAAGCCCTCAACATGGCCACCAAACTTAATGGTCACGGCCTTGTCCTGACGACGGACCTCCCAGGGATAGCCGTGGGTGAGCCACTCGTCGGTGGCCTCGACCTGGCTGCCGTTGACGATCTCCTGCTTAAACAGACCATAGCGGTAGCGCATGCCGTTGCCGTAGCCGGCAATGCCCTCGGCTGCCATGGAATCCAGGAAGCATGCGGCCAGACGGCCCAGGCCACCGTTGCCCAGTGCCGGATCGGGCTCCTGGTTCTCGATGACGGACAGGTCAAAGCCCATGTCGTCGAGCGCCTCGGCGACCATGTCGCGCACGCCAAAGTTGAGCAGGTAGTTGTCGAGCAGGCGGCCGATCAAAAACTCGATCGAGAAGTAGTACACGCGCTTTTTGCCCTCGGCGGTGGCACGGGCGTCACTCTTGGTGGCAACGGTGCGGGCCTTCTCGGCCACGAGCTTGGCCAGGGCGTTAAAGCGATCGAGGTCGCTGGCGGCCTCGACGCTCTTGCCGCTGATGCTCATGACGGCATCGCGATAGAGCTCGGTAAACTCCTGCTTGTTGTCGAAGATCTTATTCATACGTTCCTTTCCCCCGGGGATGTTTCTCCCGGAACGGTTATGACTTGTATCCTACGCCCCCGCGGGGCGGGTAATTACAGCTGTAACGGTTTTGTTACGCATCCTTGGCAGACGGCTTAACAGAAGCAGACTTGGCCTTGGTAGCGGCCTTTTTGGCAGCCGGTTTCTTGGCTGCGGCCTTAGCAGCGGGCTTTGCGGCAGCCTTGGCCTTGGTCGTCGTAGCCTTGGCCTTAGCCGGAGCCTTCTTAACAGCCGCGGGCTTGGGCTTTACCGTCGACGTGCGCTTCTTGGACGCAGCCTTGGGCTCCTCAACCACCGGCGGCTTGTAGCTACTGGGACCGCGGCGCTTAAGCACCACGCCTGCCAGGCCGGGTACCTTGATCTCGATGGAGTCCATCTGCCCGTTCCAGGGATAGGGCTCGCTTGAGCAGGTGTAGGGCTCCTCGCCGGCGTATCCGCTGCCGCCAAACTCGGGACGGTCGGAATCAAAGATGACCTCCCAGTCACCCTCGCGCGGCACGCCTACGCGGAAGCTCTCGTAGCTCGCCGGGTCAAAGTTGATCAGGATCACCAGGTCGTCGTCGATGTCCTCGCCCTGGCGCACAAAGCTCACGATGGACTGCTTGGAGTTGTCCGCGTCGATCCAGGTAAAGCCGTCGTCGGTGTAGCCGCGCTCGTACAGGGCGGGCTCGGCGGTGTACAGGTGGTTGAGCGCCTTGATAAACGCCTGATGATGACGGTGGGTCTCGTACTCCTCGGTCAGGAACCACTGGATGGACTCGTAGTAGCGCCACTCAATAAACTGGCCGATCTCGTTGCCCATAAAATTGAGCTTGGCACCGGGGTGCGTCATCTGGTAGAAGGCAAGCGTACGCAGGCCGGCAAACTGGCGCCACCAGTCGCCCGGCATGCGGCCGATCAGCGAGCACTTACCGTGCACGACCTCATCGTGGCTCAGCGGGCAGATGAAGTTCTCAGTAAAGGCGTACATGATGGAGAACGTGAGCAGCCCGTGGTTGCCGGGGCGCCACGGAAAATCGGTCTGCATGTAGTGCAGGGTGTCGTTCATCCAGCCCATGTCCCACTTGTAGTGAAAGCCCAGGCCGCCATCCTGTGGCGGATAGGTCACGAGCGGCCACGCGGTGGACTCCTCGGCCATCATCATCACGTCGGGGTAGTGCGCCTCCACGGCGCAGTTGACCTGACGGATAAACGCGCTGGCGTCCAGATCTTCCTCGGTACCGTACTTGTTGAACTTCTTTTGGCCCGGATCGTCGATGCCAAAGTTGAGGTACAGCATGCTGGACACGCCGTCCATGCGAATGCCGTCCACGTGGAAGTTCTCGAGCCAGTACAGCACGTTGGAGACCAGGAAGGAGCGGACCTCGCCGCGGGCGAAGTCGAACTTATGCGTGCCCCAGTTGGGGTGAATCTCGTGCTCAAACAGCATGTGGCCGTTAAAAGTGGCAAGGCCGTGGGAGTCGGCGCAAAAACCGCCGGGCACCCAGTCCATGATCACGCCAATGTCTGCCTCGTGGCACGCATCGATAAAGTGCATGAGCTGCTGCGGGTTGCCGTAGCGCGACGTGGCGGCATAGTAGCCGGTCGTCTGGTAGCCCCAGGAGCCATCGAAGGGATGCTCCATAAGCGGCATGACCTCAATGTGCGTATAGCCCATGTCGCGCACGTAATCCACGAGTTCTACCGACAGGTCGTCGTAGGTGTAGAACTCGCCGCGCTGCGCGGGGAAGGGGTCCATGGGGCCGGGGTAGTTGCCGTACACGTCCGGCTCGCCTTGGGGCGCGTCGCCATGGCGCTTCCAGGAGCCAATATGCACCTCGTAGATGTTGAGGGGCTGCGACATGTGGTTGTGGCCGGCGCGGCGCTTGAGCCACGCGGCGTCGTTCCACTTATAGCCGTCGAGGGTCCACAGCACGCTTGCCGTACCCGGAGGGCACTCGGCCTTAAAGGCATACGGATCGGCCTTGTAGAGCTTTTCGCCCTCGTTTGTCTCGATGAGGTACTTATAGAGCTGGCCCTGCTCGGCGCCAGGAATAAAGCCTTCCCAGATAGCGCTCGTATGCACGGGCACCAGCGGGTTGGCCTCCTCATCCCAGTCGTTAAATTCGCCAATGACGTGAACGCTCTTTACATCGGGCGCCCAAACGCAAAAGCGCCAGCCGCGCGTACGGTTTTGCGTGTCCGGGTGTGCGCCCATCTTTTCCCAGCTGCGCTCCCACATACCGATGCCAAACAGGTAGACATCGTCCTTGGTGAGCTCCGGTGCGTGCGGGGCGGCTTTACGGGTAGCGGGCTTTTTTGTTGCTGGCTTTAGCTTTGTATCGCTCACGTTTGATCCCATCATGACGCGGCAGCGTGTTGCCTTGGTGACTAGATGCGAAAGGTCCAAGGCTGCACGAATCGAAGGGACGGCGATAGTTCTATGATTCGTTCCACCTCGCGTGCTCGGTGGAACTTTCGGCAGAAACTACCATAACACCTGTACATTACTTTTATGGAGGAAAGTGGTTTTGCGGTGGCTTTTAATCGGTGAGCGCCATGTTTATACCACTGACAGATTTGCGATGGTAAAACTCTTGACAGTTTTACCAATTAGGGTTTTTAGATTGTTAGCTTGACGTTTGGTAAAACGTTTTTAGCAGGATGTTTACCATTTGACATCGAAAGGTTCGTTTATGTCCCAGACCGCCGCCCCCAACGTTGCTTTTATTTTCGATTGCGACGGCACGCTGGTTAATAGCACCCCCGTTTGGGGCTACGCCCAGCCCGAATTATTACACCGTCACGGCATTGACGTGACGGTCGACGATTTTGCCCAGTTTGAGCATCTTTCGCTCGAGGACGAATGCCAGGCCTACCACGACACCTGGGGCATTGGCACAAATGGCGAGGAGCTGTATCGCGAACTGAGCGAGATTCTGATCGATGGTTACTCAAGGGTACCGCCGCGCAAGGGGCTCTTGGCGTTTTTGGAGCAGGCGAAAGCGGCGGGCATTGCCATGTGCGTTGCCACTTCTACTCCGGCCGATCTGGTTACGTCGGCGCTTGCGGGTTCGGGACTCGATTCTTACATGGAGTTTATTACCACGACGGGCGAGGCGGGTCGCTCCAAGCAGTTCCCCGACGTGTATGAGCTGGCGCTGCGTCGTCTAGAGGAGCGCCATGGACACGCGTTTGATATCGCTTGGGTGTTTGAGGATGCGGTCTTTGGCCTTAAGAGCTCCGGCGCCGCCGGCTTTAAACGCGTGGGCATCTATGACCCGCATGGCCGAATGAAGCGCGACGAGGTGCGCGCCAACTGCGATATCTTTATCGACAGCTACGAGGAGCTGGATTTGGATCGCGTTCTTGAGTATGAGGGTTAGGCGAGGGCGTTGTCCGAGAAAGTATTAGTAGTATGCGGCTCGCCTATGGTGGCGAGCGCCGAGCTACTGCGTAAGTTGGCAGGGGAGTGTGACCGCGTCGTCGCCGTGGATCGCGGCTTGGATGCTCTGCTGGGTGCCGGCTTGAGCTGCGACGTATACGTAGGTGACGCCGATACGGTAAGCGACGCCGGCCGCGCCTTGGTTGATGCCGCTGAGGACTTTGAAGTAGAGCGCCATAACCCCTACAAGGACTACACCGATCTAGCACTAGCCCTAGACACTATCCGCCGCCGCTGGCCCGGTGCCGAGTTGTACGCAACTTGCGCCACTGGAGGCCGCCCCGACATGGCCCTGTCCGTGCTGGGCCTACTAGCAGGCTATACGGACGCCCCCGTCTGGATCGAAGAAGACGAAGTGACGGCCAGAATCCTCCACCAGAACGAAACCTGGACCATCGAAAACGCAACCGGCAAAACCTTCTCCATAATCGCAATCGCCCCAAACACGGAAGTCAGCGAACACGGCCTAGAATGGGAACTAGACCACGCCAAATTAGGTTTACTAGCCGACACAGGCATTTCCAATGTCGTTAGAAGAACGGCCACGATCGAAGTCCACACCGGCACCGCCATCGCTTACCTCTACAAGTAAGGGTTATCGCATCAGGGTTTTATCCGCCGTCCCAGGAAAACCCGTAAGAAAAAGTTTCAACAAAAACCTCTTGCATCAAAGAAGGTCTTCCCTTATAGTACTACCTCGTCACGGGGGCGTAGCTCAGCTGGGAGAGCGCTTGACTGGCAGTCAAGAGG
>URIE01000104.1 GCA_900547805.1 uncultured Collinsella sp.
AGAGACAGGGTTGCTCGCGGCTTCAAAGATGGGGTTGAGGTAGATTGCCGTAAAGCCCAGCTCGGCGATGCGAGGCAGGTCATTTTGGATACCCTTGAGCGAACCGCCGTAAAAATCCCAGGTCTTGATGGAGCCGTCTTCGGCACGCTCGTACTCGGGCGGTTCGTTCCAGTCCTCGACCATGCGGCGCTGGATTCCGTTGCGCGGCTTTTCGACCTGAGCCAGCGTGCGCTCGCGCCAGTGCTCGTCGCGGGCGTAGCGATCAGGGAAGATCTGGTAGACCATACCGCGCTCGTACCAAGTGGGACGGTTCTCGCGGTGCTTGTAGACGGTAATCTGGAAGGACGGAACCTCGGCGTAGCCGTAGGTCACACCCTCGCCGCCAGTGCGGCCCTGCGGCGCGCCCAAGCGAACCTCGGGCTGGCCCTCGATATTGCATATAAAGCTGTACCACACAAGACACGGTTCGGTGCATTTGAGCTCGCCGGTAAAAATGCCATCGCCCTCGTGCTCCATCGGAATCAGGGTCTCGCCGACGCCATCGACCCAGGTGCGCAGGGTGAGCGTTGCCTGGTTGGGATCGGCGTCCTCCAAAATCACCGAGAGTGCAACGGAAGTTCCAGTGGTCACAGCGCCAAAGGGGTTGCGAAACTGCGGCAGGCGGCTGTTGTGAATCAATCTCATAGTACGGTCCAGTTCTATACATTCATGGCCAACGGGTCATGGACTTAACGCACAGTTCTTAAGTATATCGTTGTGCTTTAGTTGTCTAAACCACAGCCGTTCACTATCGGCGAACGGTTGTCCTAGAAAATCGTTTTACCAAATCTATAGAACAGGGGGGCGTCGCGGTTAACGACACCCCCCTGTATGGTGATGTTTGGGTTTTGGATCGTCCGGATTAGCGACGCTTGCGGGTGGCGGTTGCCTTGCGGACGGACGTCTTCTTGGACGGGGCCTTTTCCTCGGCCGGAGCGGCGGGGGAGACCGGAGTCACCTTGGCGGGCTCGGGCTTTGCCTCAACCTTGGCCTCGGCCTTCGGGGCGGCCTTGACCTCGGGCTTGGCTTCTGCCTTGAGGGCAGCGGCCTTGGTCGTGGTCTTCTTGGCCGTCGTCGTGGCGCTCTTGCGCGTGGTGGTCTTGGCAGCGGGCTTGGGCTCGGCGCCTGTCTCCTCAACCTTGGCAGTCGGCTTTGCAGCGGCCTTGGGGGCTGCCTTCGTTGCAGCGGCCTTGGTGGTCGTTGTCTTCGAAGCCGTGGTCTTCTTGACAGCGGTGGTCTTAGCGGCAGTCGTCTTCTTGGCTGCGGTCTTAGCCGGAGCCTTGGCGGCCGGCTTGGCCTCGGTTGCAGGAGGCTCAGCCGTGGCCTCGGCCTTTACCTCGGGAGCGACCTCGGCCACGGTGGCTTTCTTAGCGGCAGCGGTCGTGCGCTTGCGCGTGGTCGTAGCCTTGGCAGCGGTCGTCTTGGTAGCAGCAGCCTTGATCGTCGAAGCGGTCTTGGTGGCAGCCTTCGTAGTAGTAGCCTTCTTGGCCGTCGACTTACGAGTCGTGGTCTTCTTGGCGGCAGGCTTCGCAGCCGGCTTGGCCTCGGGTTCGGGAGCAGCCTCTGCCTTGGGCTCAGCCTCGGCCTCAGCTTCAACCGGCTTCTCCTCAACCTTGGGCTCCTCAACGGCAGCAACCTCAACCGCCGCCGGCCTCTCGATCTTCGGATGCATAAAGAAGTACAGGTCCAGATACTTATCGGCCGAGCGCGTCCAGCTAAAGTCCTGGCTCATAGCCTGCGTGACCAGCTGGTTCCAGGCCTCGCGGTTGTCCCAGAACAGGCGCGCCGCGCGAAACACCGCATCGCCCATCTCGTCGCCGTTAAAGTTAGCAAACGAGAAGCCCGTGCCCTCGCCGGTAAACTCGTTATACGGGATCACGGTGTCCTTCAGACCACCGGTCTCGCGAACAATCGGCAGGGTGCCGTAGCGCATGGCGATGATCTGCGACAAGCCGCAGGGCTCAAATTTCGAAGGCATCAGGAACATATCGGCGGCGGCGTACATGCGCTGCGACAGCGCAGGATCGAACTCGATGCGCGCGGCCATGGTGCCGGGGTACTTGTCCTGGAAGTAGCGCAGGCCGTCCTCGTAGTCGCGGTCGCCGGTGCCCAGCACCGCTACCTGCACGCCGCCGGACAGGATGCGGTCGAGCGCGTACATGACCAGGTCCATGCCCTTCTGGCGCGTCAGGCGCGTGACCATCACCATCAGCGGACGGTCATCGCGAACCTCGAGCCCCAGCTCTTCCTGCAGCTTGGCCTTGCACACGGCCTTGCCGGAACGGTCGTCAACCGTGTAGTTGGCGGCAATGCGCTTGTCGGTTGCCGGGTTAAAGGCCGCCACGTCAATGCCGTTGAGGATGCCCTGCAGCGCGTAGGAACGCTCGCGCAGCACGCCGTCCAGGCCCTCGCCAAACTCGGGCGTCTGGATCTCGCCCGCATAGGTGGGGCTCACCGTGGTAATAGCGTCGGCATAGCGCAGCGCGCCCAGCATGTAGTTGATGCTGCAGGCGTCGCAGCGCAGCTGCGTAGCTGCCGCCGGAATATGCGCCACACCCAGGATGTCCTCCATCACGGTGTCGCTAAACTGGCCCTGGAACGCCACGTTGTGGATCGAGAACACGGTCTTGACGCGGTCGTACAGCGGCAGGCCCTGGTAGAACTCGCGCAAGAACACGGGCGCCAGCGCCGTCTGCCAGTCGTTGCAGTGCAGGATGTCGCACTCAAAACCCTCGGGCAGGTGCTGCAGGCTCTCGGTGATGGCCTTGGAGAAGAACGCAAAGCGCTCGCCGTCGTCAAAGAAGCCGTACGGATAGTCGCGCGCAAAGTAGCGCTCGTTGTCGATAAACATATAGGTGACGCCGTCGTGCTCGAGCTTCTCCAGCCCGCAATACTCGTTGCGCCAGCCCAGGCTCACGTAAAAGTCGGCAAAGTGCTCCATCTGCGCCTTGCACTCGTCCTTGATGGTTGCGTACTTGGGCACCATTACGATGACTTCGGCGCCGGCGCGCACGAGCGCCGAGGGCAGCGAGCCTGCCACGTCGCCCAGGCCACCGGTCTTAACAAACGGTGCGCACTCGGCCGAGGCAAACACGATCTGCATCTTTTTGCTGGTTTCTGCCATATTGTCTCCCATGTTGCAATTCGAGAATAGCCGCCAGGCGCTAACCGGGCGGCTATTCTACATGTTACGAGCGATGTTGCGGTGCCAACGTTAACGTACGATGGTGGTGTCAGAAGTTAACGGAGCCTTGCCCAGCACCAGGATGTTCTCGGGCGTGCCGCGAAGCTCGGTGTTGGTGGGGACCACGTTGTTCTTGTCCAGGATGGCGTTCTCAACGCGTGCGCCGCTCTTGATGATGCAGCTCTGGTTGATGATCGAGTTGGTCACCGAAGCTCCTTCCTCGACCACGACGCCGCGTGACAGGATTGAGTTGCGCACGGTGCCCTTGATGATGCAGCCGGCCGAGATGATCGAGTTGCACGCGTGGCTGCCGGTCGCATAGCGCGAAGGCGGCACGTCGTGGGCCTTGGTCAGGATCGGGCGCTCGGGGTCAAAGAGCTGGTCGGCGACGGTCTGGTCGAGCAGGTCCATGCTGCGGCGATACAGCGACTTCTCGCTAAACACGCCCACGACCTCGCCCTTGTACTCGTAGCTGCACACGTCGATGTTGCCAAAGTCGCCCTGGAGCGCCTCGAGCAGGTCCAGATAGTCGGCGGCCTGGTAGTGGTCGATGATCTCGAGCAGCGTCTCGCGGTTGACGATGCAGCAGTCCATGGACGCGTTGTCGCCGTACACGACGCCGGCGCTCACGCCCGTCAGGCGGCCGTTCTCGCCGATCTCGAGCTTGGTCTCGTCCTCAACGTTGCGCGTGGCCTTGCAGTACACCACGGTCATCTGGGCGCCAGAGTTCTCGTGCGCCTCGATGATGGTGTTGAGGTCCATGTTAAAGATGATGTTGGTGCCCATCATCACAACATAGGGCTTCTGCGAGCGCTGGAACAGTGTCTTGTTGGAGATGATGTCGCGCAGCAGGAAGCGCATGCCGCCCTTGGTGGTGCCATACGCGTTGCCGGGGACCATGAACAGGCCGCCCTTCTTGCGGTCCAGGCCCCAGTCCTTGCCCGAGCCCACGTGGTCGATCAGCGAGCGGTAGTTGCCCGGCATGACGACGCCGACGGTCTTGATGCCGGCATTCATCATGTTGGACAGCGGAAAGTCGATCAGGCGGTAGCGGCCCAAAAACGGAACGGACGCGATGGGGCGGTCCTTGAGCAGCACGCTGCCGTAGGTCGAAGAGTAGTTAGCGGTGATATAACCGATGGCCTTGCGATTGATCATCGGATCATTCCCCCTTCCCGATAACGACGTCATTTCCAACGACGGCCGTATCCTTGGTGGTATCGACAGAGCCGAGCTTCACGCCCTCTTCGACCGTGGAGTTCTCGCCCAAAATAGCGCGGCAGATGTGCGCGCCGCTCTTAACGTGCGCACCCGGCAGCAGCACGGAGTCCTCGACCACGGCGCGCTCCTCGATGATGACATCGGTCGAAAGGATCGAGTGGCGAGCGGTGCCGTAGATCTTGCAGCCGTTGGAGACCAGGCAGTCGTCCAGGCGACCGTCCGGGCCAATGTAGTGCGGCGGACGCGTGGTGATGTTGGACATGATGGGGAAGTTCTTGTCGAACAGATCGAACTCGGGGTTGTTGCCCAGCAGGTCCATCGAGGTCTCGTGGAAGCTGGCGATGGTGCCGACGTCCTTCCAAAAGCCGTGGAACTCGTAGCTGTACAGGCGCTTGTCCTCGCCGAGCAGCTTGGGGATGATGTCCTTGCCAAAGTCATGACTCGAGCGCTGGTCCAAGGCGTCCTCCTCGAGGGCCTCGATCAGCACGTCGGCCGAGAAGATGTAGATGCCCATGGACGCCAGGTTCGAATCGGGCTTCTCGGGCTTCTCGGTAAACTTGGTGATGCGGCCGTCCTCGGGGTCGGTGGTCAGGATGCCAAAGCGGCTGGCCTCCTCCCACGGCACGGGCATAACGCTCACCGTAAGGTCGGCGTTGTTCTCAATGTGCGTCTTGAGCATCTTGCGGTAGTCCATGCGATACAGGTGGTCGCCGGAAAGAATCAGGACGTACTTGGGGTCGTTGGCCTTAATGTAGTCGAGGTTCTGCGTAATGGCGTCGGCCGTGCCCGCATACCAGGCGCCGCCGGTCTGCGTCTCGTACGGCGGCAGGATCGACACGCCGCCGTCGCGGCTGTCCAGGTCCCACGCCTCGCCGGAGCCCACGTAGGCATGCAGCAGGTAGGGACGGTACTGCGTCAGAACGCCCACCGTGTCGATGCCCGAGTTGGAGCAGTTGGACAGCGAAAAGTCGATAATGCGGAACTTGCCACCAAAGCTAACCGCCGGCTTAGCGATCTTTTGGGTGAGTGCCCCCAATCGGCTGCCCTGTCCTCCTGCGAGGAGCATCGCGATGCATTCTTTCTTACTCATCGATTTCTCCTTCTGTCATCGATGTTTCTAAACCCATTAGCGACGGGCGCGGCGCTCGGTCGCGCCCGTCGAGTAATGCCGTGCTGGCAAAGGGAGCTCGCGCGCTTATGCGTGCCAGATCTCGTCGCGGTACTCGCGAATGGTGCGGTCGGACGAGAACCAGCCACTGGATGCGGTGTTGAGCAGCGCCTTGCGGTTCCAGGTCTCCTGGTCGCCATAGCTGCCGGTGAGCTTCTCCCAGGCGTCGACGTAGCTGCGGAAATCTGCCATAACCAAGTCGGGGTCGTTGTTGTTCATGAGCTCGTTGTAGATGCTCTCAAAGTTGCCCGAAAGGCCCGCAAAGGTGTTGTCCTTGAGCTCGTCCATCACGCGGCCAAGACG
>URIE01000105.1 GCA_900547805.1 uncultured Collinsella sp.
CTTAACGGCCCCGGCATTATCTCCATTCCGCTCGATGTAGACGAGTACATGGAGATCGGCATCATCACGCGCAAGAACACGACACTTACGCGCTACGGGCAGGCCTATATCGAAGCGATTCGTCAGCACATCTAGACTGCTGCGTTCTGCACGGGTCAAATCTCTTTATGGCAGTCCAAACTGATATAGGAAGCATCTATATCAAACTGTTATAAACATATATTTTACGATGTCCATATGAGCGCTCATACTCTGTCCCAGTAAAGCAACCAATGCAAAGGGAGATATCTATGAGCACTTCGATTCAACCGAACGCGCCGTTTCGTGCCGATATCGTCGGCAGTTTTCTTCGTCCGCAGGCTGTAAAGGACGCCCGTGCCGCCTATGTCGCGGGTAAACTCGACGCTTCCGGCCTTAAGGCCGTCGAGGACGAGGCCATCCGCGACTTAGTGGCCAAGCAGAAGGCTGCCGGCCTGCAGGTGATTACCGATGGCGAGTTCCGCCGCAGCTACTGGCACCTCGATTTTATGTGGGGCCTCAACGGCATTGAGCGCCGCGCCTCGCGCACGGGCTACATGTTCCACGATGAGGAGACTACCGCCGACACCGCCGTGGTAACCGGTCCCATTAGCGGCGAGAATCATCCGTTCGTCGAGCACTTCATATTTATCAAGTCGCTCGAGGGAGAGGGCCAGGTCGCGCGCCAGACCATTCCGGCGCCGATCCAGACGTTCTCCGAAGTCACACTCGACCGCTGCGATGGCCAGCAGGAGAGTCTGCACGCCGTCTACAAGACCGACGAAGAGCTCGTCGATGCCATTGCCGCAGCATACCGCACCGTGATTGCTGACCTGTATGCCGCGGGCTGCCGCAACATCCAGTTTGATGACTGCACCTGGGGCATCTACTGCGATACCGATTTTGTTGCCAAAACCGGCATGAGCCCGGTCGACCTGCAAAAGGTAAGCGAGCTGGGCGTGGCGCTCAACAATGCCGCCATCGAGGGCAAGCCCGACGATCTGGTTATCAACACGCATGTATGCCGCGGCAACTACCACTCCACCTACGCTTTTGAGGGCGGCTACGACCCCATCGCGCCGTACCTGTTTGCGCATGAGGACGTTGACGCGTTCTATCTGGAGTTCGACACGCCCCGCGCCGGTGGTTTTGAGCCGCTCAAGTACGTTGCTCCCGGCAAGAAGGTCGTGCTGGGCTTGGTGACCACCAAAGCGGCAGAGCTCGAGAACGAGGATGTTATCGTCGAGCGCATCCGCGAGGCCGCAAAGTATGTGCCGCTCGAGAACCTGTACCTGTCGCCCCAGTGCGGCTTTGCCAGCTGCGAGATTGGCAATAAGCTGACCGAGGACGAGCAGTGGGCAAAGATCGCGCTGGTCAAGCGCATTGCCGAGCGCGTTTGGAAATAGCGCTAGTGTTTGCAGGTGGCGGCGCGTGCGAGGCATAGTGTATCGCGTACAATGGTTCGGATCGTATCGTTCGGGCAGGTTATCCGATATGCCTGATCGCCCTTCCATTCGAAAGGACATCCATGTCCCAGTCCTCGACGCCCGCCGTCAGCGATGCCATCTACGACGCATCGTCGCTCGGCCGCCCGCGCATGTTCGTGTTGGGTTTGCAACACATGTTTGCGATGTTCGGAGCCACGGTGCTCGTGCCCGTACTCACCGGCCTTTCCGTTTCGGCGACGCTTCTGTTCGCCGGCATCGGCACGCTGCTGTTTCATTTTCTATCGCGCGGTAAGGTGCCCGCGTTTCTGGGCTCGTCGTTTGCCTTTATCGCGGGTTATGCCGCCATTGCACCCAACGGCGAGGCCGAGCTTTTGCCTTACGCTTGCCTGGGCGTTGCCTGCGCCGGCCTGCTCTATCCGGTGCTGGCGGCGCTGTTCCGCGCATTTGGCGCCAAGCGTGTCATGCGCTTCTTTCCGCCGGTGGTGACCGGTCCCATCGTCATTTCCATCGGCCTGATCCTGGCGAGCTCTGCCATTGCCAACTGCCAGACCAACTGGCTTGTCGCCGTTATCGCTGTGGCCGTGATCGTCATCTGCAACATCTGGGGCCGCGGCATGGTCAAGATCGTGCCGATTTTGCTGGGCGTTGTGGTGAGCTATGCCGTTGCGGCCGCGTTGGGCGAGGTCGACTTCTCTGGCGTCGCAGCCGCCCCCTGGGTCGGTCTGCCCATCGTGTGGGACAACACCGTGTTTGCGCTCTTTGGCCCGCAGTTCGATAGCGGTCTTGCCACGACGGCCATCATCACCATCATGCCGCTGGCCTTTGCGACCATGATTGAGCACATTGGCGATATCTCCGCCATTGGCTCTACCTGCGAACGCAATTACATTGCCGATCCCGGTCTGCACCGTACCCTGCTCGGCGATGGCCTGGCGACCATCTTGGCATCGCTCTTTGGCGCCCCCGCCAACACCACGTATGGCGAGAACACCGGCGTGCTTGCGCTTACGCGCGTGTTCGACCCACGCGTGATTCGCATTGCCGCGTGCTGCGCCATTGTCCTCTCGTTCTGCCCCAAGTTCGCTGCGGTGATTGCCGCCATGCCGGCGTGCGTTATCGGCGGCGTGTCGCTCGTGCTCTACGGCATGATCAGCGCCGTTGGTGTACGTAACCTCATCGAGAACCAGGTTGATTTCCAGAACAACCGCAACGTGCTGGTGGCGGCTCTGGTGCTCGTGCTTTCGCTCGGCATTGCCTACAGTACCACCGGCGCCATTGTGCTGGAGCTGGGCGGCGTGACGATTTCGCTTTCGGGCCTTGCCGTGGGCTCGCTGGTGGGCATTGTGCTCAACGCCATCCTGCCCGGTAACGACTTTGAGTTCGATACTTCCGAGCTTGAGGAGACTGCTGAATAGCAGCTGCGTTCAGCCAAATTAAAAATGGCGTCCATGCGTGTATGTACGCGTGGATGCCATTTTTAATGCGTCAGTATCCAGTGGATGCCGCGCGCCATGCGCAGGTCAGTTTGGGCAAAGTGGTTGCCGGGGTTGAGCTCCAGCGTTGTTGGAATGTCACGCTCTATAAACAGCTCTTCCATCGCGTGCGTATCGTCGAGTACGTGCCGCATCATGCGGTTGGGCGTCTTGGTTTCCTTTTTACCGAGCGACAGATAGGCGGCGTCGGGCGTGGCTGTCATCGTGCGCTCGCGCGCGTAGTCGATAAAGCCGGGGAACCACAGCGACCCCGATGCACTTGCCGCGCGCTCAAAGACATCTGTTTGCCAAAGTGTCCACAGTGCAAAAAGACCCGCCAACGAGTAGCCGGCAACGCCGCGCCAGGCGGGCGGTTGCGGGAGCGATGATTCGGCCTGGGGGATTATCTGCTTCAACAACTCGTCAAGAAAACCAGCAGCCTGTCCGCCAAAGGGCTCGGCATCTCGTATAGTTCCGTCGCATTCCCAGGGGCTCAGCTCGCGATTCCAATCGAGTCCTCCGATGGCGACAAGGGTGAACGGCGGGCAGTCGAGCTCTCGGCAGCGCTCGTAGACTTCACTACCGTCGCCCATAACCACGGGGAGGTAGATGACGGGCGTACCTTCCGCACGCTCTGAATAAACGATTATCTGCTTCTGATGCGCTTCCAAGGCAGGCTTCTCTCGGTGTTGTGATATTGACAGCCTCAATTGTCGCACGCTGGCACGGGGGCAGACGCTAAAAGAAAGGCGCGGAGCCGCTCGATGCGATTCCGCGCTTTGTTGTTTTGCTTTAGCAGACTATGCCGTTACGCCACGAAGAAGTAGACGAGGAAGGCAAGGGCTGCGATCCACATGAGCGGCTTGATCTTGGAGGCCTCGCCCTTAAAGAGCGCGACGATCACGTAGGCGATAAAGCCCAGGCCAATGCCGGCAGAGATGGAGTAGGTGAAGGGCACGCCGGCGACAATCATGAACGCCGGGAAACCCTGCGACACGTCGGACCAGTCGATCTCGGAGGCCTCGCTCATCATGAGGTAGCCGACGTAGACCAGAGCACCGCAGGTGGCGGCGCTGGAAACGATGGTGACGATGGGGGAGAAGAACGCGGCGAGAATGAACAGCACGCCGGTGGTGACGGAGGTGAGGCCCGTGCGGCCACCGTCGGCAGCGCCAGAGGTGGACTCGACGAAGGTGGTGATGGAGGAGACGCCCATAAAGCCACCGGCAGCAGCGGCCACGGAGTCGACGACCAGGATGGGACGGATGTCCTCGACATTGCCGTCCTCGGTCAAGAACTCGCCCTGCTTGGCGACGGCCATCGCGGTGCCCATGGTGTCGAAGAAGTCACTCATGAGCAGCGAGAAGGCAACGACGAGCAGCATCGGGTCGGTCAGAACCTTCACGATGGCCATGTTGCCATCGGCGGTGCTGGCAAACGGGGCGCCAAAGGTCGAGAAGTCGAGCGGTGCGATGAGGCCCTCGGGGGCGTGGGTTACACCCAACGGGATACCGGCGATAACGGCGACGATGATGCCGATGAGCAGCGAGCCCGGCACGTTGCGGGAAGCCAGGGCAACCGTCACGACGATGGAGATGATGCCGACGATAAAGGTGGGGGAGGCGATGTCGCCCAGGCCGACGAGCGTACCGGCGCCAGCGGTGATGATGCCGGCGTCGCACAGGCCGATCATGGCGATAAACAGGCCTAAGCCAACCGAGATGGCGTGGCGCAGGACCACGGGGATGGCGTCCATAATGGCCTCGCGCAGGCCGCACAGGACGAGCAGCAAGATGACGATACCCTCGAGGAAGATAACGCTCATGGCCACGTGCCAGTCACCGCCGCAGACGGTGGTGGTGATTCCAGCGATCATCGCGTTGACGCCTAAGCCCGACGCGCAGGCGAGCGGGCGGTTAGCGAAGATGCCCATGCAGATGGTCATGATGCCGGCGCCCAGGCAGGTGGCGCAGGCGAGCGCTCCCGCATCGATGCCAGCGCCCGAGAGCACCGCGGGGTTGACGGCGATGATGTAGGCCATCGCCAGGAATGTTGTCAGTCCAGCGCGGAGTTCGGTCCCGATTGTGGACTTGCGCTCGCTGACGTGAAATAGTTCGTCCATGCATACCCTTTCCTTGTTCGGCCCCGAGTTTAGGCCGATTGACACGAACTCACTCACTATATCGCCTTTACAATCTTGCTGTTCCTCACATGTTGATGTTCGGCGCTTTGTAGCGGACGGGCGGTATTTTCCGTATGAAAATGTGTGGGTACCGTATACTTAAGCAGTTACAACGACCCCTATGGAGGAACGTATGATTAAAGAGCTCTGCCACGACGAGGCTATTCTGTCCCAGCGTTGCGAGGTCGCGACCGTCGAGGACGAGTCGGTGGCACAGGACCTGATCGATACCATCAAGTCGCTCGACGATGCCGGCTGCCTTGCCGCCAACCAGATCGGCGTCACCAAGAAGGTCTGCGTCTACCTGGACGATGCCGGCGAGCCCCATGTGCTCTACAACCCCCGTCTGGTGTTTGGCCTGGGTGCCAGCAAGATGGAGGAGAGCTGCCTGACGCACGAGGAAATCACCAAGTCCACGCGCTATATCAAGTGCAAGGTCGCTTATGACGTGATCGTCGACGGCAAGATGCGCGAGCGCAAGCAGGACTTTGTGGGCTTCGAGGCGCAGATGATTCAACACATGATTGACCACTGTCTAGGAAAGTTGGTCTAAGGGGACCAAAGCACCGCACCTTGCCGCTCAATCGTCGCTCGCGTACCTTAAGTACGCTTCGCTCCTCTTTCGTGGCAATCTGCGGCACTTTGACCCCTTAGACGACCTGCGGGGTTAACTTGGTTGAGTTTATCCTGCTTGAATAGCCCGGGCGTGACATTGTTGTCATGTCCGGGCT
>URIE01000106.1 GCA_900547805.1 uncultured Collinsella sp.
AGGGCATCGCCGTTGCCATGCCGAGCGCCGGTGGCGCAGCCGGCGGGGCAGTGGTTGATTCCGCCGCTTTGGACGCGTTCGCAGCCAAGGTGACCGGTGCCGATGGTGTGCTCGCCTCCACGGCGAAGTTCGTGCTGAACCAGCTGGGCGTTGCCGCTCCGGTTGCCGAAGAAACTGCTGATGAGAACGCTGCTGTTGTGGCTGCGGTCGAAGCTGAACTCGGCACTGACTGGCCGAAGCAGGTCGAACCTCGTTTCGACGAGCGCAAGGCCATTCTGTTCGACGATCGTTGGGCATCCGCACGTGAAGACTTGGCACGCGCCTACTACAACAACGATGAATCCGCATTGAACGGTAGCTTCATCGGTCTCGGCAAGACCATTGCCGACGAAGCCGCTTGGTATGCAGGCAAGAGCGACAACGCGGATCTGAAGATCGCATTCAATCGTGTCGCTGCCGAAGCAGGAGAAAACGCTTCCGAATCGGCGGAAACCAGCCGTTTCGCTGGAGATATCGCCGTGGTGACGGGTGTTGCCCCGAATTCCATCGCAGCGCAGGTGGTCAACGGTCTGCTTGCCGGTGGCGCCACCGTGGCCCTTGCCGCCCTTCTTGCCGGTGCCGTGTCCGCCGCTGGCCGATGCCTCGCCCGGGCGCGGGGGCACGGGACGAATCAGACAATGCTTGGTGTAGCCGATCAGGTCACGACGCCCGGCCTTTTCCAGCGCCTCGCGCACGAGCTTGTAGTTTTCGGGCTTGCGATACTGGATGAGCGCGCGCTGCATGGCCTTCTCGTGCGGGTCGCGCGCCACATAGATCGGCTCCATGGTGCGCGGGTCCACGCCGGTGTAGTACATGCACGTCGACATGGTGGACGGCGTGGGGTAGAAGTCCTGCACCTGCTCGGGCATGTAGCCCATGTCGCGCACGGCCTCGGCAAGGTCCACGGCTTCCTTCATGGTCGAGCCGGGGTGGCTCGAGATCAGATACGGCACAACGTACTGCTTGAGTCCGTATTCGCGGTTCAAGCGCTCAAATTTGCGGCAGAACGCATCGTAGACGGCGCGGCTCGGCTTGCCCATCACGGAGAGCACCGCGTCGCTCACGTGCTCGGGCGCTACGCGCAGTTGGCCCGAGACGTGATGCTCCAGCAGCTCGCGCAAAAACTCGTCCGAGGCGTCGGCCATGGTGTAGTCAAAGCGGATGCCGCTGCGCACGAAGACCTTCTTGACGCCCGGCAGCTGGCGCAGATCGCGCAGCAACTGTGTGTAGCCGCTCTCGTCGACCACCATGTTCTTGCACACGCTCGGCCATAGACAACGCTTGTTCTTGCACACGCCGTGCTTGAGCTGCTTGTCGCAGGCCGGGCGGCTAAAGTTGGCCGTCGGTCCGCCCACGTCGTTGATGTAGCCCTTAAACTCGGGGTCGTGCGTGAGTAGCTCGGCTTCGCGCATGATCGAGTCGTGGCTGCGCATCTGCAGCACGCGGCCCTGGTGGAAGGTCAGCGCGCAAAATGAGCACTCACCAAAGCACCCGCGGTTGGAGCTGATTGAAAACTTGATCTCGGCAAAGGCTGGCACGCCGCCCGCTGCGTCGTAATCGGGATGCCAATCGCGTGCGTAGGGGAGTTCGGCCACCTCGTCCATCTCGTCGGTGGTGAGCGTCGCCGACGGCGGGTTCTGCACCACATAGACGCTGTTGGGGTAGGGCTCTACCAGGCGATGCCCGGTGATGGGGTCCATGTTTTGCTGCTGCACGTTAAAGCTGCGCGCGTAGTTGAGCTTGTCGGCGACAAGGTCGTCCCAGCTGGGCAGCAGGTCGTAGTCGTAGACCTCGTCGAGCGAACCCGTGCGGTAGACGGTGCCATTGATATAGGTAATCTGATCGACGGGCAGCCCCGCGTCGAGCGCGTCGGCGATCTCGACGATTGCGTGCTCGCCCATGCCGTAGATGAGGATGTCGGCGCCCGAGTCGAGCAGCACCGAGCGCTTGAGCTTGTCCTGCCAGTAGTCGTAGTGGGCCAGGCGGCGCAGGCTTGCCTCGATGCCGCCGATAATGATGGGAGCGTCCTTGAACGTCTGACGGATGAGATTGCCGTAGACCGTGACGGCACGATTGGGGCGGTGCCCCTCCTCGCCGCCGGGGGTATAGGCGTCGGTGTGGCGGCGGTGCTTGGTCACCGAATAGTGGTTGACCATGGAGTCCATGTTGCCGGCACTGACCAAAAAGCCCAGGCGCGGCTCGCCGAGCACGGTGATGCTGGCGGGGTCGGTCCAGTCGGGTTGGCAGATGATGCCCACCTTGTAGCCGTGCGCGTCGAGGACGCGGCTGATGATGGCCATGCCAAAGCTGGGATGGTCCACGTAGGCGTCGCCGCAGATGTAGACAAAGTCGCACTGGTCCCAGCCGCGCGCATCCATGTCGGCGCGGCTGACGGGGAGGAACTTATCGCGGCCCGGGCGCCAGGGACGGGCGGGCGCAGCCGGGGCGTGCGCGACCCGGGTGGCGGGGGAGACCGTGGCCTGCGCCTTGTCGCCGCGCTTTTGCTGCTGGCCGCGCTGGGCATGCTTGCCGTGCTGGTTGTGCTGAGCGTCCTGGGGCTTTTTTGCCACGATTCCTCCCGTTGTTAGTATGCTGCACGTAATTGTAACCAGTCTTTTTGGGACGGCGCTAAAAAGACTGGTGGAGTACATGGGCTGGCGGATCGGCGCGTCGATGCGTGTGTTGTTTGTTTCCAGACTGTGTATCTGCGCGTTGGGGAACCCGTCTCGCGCGCACGCCATGTTGTCAATGGGTTACAGTATGAACGGCGGCTATGTTTCCGCCAACGCACGAGAGAGTCGTCAACAAGGAGGATGCACGACGATGCAGCGTGCCAAACAGATATCGGAGTCCATCGAACTGGGCATTATCCTGGCGCTCGCCGGCGGCTTTATGGATGTGTATTCGTACATTGGGCGCGACCATGTTTTCGCAAACGCGCAGACGGGCAACATCCTGCTTGTGGGCGTGAGCATCTCGGAGGGCAATTGGGCACTTGCGGGGCGCTACTTCTTCCCTGTGGTGTCGTTTGCCGTGGGCATTATGCTTGCCGACCTGGTTCACGAGCGGTTTGGCAGTGTGATTCACTGGCGCCAGGTGACGGTGTTTTTTGAAGCCGTTATCTTGCTGGGCGTGAGCTTTATCCCCGGTGGTGGTTACAACCTGCTCGCCAACTGCCTCACTTCGTTTGCCTGCGGCATGCAGGTCGAGAGCTTCCGCAAGATTCACGGTCATGGCATCGCTACGACCATGTGCATCGGCAACTTGCGCAACGCGCTGCAAAACGTGGACGATTACATCATCACCCACAGGCGCGGCTTTTTGGAAAACGGCCTGCTGTACTTTGGCGTGATTTTTACCTTTGTGTTTGGCGCCGTGTTGGGCAACTGGTGTATTGAGCGCATGGGCCTGCACGCCATCGTCGTGGCGAGCTTGCTGCTGTTTGTCGCGTTTGCCATCATGTTCATCGACCGCGAGCGCGATTTGCACAGGAAATGGGCCCGCATCATAGCTGACTGGCAGACCGCGAGTCTTAAGCGCTAAGGTGCATGTTCGTAACAACATTCAGGAGCCAGAAAAACTATCTAGCTCCTGAATGTTGTTACGAACTGCTTTTTGCTATTTATTCGAGATGCTCTTCAATCCGAGCCCTAAGAAGGGCAATGGCTGTAGGTATTCCAATTGCGGCGGCTAATTCGGCTTTATCCAAAACCTGTATGCTAAAGCACGATTGTTTATCACATTGAAGGACGATAATTGAAGATAGTTTCACTTCCCGTTGGCTGAATATATCATAATCTCCAAATAGGAAGTTACCTTTTATTGAGTAATTCGGTATGTTCGTTACGCACTTCATCTCAAGTCTGTTTAGGCCATAATCAAACACCGCAACTTCCTTGTGTTCGATGATGAGCGCAACCCTGGGCATGTTGCTAAAACCGCCGTCGACGACAGTGAAGAGTTTTTCGTTTGCATCGTCATAAACGGTATATTTAAGACTCAATAGCTGTCCTAGTGGACCCGTGAACCCATGTTTTTTGATGTTGAGGTTGTCTCCCGCTGGGTTGATGAGGGCCAGAGTATGCGGATAAGGGTTACCTTCAATTGAGATTCGATATTCGTTTGTAGCCGTCTTGTTCGATTTTGGACCAGTAGCCATCACGTGTCATCGCCTCGATCGAATTAGAACCGTCTTCTGCTTCGTGCGGAGAATTACGCTGTACGTTGCAGTACATGCAGCTGCAATAACCGCATGGGCAATTTCTAACAAAATGAATGACGCTATTTGCTGCATGCTTGTTATTTACTCTAGAGTATCCTTTTATAAAAGTACTGTCAAACATATATTGCTAAAACAGAAACAATTTATAGACTGAGTTGGTCGTATTCTTTGGGCGATTGCTCCTATAATCCAGCCTTCGCTGCAGTCGGGAGGGAAGGGCTAGGGCTCCGTTATTCTGTTGAAACGCTTTAACACTTTTGATGTTCTCACGTGTTTTTTGTTTCAAAAGCGTTAGGATGGGACTCATAGCGTGGGGCGTAATGGGTGCCCCGCACACGATGGGAGGCTATCAATGGCTAATCGTTTCGTTCTCAATACCATCTCTTATCATGGTTCCGGCGCCATCAAGGAGATCCCCGGCGAGCTCCAGCGTCGCGGCTACAAGAAGATCTTCGTCTGCTCCGACCCCGATCTGGTCAAGTTTGGCGTTACCGCTAAGGTGACCGACGAGCTCGACGCCGCCGGCATCGCTTGGAGCCTCTACTCCGAGATCAAGCCCAACCCCACCATCCAGAACGTCAAGGACGGCGTCGAGGCCTTCAAGGCCGCCGAGGCTGACGCTATCGTGACCATCGGTGGCGGCTCCTCCATGGACACCGCTAAGGCCATCGGCATCATCATCAACAACCCCGAGTTCGCCGATGTCCGCAGCCTCGAGGGCGTTGCTCCCACTAAGAACCACGCCGTGTTCACCATCGCTGTGCCGACGACCGCCGGTACCGCCGCTGAGGTGACCATCAACTACGTCATCACCGACCCCGAGAAGGTCCGCAAGTTCGTGTGCGTCGACACCAACGACGCCCCCGAGGTCGCCGTCGTCGATCCTGACATGATGGCTTCCATGCCCGCCGGCCTGACCGCCTCTACCGGCATGGACGCTCTGACCCACGCCATTGAGGGCTACACCACCAAGGGCGCCTGGGAGCTCTCCGACATGTTCCACTTTGAGGCTATTAAGCTGATCAGCGAGAACCTGCGTGACTCCGTCGCCGAGGCCAAGTCCGGTCAGCCCGGCTCCGGCCGCGAGGGCATGGCTCTTGGCCAGTATGTCGCCGGCATGGGCTTCTCCAACGTTGGCCTGGGTATCGACCACGCCATGGCTCACACCCTGTCCGCTCACTACGACACCCCGCACGGCGTCGCCTGCGCCATGCTGCTGCCGATTGCCATGGAGTTCAACAAGCCGGTTTGCGCCGAGCGCCTGGCCAAGGTTGCCGTCGCCATGGGCGTTGACACCACGGGCATGAGCACCGACGAGGCCGCCGACGCCGCTATCGCCGCCGTCAAGCAGCTTTCCGCCGACGTGAATATCCCGCACGTCTGCGAGGCCATGAAGGCTGACGAGATCGAGGTCCTGGCCAAGGACGCCATGGCCGACGCTTGCTTCCCGGGTAACCCGCGCGAGGCAACGCTCGACGACGTCATCGAGCTCTTCAAGAAGATCTGCCCGGCTGCTTAGCCCAGTTTGGTGGTCCCTCGCCCGTAGGCGTATGGTCTATTGACTTGCCGCTGGCCCC
>URIE01000107.1 GCA_900547805.1 uncultured Collinsella sp.
ATTCGTGCACCCAGCAAAGGCGCGTAGTCCAATTGAAAAAATAGAGCTATTCTCAAAACGCACCGAACGCAGATTGGAGGAGTACTCACAAATATATCCAGGGACCCTATCCGCTCCGAAATCAACGATCAGGTTGGTTACCAATTTACCGTCGACAGAGTTCTCGTGCGGATCATTTCCATCAATCTCTACCGTAACGCTTCCGCTAGCATCACACGGATACACATAGCCGTTCGGCATAAGCTTGCCATACTCATAGACCGTTGGGTCCTCATACACGAGGGGATCGACTTCGCTGTCATCGGACGAGGGTTCCGCCGTAGCAGCCAAGCTCTTTGCAGCATCGGAGTTGGTCGCGGAGCTCGAAAGGTCTTGGGCCAAGCTCGACGTGGAAGTGCTGGTATCCGAGCTGGACGATTCGTCCTGAGCGTTATTCGTTTGGTCGGAAGTTGTGGATGAGCTGCCCTCGCTCGAAGACGACGCGTTATCGACCGCATCGACATCAGCGTCAGAGCTCGAGTCGGTCTTTTGGGCCTCGCTCTCGACGGCGACCGCCCCGGCATCATCGGCATAGGCCGCGCGGGGCGCAAGGGGTATCGAGGTCACGACCATCGCAACCGAAAGATAGACAACCAAAAACCTATAGAGGGCAGCAGTGATCCTGTTCATAGGAACCTTCCCGCAATTCGCAAAGATACCGAGGACCCAGTGCGGGCCATCATCTCACAATACCCTGTATAAGCGACAATGCGGGAAGGTTGCGCAAACGGTTTATCTAAGGGCGCAGAAGGTTGGTCTAATCGCAGCTCAAATCGCGCAGAGCCTCAATCGCCATGTTGACTTCCTCGGCCGTGTTGAAGTAACCAAACGAGAACCGAACCACGCCCTGGCGCTCGGTTCCCAACGCACGGTGCATGAGCGGAGCGCAATGGGCGCCGGGGCGCGTCGCAATCCCCCACCCTTGCATGAGCGCGTCCGAGATCTCGGCAGAGTCGATATCACCCACGTTGAGCGACACGATCGCAGAGTGCGCCGGCTGGTCAAAGGCACCGTAGAGCTTAATCCCCGGAATCTCGCACACACCGGCAAGGAAGCGATCGGCGAGCGCACGCTCGTGGGCAGCAATCGCCTCGACCCCACCCTGGGCCTCGATAAAGTCGAGGCCGGCAGAAAGGCCCGCGATGCCGTGGCCGTTGAGCGTGCCCGCCTCAAGGCGCGTGGGCCACTCAAGCGGCTGCAGTGCATCGAAGCTGTGCACACCCGTGCCGCCCATGGCCCACGGAGCCACGTCAATGCCCTCCGCCACGGCCAGCCCGCCGGTGCCTTGGGGTCCCATGAGCCCCTTGTGGCCGGTAAAGCACACGACGTCGAGCCCCATGGCCTGCATATCGATATGCGCCGTGCCGGCAGACTGCGAGGCATCGACAATTACCAGCGCGCCGGCCGCATGGGCCATGGCGGCCACACGTGCAACGTCGACCGCATTGCCGGTCACATTGGAGGCATGCGTCACCACCACGGCGCGCGTACCCGGCGTGACCAGCTGCTCGAGCTCGTCATAGTCGAGCACGCCGTTCGCGTCACAGCCCGCATGCTCAACGGTCACACCCTGCTCCACCGCCAGGCGGTTAAGCGGACGCAGCACGGAGTTGTGCTCGAGCACCGTCGTGACCACACGGTCGCCGGGGCGCACCACGCCATTGATGACGGTGTTGAGCGCCGCGGTGGAGTTGGGCGTAAAGCACACATGGTCCGCCCTCGGGCAACCTAAAAGGCGCGCGAGCTTGGCACGGCAACCGTGAATCGTACGAGCGGCATCGAGGGCACCCGACGTAGCACCGCGCCCGGCATTGCCGAGCGAGCACATCGCCTGCGTCACGGCATCGATGACCGTCTGCGGCTTATGCATGGTCGTCGCCGCGTTATCCAGGTAGATCATCGCACGACCTCCCACATATCAATCACGGTATAGCCCTCGGTGGGAACGCCCGCCGCGGCGAGTTCGCCGCGCAGCAGCTCCTCATCGGCAGGCAACGCCTTCCACGCCAGACCGCAGCCGGCAGCGACCTCCCCGGGCACGGGAATCGTTCGCCCGGGAAGGCCGCGCTCGATGCACAGGGACTCGCAGCCCATGGCGGCCGCCGTGGTGGGAAACGTGATGACAAGCGCCGGGCGCTTTTCTCTCATGGCAACTCCAACCAATACGCTACGGGCGCACGACGCGCACGGCCTGCTCCATCTTCTCCACGATCACGTACATGTTGGTGACCTCGCCCACCGCAAGCTGGTCTTTAATGCCATAGTGGTCGAGGCAGGTACCACAGGTGAGGATCTCGACACCCTGTTCGGCCAGACCCTTCAGGTCATCGAGCACCGGCGAGCCCTCGACGGTGAGCTTGGCGCCGCCGTTGTAGAACAGCATGGTCGCGGGCAGCTCCTCCTGCTGCGTCACGGCAAAGATAAACGCTTTCATGAGCTTGTGGCCCAGCTCGTCGTCGCCACGGCCCATGCAGTCGGTGTAGACGGAAATGACGAGCCTGCCCTTGCCGGCGCTGGCATCACAGAAGGCAGCGCCATCCTGCTCGGGATCGGCCATGGCAATGGCGCCAGAGGTCGCCACGGTCACGTGCCACTCGGCGTCAGAAACCTTCTCGACCGAGGCCGTGCAGCCCTTCTCCTGCGCCATCTTGGAGATGTTCTTGACGGCGGTCTCGTTATCGACCGCAGTCACGACGGCGCCCTCGCCATTAAGCTGTTTGAGTGCCTTAAGCGTCTTGACGACGGGCAGCGGGCAGGCATCGCCCATGGCATTGACTTCAATCTTGGTAGACATAGCAAATTCCTTTCGAAAGAGCCGTTCTAGAGAACGGCAAACAGTCACATAAACGTGCGGGCTAGCGAACAACGCGGACGGCAGGACCGCCCGGCTCCGCCTCGCACACGCGCCCGACAACGGCCGCGATGCGCCCCTCGGCATGCAAGCGACGCGCAAGCCCATCCACATCGGCAGCAGGCGCCGCGATGAGCAAACCGCCCGAGGTCTGCGGATCGTACAGCGCATCCAACATGCCCGGCTCCAGGTCCTCGTCGGCAGTCACGCGCGGGCCAAAGAAGTCCTGGTTGCGGTAGGAGCCAGCGGGGATAATGCCCAGACGCGCCATGTCGAGCACCTGATCAAAGAGCGGCACCGCCCCCGACGCAAGCTCAATCTGCACGCCCGAGCCCTCGGCCATCTCGCATGCGTGCCCGATCAGGCCAAAGCCCGTAATGTCGGTGCAGCCGTGAAGTTCGAGCCCCTCGGCCAAACGGATCGGGGCCTCGTTGAGGGTACACATCGAGTCAAACATGGCTGCGGCCTCGTCCTGCTCGATGAGCTCGCCCTTAATGGCCGTGGTGATGATGCCCGAGCCGATCGCCTTGGTCAGCAGCAGAACATCGCCCACGCGTGCGCCGCTATTGGCGAGCATGCGATCGAGCGGCACAAAACCGCTCACGGACAGGCCGTACTTGGGCTCGTCGTCGTTGATGGTGTGGCCGCCCGCGATGGAGCAACCCGCCTCGACGCACTTATCGGCGCCGCCTGCCAAAATCATGCCGGCGACCTCGACGCCCAGGCAGCTCGGGATGCACAGCAAGTTCATGGCATGGCTCGGCCGCCCGCCCATGGCGTAGATGTCCGACAGCGAGTTGGCCGCGGCGATCTGGCCAAACAGATAGGGATCGTCGACCATCGGCGGGAAGAAGTCGATGGACTGCACGAGGCCCAAATTATCGTCCACGCGAAAGACGCTCGCATCGTCGGAGGTATCGAACCCCACGAGCAGGTTGTCGTTATGCACATTGGGTAAATCGCCCAGGACCTGGGCGAGGGCTCCGGGAGCCAACTTAGCGGCTCAACCGCTCGCGGCCGTCATAGACGTGAGCCTCATGGTGTCCTTAGCCATACGAACCTCCCTTCCAACAAATCAACGACTTTAAGTATACGCGCCAGGCACGCTTCCCAAGAGACCGCCGACGGCTCGAACGTCGAAGGCGGAGCCGCAAGCGCCTGCGCGATAGCATCTGCCAGTGCGCGCTCAAACAACGGAAGGTCGGCCGCCACGGGCGTGTCGACATCCGTCATACGCGGCGACGCCACCCACGTCACGGGAGCACCGGGAAGCATCGCCTCCATCCAGGGACGAACGCCGGGCAAATCGGTCGCCACAACTTTGCAGCCGCACGCGAGGGCCTCGATCGTCACGAGCGGCAGACCCTCGTAAAACGAAGGCAGCACAAAGACGTCGGAACTGCGGTAGGCACGCACGAGCTCATCGCTATCCAGGCGCCCCGCCAGCGTCACCGGCACATCCGAGGCCGCGGCCAAGCGCTCGATACGCGCGTACTCGGCATCGTCCCCGCGGCCGCCCACAAGCACCAAGCCAGATGGGCGGACGCCATCGTCAATCGGCAATGACACGGCTCGAACCAGCGACTCGACGCCCTTTTTAAAGCAAATCTTGCCCACGTACACAAGCGATCCCGGCTGCCTCGCCACGCTTGCGTCGCGACAGAAGACGCGATGGTCGTAGCCCGTCCCAATCACGTGGATGCGATCGGTATCGACGCCGCACACCAGGCTAATCTGCTCAGCCTGCTCAGCATGGAGCGCAAAGACGGCATCGAGCCGACGAACCGCACTTACGATGCGATCGCGCTCGAGCGCATGCGAACGCAGCTGGCGCAGGTCGGTCGAATGGCACACGGCAACAACCGGCACGCCCCGGACGCACTCGCGCGCCAATGCGGTCACCAGATACAGGTGATGGCAGAGCACCAGATCGGGCCGAAACTCAGCCACCGCCCGATCGATTGCAGCAGCAAATGCCCGCTCAAATGCCTTGAGCATCGAAGGCGTCAGATCACGATAGCGTGTAGAGGGATAGGGCATGACATCGGACATACCGCAGATGGGAAACGGCAGCTCGGGCGACTCGAACGGTACGGCATACACGGCAGCACGCCGGTCCAGCTCGCCTTGGGTATCACCCGGAGCCGCACCGCAAAGCACGGCGGCGCGATGCCCCGTCTCGATCTGTTCGCGCACGAGCGCGGCAAGGTAGGTGCCGCTGCCGGTGCTATCTGGTTTTTGTGCCGAGATATTGAGGATGCGCATGTCGCGGTACACCCCTAGGCCAAGGCGGCGGCGCGAATCGCCGCGCCGATGGCACCGGCAAAGCGAGCCTGGGGCGAGGTGGTCACCGGCGACCCCAGCAGCTCGCCCAACCGCTCCACCACGAAGGCGTTCTCGCACAGGCCGCCGGTCAGGTAGTACGGGGCGCCCGCGGCCTGCCCGGCCATGGTCGCCACGCGCGAGACCACGCTGTCGATCACGCCACGCGCAATGTTCTCGCGCGGCTCGCCGCGACCGATCAGGCTGATGACCTCGCTTTCGGCAAACACCGTGCACATGCTGGAAATCTTGGTAGGCTCGCCGGTGCGGGCGAGGTCTGCCATCTGCTGCTGGGTAATGCCCAGGCGGTCGGCCATGATCTCCAAAAAGCGCCCCGTGCCGGCGGCGCACTTGTCGTTCATGGCAAACTTGGCCACGCGGCCACTTTTAAGCTGAATGACCTTGGTGTCCTGGCCGCCCACGTCAATCACCGTGCCGTGATCGCCAAACAGGCGCACGGCACCAGTGCCGTGGCAGGTAATCTCGGTCACGACCTTGTGCGCATAGGGCACGGCGACACGGCCGTAGCC
>URIE01000108.1 GCA_900547805.1 uncultured Collinsella sp.
CGTACAACCTCACCATGCGCCTGAACTACGTGAGCTCCATGATGCAGCGCATCAACCGCGCGCTGGGCGATGCCGCCGAGATGACGCGCGTGCTGGACGAGCCGCGCCTGGTGGCGGACGACCCGGATGCCCCCGAGCTCAAAGTGGCTGAGGGCGCGATTGATTTTGATCACTTGAGCTTTGCCTACCGCGACGCCGCGGCGGGCGAGAGCGTGTTCGATGACCTGACGCTCCATGTGGCGGCGGGCCAGCGCGTGGGCTTGGTGGGCAAATCGGGCTCGGGCAAGACGACGCTCACCAAGCTGTTGCTGCGCCTGGACGACGTGCAAGGCGGCCGCGTGCTCGTGGACGGCCAGGACGTCTCGCGCTGCACGCAGCAGAGCCTGCGCCGCCAGGTTGCCTACGTGCCGCAGGAGGCGCTGCTGTTCCACCGCTCCATTCGCGAGAATATCGCCTACGGTCGTCCCAACGCCACTGATGAGCAGATTCGCGAGGCCGCGCGCCTGGCCAATGCCCTGGAGTTTATCGACCGATTGCCCCGTGGCTTTGACACCATGGTGGGTGAGCGCGGCGTCAAGCTCTCGGGCGGCCAGCGTCAGCGCGTGGCTATCGCCCGCGCCATCCTAACCGACGCGCCGATTCTAGTGCTCGACGAGGCGACCTCTGCCCTGGACAGCGAGTCCGAGGCGCTGGTGCAGGAGGCGCTCGAAAACCTGATGCGTGGACGTACCTCCATTGTGGTGGCGCATCGCCTGTCCACCGTGGCGGCGCTCGACCGCATTGTGGTGCTGGCGGACGGCGAGATCGTCGAGGACGGTACGCATGCACAGCTCGTCGAGGCGGGCGGCGAGTACGCGAGCCTGTGGAGCCGCCAAACCGGCGCATTCTTGGAGGCTTAAGGTTCCCGGACGTGGGACAATCGTGTCCATGAGTTTGTTGTGCCGTTGAGCCGAGGAGTCGTTATGCCACGCGAGACCAATGCCGCCAAGCGCGAGCGCGCCATCGAGGTGTGCGAGCGCCTCAACCGTCGCTATGGCCCGGTCGAGTGCTTTTTGGACCACGAGAATCCTTTTAGGCTGCTCATCGCGGTACTGCTCTCGGCTCAGACGACCGACGCGCAGGTCAACAAGGTGACGCCGCGGCTGTTTGCCCAGTGGCCCACGCCCGAGGCCATGGCCGGGGCGAGCGTGGCTGACGTGGCGGACACCATTAAGTCGCTCGGCTTTTATAAGAGTAAGGCCAAGCATGCCGTGGAGGCCGCGCAGATGATCGTCGCCGATTACGGCGGCGAGGTACCGGCCGACATGAAGGAGCTCGTCAAGCTGCCGGGCGTGGGGCGCAAGACCGCGAACATCGTGCTCAACGTGGGGTACGGCATTGTGGAGGGCATTGCGGTGGATACGCACGTCAACCGCATTGCGCACCGTCTGATGTTGAGTCCTAAGACACACGCCAAGGAGCCGCTCAAGACCGAGCAGGACCTGCTCAAGATCTTGCCGCACGAGTATTGGGAGTCGGTCAACCACCAGTGGATCACCTTCGGCCGCGAGATCTGCGATGCCCGCAAGCCCAAATGCGACGAGTGCCCGTTGGCGGACCTTTGCCCCAGCGTGCGCGTTTTGGGGTAGCGCTGCGGCGTGCATCGGCGTGTGCGCCCTATGCGCTACCATGGCAATCAATGAATTTTGACGAACGACCCGCCGAGCTTGCCCCGGCGGGCTTTTGGCGTTGCAATGCCGGAGGAACAGCATGCTCATTCACCGTATAGCCGCGCAGCTCTACACTGCCGAGGCGCTGCAGACCGTCGAGGCCGGGCTCGATTCTGGCGAGGACGTGACGCTGGCCGTGTCTCAGTCGGGTCGAACGCTTATGGCCGCCGCCCAGTTTGCGCGCCGTCCGCGCCCGACGGTCTATATCGTGAGTGGCGAGGACGCGGCTGATCGCGCCGCGCGTAGCCTTGCCGCCTACGTGGGCCTAGCGCACGTGTGCCGTTTTCCCGAGCGCAAGGACTATCCGTGGCGCGAGCAGGCGCCCGACGACGCCGTGGTGGCGCAGCGCTGCGAGGCTCTGGGGCGCATCGTGCGCGGGGACAACTGCATCATGGTTGCCTCAGCCCGCGCGCTGCTGCGCTGCGTGCCGCCGGTCGAGAGTCGCTACTGGGAGTCCACGACTTTTGCGGTGGGCGAGGAGATTCCCTTTGACGAGGTGCCGCAGCGCCTGGTGGGCATGGGCTACACCAATGCCGGTGCCGCCGATGCGCCCGGCCTGTTCCGCGTGCACGGCGACACTGTCGAGGTGTTTCCCGCGCAGGAAAAGGCACCCGTGCGCATTGAGTTTTTCGGCGACGAGATCGACCGCATCCGCCGCATGGTGAGTTCAACGGGGCAGACCATCGGCAACGAGGACAGTATCGAGATCTTCCCGTGCCGCGAGTTGGCGCTTACCGACGACGCCGTCCACAACATGCACGTGGCGCTTTACCGCGCAAGCCAGAGCGATAGCAAGCTGGCGGCGCTGCTCGAGATGGTGGATGCACGCATCGTCACGCCTGAGCTCGACCGCTTTTTGCCGGTGATGTACGGCCAGACCGTGAGCCCGTTGTCGCACGTGAGCGGAAAGGCGCTCGTGGTGCTGTCCGAGCCGCGCTCGCTGTTCGACGATTGCCTGCGCGCCTACGAGGATATCGAGGCACGTGCCGGCGAGGCAGGGATTGACCGCCTGGACGGTCTGTACGTGCGCGCCCAACAGCTCGATTTTGGTGCCCAGCAGCGCCTGAACTATGTGAGCCTCATCCGTGCCGGCGGTGCGGTGACGGCCGAGCTCAAGATTGAGCAGCCTGCCATCGCAGGCTCGGACAACCGTTTTATGACGCGCATCCAGGAGGTCGTGGGCAAGCGCTATGCCTGCGTGTTTGCTATCCCCGACCGCGGCGCGCGTGAGTCGATGGAGCTCACCTTTGGCGACGAGGGCATCACCTTTGAGGAATCGCTGACCGCCGCGCCCGAAAACGCCGGTGCCATCGGCGACCGCGTGCGCGTGGCGGCGGCGGATTCTGCCGATCGCGCCGCACGCCAGGAGGCCCATGCTTCCATTCGCGAGCGCCGCGCCGACGCGCTCAACGCCCGCTCGCTCGAGGCAGGTGCCGCCCAGGCTGCCGCCGGCGCCGCCGTGCCCACCATCTCGCGCGGACGCGTGACCTTTGTGGACGCCGCCCTGCCGCAGGGCGTGGTGGTGCCCGATGCCAACCTGGCCGTGTTCTCGATCGCCGACCTCAACGCCCGCATGGACGCCAACCGCGCGCGCAGCCGTCGCAAGGTGGACATAACGCAGATCACCTTTCCGTTTAAGCCGGGCGACTACGTGGTGCACGCAACGCATGGCATCGCGCTCTTTAGCGAAATCGCGCGCCAGGAGGTGGGCGGCAAGGAACGCGACTACTTTTTGCTGGAATATGCCGACGGCGACAAGCTCTACGTGCCGCTCGAGCAGGTCGACCGCATTACGCGTTATGTTGGCCCCGACGGTGACAAGCCACGCCTGACCAGGCTCAACACCGCCGACTGGACGCGTGCCACCAACAAGGCGCGCAAAAACGCCAAAAAGCTGGCGTTTGACCTGGTCGATCTGTATACGCGCCGCTCTTCGATTACCGGTATCGCCTGCCCACCCGACACGCCCGAGCAGATCGAGATGGAGCAGAGCTTTCCTTACGACGAGACGCGCGACCAGCTGGAGGCCATCGCCGACATTAAGGCCGACATGGAGGCGCCCAAGCCCATGGACCGCCTGCTGTGCGGCGACGTGGGCTTTGGCAAGACCGAGGTCGCCCTGCGCGCGGCGTTTAAGTGCGTGGACTCCGGTCGCCAGGTCATGGTGCTCTGCCCCACGACCATTCTGGCCCAGCAGCACTACGAGACGTTCTTTGAGCGCTTTGCCCCGTTTGGCCTGGAGGTCGAGGTGCTCAGCCGCTTCCGTACGCCGGCGCAGCAAAAGCGAGCGCTCAAGGCGTTTGCCGAGGGCACGATTGACGTGCTCATCGGTACGCATCGCCTGCTTTCGGCCGACGTGAACCCCAAGAACCTGGGCCTGGTGATCATCGACGAGGAGCAGCGCTTTGGCGTGCAGCACAAGGAGCAGCTCAAGAACCTGCGCGAGCAGATTGACGTGCTCACGCTTTCGGCCACGCCCATCCCGCGTACCATGCAGATGGCCACGAGCGGCGTGCGCGATATGAGCCTGATTACCACGCCGCCGACTGGGCGCCGCCCCGTGATCGTGCACGTGGGGGAGTACGACCCCGACGTGGTGAGCGCGGCGATTCGCCTGGAGGTGGGTCGCGGCGGACAGGTGTACTACGTGTCCAACCGCGTCAAGACCATCGACGATGCCGTGGCACGCGTGCACGAGGCCGCGCCCGAGGCGCGCGTGGGCGTGGCGCACGGCAAGATGAGCCCGCGCGAGGTCGAGGACGTGATGATCGAGTTCGCGACCAAAAAGATCGACGTGCTCATCGCCACGACCATCGTGGAGAGCGGCATCGACAACGCAACGGCCAACACGCTCATCATCGAGGACTCGCAGCGCCTGGGTCTGGCGCAGCTCTACCAGCTTAAAGGTCGCGTTGGCCGCTCGGCCACGCAGGCATACGCGTACTTTATGTTTCCCGGCGAGCTGCCGCTGACCGAGGAGGCCACGGCGCGTCTGACCGCGCTTTCCGAGTTCCAGGACCTGGGCAGCGGCATGCGTATCGCCATGCGCGACCTGGAGATCCGCGGCGCCGGCTCGCTTATGGGTGCCGAGCAACACGGTAACCTGTCGAGCGTGGGCTTTGACCTGTTTACGCAGATGCTGGGACAGGCCGTGGCCGAGGCGCGCGGCGATGACGACGCCGGCGTGGAGGCGGCGAGCGTGGGCATTAACCTTCCGGCCGACTACTATCTGTCCGAGGAGTATATGCCGGCGGTGGATCAGCGCGTGCTCGTGTACCGAAAGCTTGCGGCGGCCGAGGACCTGGAGAGCATCGACGAGGTGCAGGAGGAGATCGAGGCCGCGCATGGTGAGCTGCCGCTGGCGGGAATCAACCTGTTCAACCGCGCGCGCATCCGTATCCGCGGCGAGCGCCTGGGGCTCGAGAGCGTCACGCTCAGCGGCGGGCGCATTACCTTCCTGGGCGTCGACGTGCCCAAGAAGGTGGCCTTTGAGTTCAAGAATCGCTACGGCGCGGTGAACTTCCCCAAGAGCCGCAAGCTGTCGGTGCCCTACAAGGCGGGCGCCGGTGCGGGCAGCGGTCTGGGCCGCGGCCTCGACGCCAACGACGGCACCGGCCCCGTGGCCGCGGCTCTCATGCTGTTGCAGCAGCTCGGTGCGAGCGACGACGACTAGCGGGCCGGCGCTGCAAGCGCCCCATTTGGGCAATCTGACCCTCACTCGTCGGTCGCGTACGCAAGTACGCTTCCCTCCTCCTTCGGGTCACCTTGCCTCAAATGGGACGTTTTCGCTTACTTATGCTCAACCTGCCGTGGTTTTTATGGGACAAAATTATCAGAAGTGTTCGTCCCGCCACGTTGCAGGCTGATAACTTCGCCCGACCGAAAGGAAGCTATGTTCGGGTACATCGATAAGAAAGACGCTGCCGCTATCGCGGCCATCCTTTGCCTTTGCCTGCTCACGGGCACCTTCCTCGAC
>URIE01000109.1 GCA_900547805.1 uncultured Collinsella sp.
ACATCGAACTGTGGACTTTGTACCGTGTGGATGAACAAAAAACCGGTTCTTTCCTGTTCGGTACTCGCAGCAAGGGCAGATGGAAAAGAGATTGTAACTTTAGAGGGTGTGCAGGAACGCGCGGCAGAATTTGGAACTTATCTTGCAAACCAGGGCGGTGAGCAGTGTGGCTTCTGTAATCCGGGATTTATCATGAACGTTCTGGCGATGGAGGATGAACTGGACGATCCGACCGAGGAGGAGATCAAGGCATATCTTTCCGGAAATCTCTGCCGCTGCAGCGGCTATGAGAGCCAGCTGCGCGCCATCGTGCGCTTCCTCAACGAGTCTGGCGTGCAGGTGGGCTTTGAGATGCCCGAGCTGCCGGTCAACGACACGAGCTCCGACGGCGTCTCCTACAAGCAGATCACCCACAAGCAGCCCAAGAAGGACTCGAAGGCGCTGCTCGAGGGTCGTCCCGTCTATACGGGCGACCTGGTGCCCGCCGGCGCCCTGATCGTCAAGCTCAAGCGCAGCCCGTATGCGCGCGCCAAGATCCGCTCCATCGATACGTCGCGCGCCCTGAAGGTGCCCGGCGTCGTGGGCGTCTACACCTACGAGGACGTGCCCAAGCGCCGCTTTACCATCGCCGGCCAGAGCTATCCGCAGCCGAGTCCCTACGACCGCCTGATCCTCGAGAACCTCGTGCGCTATCAAAACGAGGAGGTGGCGATTGTCGCCGCCGAGACCGAGGAGGCCGCCGACAAGGCGCTCAAGCTCATCAAGGTCGACTACGAGGTGCTCGAGCCTCTGCTCGACTTTACCCAGGCACTCGATAACGACATCGTGGTCCACCCCGAGGGCGACGTGACCTTTATGTTCCCGCAGGGCGGCGATGTCCCGCGCAACCTGGTGTGCAGCGGTACCAGCGATTTTGGCGACCTTGACGAGGCCTTCGCCCAGAGCGACATCGTCTTTGAGCGCACCTACACCAGCCAGGCCACGCAGACTGCGCCCATGGAGACCTTCCGCGCCTTCGCGACGACCGACGCGTTCGGCCGCATCTCGGTGACCACTTCTACGCAGGTGCCCTTCCACGTGCGCCGCATGGTCGCGCAGTCGCTCGATATCCCGCAGTCGCAGGTGCAGGTCATTAAGCCGCGCATCGGCGGCGGCTTTGGCTCCAAGCAGACGGGCTGCTGCGAGATCTTCGTGGCGTTCGTGACGCAGCAGACCGGCCGTCCGAGCTACTGCTGCTACACCCGCGAGGAGACCATAACCGCGGGCAACTCGCGTCACCAGATGCAGATGACCGTTAAGCTGGGCGCCATGAACGACGGCACCATCACGGCCATCGATCTGCATACGCTGTCCAACGCCGGAGCGTACGGCGAGCACGCCACCACGACGATCGGCCTGTCGGGCCACAAGAGCCTGCCCATCTACAACCATGTGAAGGCGAGCCGCTTTAGGTGGGACGCCGTCTACACCAACACCAACCGCGGCGGCGCGTATCGCGGCTACGGTGCCACCCAGGGCCAGTTTGCCGTGGAGAGCGCCGTCAACGAGCTCGCCGACATGCTGCACATGGACCCCGCCGAGCTGCGTCTTAAGAATATCGTGCGCGAGGGCGAGACCATGCCTCAGTACTACAACGAGAAGCTCAACGCCTGCGCGCTCGACCGCTGCCTGCTGCGCGCGATGGACATGATCGGTTGGCGCGACAAGCCGCTGGCCGTGGACCTGGGCGACCGCGTGCGTGCTCTGGGCTGTGCGCTCACCATGCAGGGGTCGGGCATTTCCAACGTGGATATCGCCGGCATCGACATGCGCCTGGAAGAGGACGGCTTCATTACGCTTTCGACCGGCGCCACCGATAACGGCATGGGCGTCGACACGATCCTGGCGCAGATTGCCGCCGAGGAGCTGGGCGTTGAAAGCTCGCTCATTGTGGTGCGCGGCGTGGATACCGACGTGTCGCCGTTCGACGCCGGCTCGTACGCGAGCTCCGGTACCTACGTGACGGGCCTGGCAGCCAAGAACGCCGCAAGCGAGCTGCGCGAGAAGATCTGCGCCAAGGCCGCCCAGATGTGGGACGTGGACGCCGTCGATGTGGTCTTTGATGGTCAGTACGTGCGCCTGTCCGACGAGCGTGCCGCGCGCGAGCAGAACCGCTACCTCACGCTGCGCGACTTTGCCAACCTGTGCGTCAAGAACATCGCGGGCGGCGACGCGCTCACCTCGCACGCCTCTGCCTGCCTGCCCGTTTCGCCTCCGCCGTTTATGGCCGGCATTGCCGAGGTCGAGGTCGACAAGGCCACCGGCAAGGTGACTGTGGTGGACTATGCGGCGGCCGTCGACTGCGGCACCGTGATCAACGAGGCGCTCGCGCGCGTTCAGGCCGAGGGCGGCATTGCCCAGGGCATCGGCCACGCGCTCTACGAGATTGTCGAGCATGACGATCGCGGACGCCTGCGCACCGGCAACTTTATGAGCTACAAGCTGCCCACGCGCCTGGATATCGGCAGCATTCGCGTGGCCTTTGAGCCGAGCTATGAGCCGACGGGTCCGTTTGGCGCCAAGTCGATCGGCGAGGTCGTCATCAACACGCCGCTCGCCGCCGTGGCCTCGGCCGTCGCACATGCCACCGGCCACCAGGTCCGCTCGCTGCCGATCACGCCCGAGAAGGCCCTGTTGGGGGAGTAGCGGGTCGGCGAACAAGTCGTAATGGGCGGGGTGGGGCAACTCGCCCCGCCTTTCGTACTCGTGGTGAGGTCGTGAGCCTGTAAAACGTGTGCGTGCGCTTGCCGTTCGTATCTGCTATCATTCCTAGTCTGTGCGCTCATGCGGGCGTGGCGGAATTGGTAGACGCGCCAGATTTAGGTTCTGGTGGGATTCCCGTGAAGGTTCGAGTCCTTTCGCCCGCACCAACGCATCTGCGTCGGCTTCGGCCGTCGCGACTCTTTGTTGCATAAAGGTACCAGCACCTCAGATAAGCTGGGCAGTATGAGGAGGAACGTGTTGAACATCACCGCTTCTGACGTCAAGGACGCCAAGCTCACCGCTACGGTCACCATCCCGGCCGCCGACGTCGACGCCGCGATCAAGAAGGCCTACAAGGACACCGCCAAGAAGTACCGCTTCCCGGGCTTCCGCGCCGGTAAGGCTCCCCGTCCGGTCATCGACTCTGCTCTTGGCGCCGAGGCTACCCTCGCTCAGGCCACCAACGACCTGATCGCTGCCAACGAGCCCGCCGTCCTCAATGAGCTGGACATCGTCCCCACCAAGAGCGGTGACTACAAGGAGCTCGACCTCGCCAAGGATCACGAGGACTACACCTACACCGTCGAGTTCTCCCTGCGTCCTGCCGCTGAGCTCTCTTCCTTCGACGCCGTCGAGATCGAGATGCCTCCCGCGGAGGTCACCGAGTCCGAGATCAACAACCAGGTCGAGATGCTCCTCAACTACCGTGCTACCTTCGAGGACGTCGAGGGTCGCGCCGTCGAGGCTGACGACTATGTGACCGTCGACCTCAAGGCCGTCGAGAACGCCGACAACTTTGCCGCCGAGGGCCGCATGCTCATCGCCGGCAGCGACAGCAATCCCAAGGAGTTCAACGAGGCCCTGATCGGCGCCAACGTTGACGATGTCAAGTCCGTCACCTGGACCGACGAGGCCGAGGAGGGCGAGGAGGCCGAGACCCACACCGTCGAGGTCACCGTCAAGGGCATTAAGGTCCGCAACACCCCCGAGCTCACCGACGAGCTCGTCAAGTCCGACTTTGGCTTCGACAGCATCGACGCTATGCGCGACGCCATCAAGATCGAGATCGAGCAGGACAAGGCTTCCCGCCTCCCTGCCGAGAAGGAGAACCGTTGCGTCTCCGCTCTCGCTGAGCGCCTGCAGCTCGACGAGATGGATGCCGACTACGAGCAGTCCGTCTTTGAGGAGCTTGGCCAGAACTTCCTGTCCAACCTTGCTGCCCGCGGCATGACCCTGGACACCTGGCTGCCCGCATCCGGCCTGACCATGGAGCAGTTCATCGGCGACCTGCACAAGCAGGCCAACGACGTTGCCCGTGAGTCCCTGGCGCTCGACGCCCTCGCCCGTGAGCTCAAGATTGAGGTCACTGAGGACGACATCAACGCCGAGTTCGAGAAGGCCGGCGTCAAGGACGTCGAGGCTTCCAAGGCTGAGTTCATCGCCGATGGCCGCATGCCTGCCGTCCGCGAGTCCATCCGTCGCTCCAAGGCCGTCGACCACCTGGTCGAGAACGCCAAGGTGACCGAGGTCGACGAGACCGCCAAGGACGCCGAGTAATTCTCGCCACCTTGCCCACGAGCGCATGCATGCGCCCGTGATGGGGTAAAGTTATAAGCCGATTATCCGGTTGCTTCGTACGGTGCCAGCCAATGCATAGCATGCGGGCACCGTACGTTTATCTAGAACCAATTTGGTCCGCAAGAGAGAAATGGAGATGCGTATGATCGCTAAGTTCGATTCCGCCCTCGTGCCATACGTTATCGAGCAGACGCCGCGCGGCGAGCGCAGCTACGATATCTATTCGCGCCTGCTCAACGACCGCATCATCTTCTTGGGCGAGGAGATCAACTCCGTCAGCGCCAATCTGGTCGTTGCCCAGCTGCTGCATCTTGAGAGCCAGGATGCCGAGAAGGATATCTCGCTCTACATCAATTCGCCCGGTGGCGAGGTCTACTCCGGCCTGGCGATTCTTGACACCATGAACTTCATTAAGCCGCAGGTCTCCACCATCTGCGTCGGTATGGCCGCGTCCATGGCCGCCGTGCTGCTTTCGGCCGGCGCCAAGGGCAAGCGCTTCTGCCTGCCGCACTCCAAGGTCATGATTCACCAGCCCAGCGGCGGTGCCCAGGGTCAGCAGACCGAGATCGAGATTGTGGCCGAGGAGATCAAGAAGACCCGCCGCGAGCTCAACCAGATCCTGTCCGACGCCTCGGGCCAGCCGATCGAGAAGGTCCAGGCCGACACCGAGCGCGACAACTACCTGACCGCTGCCGAGGCTCTGGATTACGGTCTGATCGACCGTATCGTCACCTCGCGTGACCTTGCCGCGAAGGACGCCTAGGATGGCAGGTAACATGCAGGACAACTTTGACGAGAACGGCAACCCCATCCGCTGCTCCTTCTGCGGAAAAGAGCAGGGTCAGGTGCGTCGACTGGTTAAGGGCCCGACCAACATCTTTATCTGCGACGAGTGTGTTGCCGCTTGCTCCGAGATCCTTGAGGAGTCGCTGGCTTCGGACTTTATGGACGCCGCCCGCAACGGCAAGCTGCCGGGTTTCCTCAACGACCACGGCCGGGCTGCGTCCCAGCCCGCCGTTGACCCCGAGGCCGAGGGCTTTGAGCTGGAGGACGACGCTCGCCAGGTCATTACGCACGTGCCGACGCCGCACGAGATCTATGCCGAGCTTTCGGCCTACGTGATGGGTCAGGAAGACGCCAAGCGCGCCATGTCGGTGGCCGTGTACAACCACTACAAGCGCATTCTCTCCCGTGAGAGCAGCGACGTGGAGCTGCAGAAGTCCAACGTGCTGATGCTCGGCCCGTCCGGCACCGGCAAGACGCTGCTGGCCCAGACGCTGGCCAGGATGCTCAATGTGCCGTTCGCCATCGCGGACGCCACGACGATCACCGAGGCAGTCTACGTCGGCGAGGATGTCGAGA
>URIE01000110.1 GCA_900547805.1 uncultured Collinsella sp.
CCCTCTTTTTTCTCTCAATCCAACCACGTGCTATGCCGTTAGCGGCGCCGGCTCATGCGGCTCGCCATTCAGCTCAACGATGACCTGCGTTCCCACGCCCTCTTGGGACTTCACGAGCATGCCAGAATCTTCTCCGAAAAAGAAATGGATGCGCTGAAGCACGTTGAAGAGTGCCAGGCCGCAACCTCGCTTGATGGAGCCGTCGGCGGTAATGCTCTCGGGCTCCTCTCGGCGATGCTGCTCAAACAGGTGCGCGCAGACCTCTTCGCTCATACCGATGCCGTCATCTTCGACGATAATCTGCAAGCCGTCATCGGTCTCAAAAGCCTTAACACGAATAGAAAGCGGCTCGGTCTCGCGCTGCGCATGCTTGATGCAGTTTTCGAGCAGCGGCTGCAAGATAAACGGCGGCACCATGCTGTCGCGCACCTCAAAGTCGATGTCGACCGAAACGCGCAGACGGCCATCGCCATACCGGGCCTGCATAAGATTGATATAACGGGTGCCCTGTTCAACCTCGTGCTCGAGCGTGGTGAGCGTATCGGAGTCAGAAAGCGTCTGACGATAGTAATTGGAAAAGTCGATCAGCAGCGATCGCGCCTTGTCGGGCTCGGTTCGAACGAGCGACACGATCGTGCTGATGGTATTGAACAGAAAATGCGGATCGACCTGCGACTGCAGGGCACGAAGCTCAACGCGGGCCGTGAGCTCGTCCTGGCGCTCGAGCTCAAAGCTGGCGAGCTGCGTAGAAATTAGATCGGCAAATCCCGAGGCAAGGGCCGTCTGACGCATATCAATGCTGCTCAGGCGGGGGTAATACAGCTCGAGTGTGCCCACGCAATGCCCACGCACGGTAAGCGGCGCGACAATGCCGGCGCGCAGACGGGAAAAATAGCCGCCCGTCTCATAGGAGGTGTCACGCGAAAACACGCTCTGCACGCCCGTCTCAATCACGTTGAGCGTAGTCTCGAGCACCACCGGAGTTCCGGCAGGGCACTTTGCCGAGTCCTCGCCCCAGCTTGCCAGCACTTGCTTACCGTCGGTAAAACAGATGGCAGAAGCGATGGTCTCGGACAGGATGATCTTAGAGGCGCCCAGGGCCGCCTCGGGCGTAAGACCGCGCGACGTGTAGGCGAATATTTTTGATGCAATGGCGAGCGTGCGGTCGGTTGCGCTCGATGTGAGGTCGTCGGGGACCACAAAGACATATGAGAAGAAAAAGCACAGCATGACCAAGCCGGCAATGACGACAACGCCCGGAACAGGATTGGGATTATCGGTTAAATCCCAGAAAAGCAGCAGGATAAGGGCCGGAACGACGACACCGAGCAAGATGGCCTGGACCACATGCTGGGCCGCACGGAAGACCTTGGTAGAGTTGTAGCTCTTGCCCAGAATCAGTCTATTAAGATCCACCGTCATCCCCTCTTACCCGTTACACCCATAGCAATAAAGAGGGCCGAATACGACCCTCTTTATTGCATTATGCAATCAAAAACTGTGTTTTACATCCAGTCATCGACAAACGGTAGCCTAGGCGCTGTATTTGTTGGCCTCGCCAAAGGTGCCAGCCTCGACAATCCAGCCGTCCTTCATGATGACATCCATGTTGTCAGTGTTGAGCACGTGGATGTCGGCGGCGACGTCACCGTTGACGACCAGCAGGTCGGCGCACTTGCCGGCCTCGATGGAGCCGGTCTCGTCCTCGATGTGGCACATCTTGGCACCGTTGAGGGTGGCACAGGTGATGGTCTCGACCGGGGTGAAGCCGATCTTGTCGACGAACTCGTACATCTCCTCGATGGAGCAGGTGCCGTACGGGGTGACGAAGGAGAAGGAGTCGGAGCCGATCGTCATGATGACGCCGCGCTTCTTGGCCTCGCGCAGGCAGTCGTAGTTGCGCTGGAGCTCCTTCTCGACCAGGGTGCCCTCGTACTTGTCATGCAGCTCGGGGACGTAAACGGGAGGATAGGTGGAGTACCAGGTGGGCAGGAAGGCGATCGTCGGAGTGAAGAAGGTGCCCTGCTCGGCCATGAGGTCCATGGTGCGCTCATCGATATCGAAGCCGTGAATCAGCTGCTCACAGCCAAAGCGAACGGAATCGTAGGCAGCGGCGTGGTTGTTGTAGCAGTGGCTCCACACGGGAATGCCGACCATCTTTGCCTCTTCGACCACGGCCTGGATCTCCTCGGAGCAGTAGTGCTGGTCGCGACCGGAGTCCCAGCGCCAGATGCCGCCACCGGTAGCCCAGATCTTGATGGCATCGGGGTTCTCGCGCAAGCGACGACGGACGGCCTTACGCAGGTCCCAAGGACCGTCGACCTGGTCGCCCCAGGGGTGGGAGTTCTTGTTCTCGAGCTGGCTGCAGTGGTGGGAGTCACCGTGGCCGGCAACGCGGCAGAAGCCCAGGCCGGTAGCCAGAACGCGCGGGCCCTTGAAGACGCCCTTGTCGATGCAGTCACGGATCTGGATACCAAAGCGACCGATCTCGCAGACGGTGGTGAGGCCGTGAGTGAGGCAGTCGTAGGCCTGCTTGACGGCGACGGCCTGCTTCTCGAGGAGCGGCTGCATGACCCAATCGGTGTCATCGTCGGTCAGGTTGCCCGAGAAGTGCAGGTGGGTGTCGATCAGGCCGGGAAGGACGGTCTTGCCGGCGGCATCGATAACCTCAACGCCCTCGGGAAGGTCCTGCATAGTGCCGGCATACTCGATCTTGCCGTTGTCGTCGACCAGAACGAGGGAGTTCTCGACCGGCTCGGCACCGGTACCGTCGATGAGCTTGCCGCCAACGATTGCATACTTAGTGGACATGGTTCCTCCTTATGGATCCATATAGTGGGCGAGGCCGTGTTGGGTTAAGGCCTCACAAAGCTACCCAAGTGGTGCCGGGTTCGGTGCGCGGAAGAGAGGGCCCCGCGCACCCGATCCGCCCCGGCTAGGCGTTATTTTTTGCGGGAATTGGTGAAAGCCATGAGGGCCAGGCCAATAGCCAACCAGCCAATCACGATGCTCCACTCCACCATGTTGAGGGAGGCGGGAGAGAACGGGATCACGAGCAGGCCGATGATGATGGCACAGGCAGCGACAGCAAGGCTGATGCCAAACTTGCCGCCGGGCACCTCGTAGGGACGAGGCAGGTCGGGCTCGGTGAAGCGCATGCGCAGGCAGGCGAGGGCGACCATGCCGCAGGAGAAGATGAAGGCGAGAGCCGACACGTTGGTCAGAGGGATGAGCATGTTCTTGCCCAGGAACGGACCGACGACGGTGATGACGCCCAGAACGACGCAGGCGAGCTTGGGAGCGCCGGAGCTGGGATCGACCTCGGCGAACTTCTCGGGCAGCTGGCCCTTGCGGCCCATGGCGAGCATGATGCGGCTCGTGGCACCGTAGAAGGAGTTCATCGGGCCCATGGGTCCAAGCGTGGCGATGACGAGCATGGCCAGGTACAGGAGCATGTTGATGCCCTTGAGGCAGGCAAGCGCGGGAACCGGGCTCTTAACAAACTCATGCCAGTCGAGGATGGTGCCGAACGAGTAGATGCAGACCATGTAGAAGCCACCGGCGGCCAGCAGGGCCAGGGAGATGATCTTGCCGAACTTGTTCCAGTTGAGGCCCTCGGCTGCTTCCTCAGCCTGCTGAGGAATGGTGTCGAAACCGGCGTAGAAGAACGGGGTCAGAACCAGGACCGACACGATGCCGGCGAACAGGCTGGTGCTCTCGGTAGCGGCCTTGCCGCCGCCAGCACCGGCGACCTGGGAGAACACGGGCATGGCGTTGTCCGGCGAGCCGGTGAACAGCGAGACGCCCATGGCGAGCAGCATGCCGCAGAGCAGGGCCTTGGTCAGGAAGGCCTGGAGCTTGGCGGCCGAGCTGGCGCCGCGGAAGTTGAGGAAGATGACGTAGACTGCAAAGCCGAGCGCGATCAGCGTCGGGAACAGGTAAACGTCGGCGCCCAGGATGGTGTAGAGCTTGACGGCGCGCAGCCACTCAAGGCCGGGCAGGCTACCGAACATCTCGGACACGAGGGTCGAAATGGCGATGGCCTCCCACGGGCACAGGATGCCGTTGCCCAGGGCCAAAAGCCATCCGGTGATGTAGCTCAGCGTACGGCCAAAGCTACGATCGACATACTCGACGATACCGCCCGAGATGGGGATAGCAGCCGTGAGCTCACCGAAAACAGCTCCGACGGGCACGAGGAAGATTGCACCCAAGAGGAATGCGATCATAGCGGGAACGGGACCGCCGCCCACGACCATCCAGTCGCCGACCTGCAGAACCCAGCCGGTGCCGATGATGGCACCAAAACCGATGGTAAAGAAGTTCCAGAGCGAGAGCGTTTTCTTCATGCCGCCGTTATCCTCGACTGCAACCTCTGCGTTCGTATCCGCCATTGTTCCCCTCCTTTCCTTTTTGACGCCCCTTGACGTCACCCCTTGCGCGGTCTGTTTTGCCGCGCGCTTTTATTTCGTGGCTTTAAGATACGACCTTGGCACAGCAGCGCCGCTTGTAGCTCGACCGAAGGCAGAACTGCAAAACGAGCGGCGCCGTTTTTGGGACGAACGGCGGGAGACGTCATTCGTCTTGGACGCTTTCATCTTGTCTGTTTTTGAATACCTGTTGCCGTGACGCTTGGCGCGCGGCGCGGCAACGTTCATACCGTTTGTCAGGCTTTTGGCGCACATACCCATGCGTCGTACATCTTTTTATGTAGGATAGACAAGTTACACACGAGGCAAGGTGGTTCGAATGGCATACGGATACAGCGACGACGATCGGCGGCCACAAAGCGTGCGCCTTGCCGGCCGTACCACGCCAACGCCCAGAAGCACCTCCGGCAACGACAGCCCGCAACGGCCACAAGAGCGGCCCGGGGCTTCTTCGCGGCAACAAAGCCGCACCGTGCAGCAGCCAGGCCGCGCGAGCACGAGCGCGCGCCAACGCCAGACCGACTCATCGCAGCCACGCCGCTACGATCATCGCAAGACCGACTACTACGTTAAGCGCTCCTTTTCGAGACCCCAACGCGGTCGCGACAGCTCGACCTCTCGCCCTGCGCCACATGCCGAAAGCCATGGACTGCCAGTCCGCCGCCTTCGCCTTGCGCTTTGTTCCATTGCCGCCTGCCTGGTCTTTTTATTCTTAGGGTCCTGTATCTCTCACGGCTCAGCCGGTCTTGAACCGACCGCCGAGGACAAGCTGCTCAAGGCCCCGGTCGCTCCCGGCTATTCGTTTGCGTTCTCGACCCCGCGGTCGCAATGGCAGGCCGGCGCCATGCCTCATATCTACCAGATCGACCCCGCATGGTCGGAGCTCCCCTACGCCGGCGGCACCATTCGCGAAAATGCCTGTGGCCCCACCTGCCTTACCATGGTCTACATATTTAAGACCGGCCGCACCGATAAGACGCCGGTCGATATGTGCGCACTGGCCGAAGCTGGCGATTACGCCCCCACCGGCGCCACCGAATGGTCGTTTATGACAGGAGGTGCGTGGCAGCTCGGGCTTAACGGGACACAGCTCTATAACGATCGCGACTCGATGACCCAGGCACTGCGCTCGGGTGCGCCCATCATCGCCGCAGTGCGCCCCGGCACCTTTACCAACGTGGGTCACTACATCGTGCTCTACGGTATCGATGATGCCAACCAGATTGGCGTCTACGACCCCAAC
>URIE01000111.1 GCA_900547805.1 uncultured Collinsella sp.
GGTTTCCCGTCGGCTCATCGGCCAGAATGATGGGCGGGTCGTTGACGAGAGCGCGTGCGATGGCGACCCTCTGCATCTGTCCGCCCGAAAGCTCGGAGATACGGTGATCCCAGTGGTCGACGGGCAACGATACAGCTTGCAGCGCGTGCACGGCGCGCATTTCGCGCTGGCTACGGGGCACATTGGTGTAGGCCAGCGGCAGCATGACGTTTTCGATAACCGACAGGCGCGGCAGCAGGTTGAAGCTCTGAAAGACAAAGCCAATGCTCAGGGCGCGGACTTCGGTGAGCTCGTCATCGTCAAGCTCGGCCACGTTGAGTTCTTGCAGGTAATAGTCGCCCGCCGTCGGTTTGTCCAGACAGCCCAGGATGTTCATGAGCGTTGACTTGCCCGAGCCCGAAGGGCCGGTAATGGCGACGAACTCGCCGGGTTCTACCGCCAGGCTCACGTTGTGCAGGATGTGAGCGCACCCCGCCTCGCTCTCAAAAATGCGGTGCACGTTGCGGATGTCGATAACGGGACGCATTACATGTCCTCATCGGCAGACATACTGCTCGAATCCGCGCTGTAGCCGCCGTCAGCCGTTGCGTCCGCTCCGGTGTCCATGACGAGGGTGTCGCCATCGCGCAGCTTGGTAACCGGCACGTTGGGGTTGATCTCGTTGCCCTGGTCGTCGCGCTTGACCTGTGTCTTGCCGACTACGGCTTCGTTGTCGTTTTGCGTCACGACGGTCAACTTCACGCGACGGGTTTGCTTGCCCTCGTCATCGGTTGCCACGTTGACGTAATAGTGTTCGCCGTCTTCGGCCATGAGCGCCATCGTCGGCACCATTACCACGTCGTCGAGCTGCTCGGTCACCACCGATACCTCGGCTGTCATGCCCGGCTTCAGGCGCGCGTCGGGAGCCTCGATGAGGATGTCGACGTTAAAGGTTGCGCTGCCGCCACCGGAGTTGGAGTCGGAGTTTGCCACCGAGGCGATGCCCGTGACCGTTCCCTGGCTCACGATATCGGGAAACGCGGGATACGTGACGTTGGCGCTCTGCCCAACGGCGATCTTGGCGATATCCTTTTCGCCCACCTGCACGGTTACCTTCATCTTGGACAGGTCGGCGATCTGCATGCACTGCTTGCCGCCGCTCGTATCGCTTTCGCCCATGATCATGCCACCTGTTACCGTGGCGCCCACCTTGGCGTTGAGCTCCACGATGCTGCCTGAGCTCGGGGCCGTTACCGTACGGCTAGCGGCCTTGGCGTTCGCCTGGTCGAGGTTTGCCTGGGCCGAAGCGAGGCTGCGCTGCGCGGCCGATACGGCGTTCGCGTCCGCTGATGCCGCGGAGACACCAGCCGCTGCGGAAGCTCCATCGGCGTCCGTCGTTGGGGTGGCCTGCGCGGCAGCTTCGGCTTTCTGCGCGTTGGCGAGGTCTTCCTGGGCGGCTGCAACTGCACGCTGCGCCTCGGCAACGTTGCGATCGAGCTCGTCGTTTTTAATGGTCATAAGCACGTCGCCCTCGTTGACGGATTGGCCTGCCTGCACGTTGATCGAATCGACCGTACCGTCGACAGAAGGGGAGACCACTGAGGACGAAATGGGTTTGAGCTGGCCTTTCGCCTCGACAGTTGTGGTAAACGTGCCCTCGGTCACCATGTCGGTCACAGGCCCGCTAGCGCCCTGTGGCTGCGCATTGATAACCAGGGTTGCGACAATGGAAATGAGCGCGATGGCACCTATGACGCCGGCGGCAATACCGCGTCGAATCAGCTTTTTGCGTCGACGTTCGGCACGTTTTGCCTTGAGCTTGGCATACGCCTCTTCATCGGAAATCTCGGCCGTATCGTTCGTGCGTTCGCTCTGCTTGTCGGCATGTACGTTTGTAATCAGAGGAATCGTTTCGGTGGCACCTTCGGGCGTGCGCTCGGTATCATCTGGGCCCGGGGTGATCGTGGGGACATTCGGCATAGCGTCTCCTTTATAGAAAGAACCTCGATAATTATATGCGCCCACCGGTTGGGGCGGGCGCATAGGACGGTTTCTTTCGGAACTGTTAGATTGGTCGCTGCGGTTCCACGTTGTAGGAATGCGCGCGTTGCACTACGAGTGGACAACCACGCACAGGCCGACTTTGATGCAGTCGTGAAGTGCCTTGGCGTCTGCCAGACGCAGGTTGATGCAGCCGTGGCTGCCGCACCATTTGTACGACTCGGCGTTATCGAAGCTCTTGTCGTTTTGCCAGGTGGCATCGTGGAAGCCGATCATATTGCCCTCGAACGGCATCCAGTAGCTCACCGGGCTTTCGTATTTGGGCTTACCGGTCTCGGGGTCCTTGGCTCCGATCAGGGTGCTGCCGCCGTCGTTGCTGTTGATCTGCCACACGCCCTCGGGGGTGGCGTCTTCGCCCGGTTTGCCGGAAATAAAGTTGGCCTCCCAAACGATATTACCGTTCTCGTCATAGTAGCGCGCGTGCTGCTCGGACAGGTCGACGTCGATATACGCCTTCCAGTCGGGCTCTCCCTTTGCGGTAAAGGTGTCGGCCTTCTGGGAGTACTTGATCTCGATTTCGCCGGTCTGCTTGTTGTTAATGGCGTCCTCGACCTGCTTGGCGAGCGAGCTGCTGTCGATGGACCAACCAAAGTCGCCGCCTTCGACGGCGCACTGCTTGCCATCGGCGCGCGTCCACCAGCGAGTGGAGCCCACGGTATTAAAGCCGTTGGCGAGCTCGGCTGCCCAGCTGCTGATCTGCGACGTATCGAGCGTGGGATTGGCCGGATCGGCAAAGCTGATCCACTGCAGCACGGAAGCGCCATCAACCTTGCCGGCATCCTCGCCGTTGAGCTTGAGGGTCACGTTGACGCCCAGGAAGTTGTTGGCGGCATCGCATGCGGCCTGAATCTGATCATCGGTCAGCGTTCCATTGAGCGACTCATAGGCATCGTTGCCGAGCTTGGAAAGATCTACGGTCTCGGCCAGCGAGGCAAGCTCGAGCTCGGCATACTTAATGACATGCTCGCGGTTGAGTTTTTCGTTGGAGCGCGCCTTCTCGACGGTAAACTTGCCGGCCTGCTCGTCATAGGAGCTATTGGCCTCGAACGTGCCCGAACGCCCCTCGTTAAACTCGTCGATGGCGGCGCCCAGATCCTTCTCAAACTTCTTTTGGTCAAAGGTATCGGAGAGCATGGACAGGTCGACGTCTTGATCAAGATCGACTTCGTTGGAGGTAGCGGTTGTTTTGGCCTTGCCGCTTAAGGATTCCACAAGGCGGACCGGCCATACAAAGGCTTCGTTGTGGCTGATAATCTCTTTTGCGGCAGCTTCGCCATCGACGATGGGCTCATCGGACTCGGGCTGATAGGTCCAGCTAAAGTCATCGCCTGTCACGGTGAGCTTATAGTGCTTCCATGCCGAATTGACCTTGGTAGCGGCAGACGAAGCGTTGGAGAACGAGACGTCGACGCCGGCGATGGTGGGGTTGGGGTAGGCTAGCTGCGAAAACGCTACGATTCCTACGATATAGACAATGACGATAAGACCCAAGACGACAAAGAGCGTCGTCTTTTTGCCCGACTTATTGTTGCCGGCGGACTTGCGCGCGGGGCCGCGATCGCCTCGGGCGTGCGTGGGGGGCTGCTTGGGCGCATTGCCGTTTGCCTGGCGCTGCTGTCGCTGTTGGTTTGGGCGTTGGGAAGCGTTTGCAGCACAACGCTGCTGACCGTGGCTCGGCGCGATAGGACGCGGTGACTGAACGCCGCCGGTGTGCCTGCTCGGCTGCTGCGGATCGGGAATCAGTTGAGTTCGATCGTTTTGCGACATCGTATGCATATCCTTCGAATTTCGCCTTATGGCTCATCGTGTTTTTACTGGGCTTGCATTATAGCGATTGCCCTGCTGTTTGTGGTACGGAAACGGTGGCATTCAAAAGAGGTGGGACATTTGTCCCACCTTTGAGTCATTCTTTGCCGTTATCCGCACACGCCGCATTTTGCACAGGCCGAAAGTGCGGCCGGAGCCTGCGCGATGCCGCCCTTTGCCGTCTCGCGCAGCGTGGCCGGCAACGCGTGACCCACCGAGAGCATGACATGTGCCATCTGGTCAAACGGCACCAAGCTCTTAATGCCGGCGAGGGCGAGTTGTGCCGAGCTAAAGGCCGCTGCCACGCCGATGGCGTTGCGGTTTTGGCAGGGCACCTCCACGAGGCCACCGACGGGATCGCAGACTAGGCCCAGCAGGTTACTCAGCGCGATGGAACTGGCGTCGAGCGCCTGCTCGGGCGTGCCGCCGAGCATCTGCACCAGCGCGGCGGCTGCCATGGCGGCGGCGCTTCCCACCTCGGCCTGGCATCCGCCCTCGGCGCCAGCAACGCAGGCGCTAGTGGTGAGGTTGAGGCCGATGGCGGCTGCGCAGTAGAGCGCGTCCATTACCTGCTCGTCGTCGAGCTGAAGGTGATCGGCGAGCGCCAGCACGCAGCCGGGCACAACACCCGCGGAGCCGGCTGTGGGGGCGGCGACGATCACGCCCATGGTAGCGGAGCGCTCGAGCACGCCCATGGCGCGGGCCACGGCGTCGGTCTGGACGGCGCCCATCAGGCTTGTGCTCAAATCGTTGCGTCCAGTGGCATCGACGAGTTTGGCCTCGCCGCCGATAAGCCCACCGAGCGATCGCTGCGGATTGGCGATGGGGGCCGTGGTCTCCTCGCGCATGACGTCGAGCACGCGGCGCATGGCGGCGACGGCGTGGGCCTCACCGGTCAGACGCGCCTCGCGCACGGCCATAACGGCGCCAATATTCAGGCCGAGCTCGGCGCACGCATCGAGTAGTTGCTCGCCGTCGTCGAAGATCTCCTTGGCCGAGACGCCGGGGGAGAGCGATGAGGCAGAACCGGGGAGCTCGATAAAGGTCGCGTAATCGACATTGTCGAGCTTGCGTAGCATGGGGACGACGGTGTCGTCGGGCGCGCCGTCGGTCTCAAAGACGGAGTAGGCCTGGCCGCCCACTTCAGTGCGGTAGGTGCGGCAGAAGGCGATGTTCACGTGGGCGTATGCGAGCAGGTTGGTGAGCGCGGCGAGCACACCGGGGACGTCCTGGTGTGCCACAAACAGCGTGGAATACATGCCCGAGATATCGACGCCGACGCCGTTAATGCGGCTGATGCGCATCTTGCCTCCGCCCAGGCTCTCACCGCGGACCTGTGCCGTGGCGCCCGTGTCGTCGACCATGTCGATGTCGACGGTATTGGGGTGGATGGAGGCGTCGTCGCCCTTGATGTCAAAGTGATATTCGAGGCCCTGCTCGTGCGCGAGGTCGAAGGCCTGCTTGATGTTCTCGTCATCGGTGTCGAGGCCCAAGATGCCCGCGACGAGCGCTCGGTCGGTGCCGTGGCCGCGGTAGGTGTGGGCGAAGGAGTTCCACAGGCCAAAGGTGACTTTGGTGATGCGGCCTTCCAGCAGGCTGGCAGCAACTTGGGCGCAGCGCAGGGCGCCGGCGGTGTGCGATGAGCTGGGGCCGACCATGACGGGGCCCAAGATCTCGAATGCCGAGGTCGTAGCTAGTGTTTGCGGCTTGCCTGCCATGGTTGCTCCTGTTCTATCCCGTCGTCCCGAGGGGCGGGGCATAAGGTCGCCTGCTCAGACAGTCCTGACTCGCACGGAGAGCACATTAAG
>URIE01000112.1 GCA_900547805.1 uncultured Collinsella sp.
GGGTGCGAGTGCTCGCCATGTTGGAGGCGATGCCGGCTGCGGCGCCTAGGCCCACGGCGGCACCGGTCGCGGCGGCTCCGCCCATGCCGGCAAGCGCGTCGCGGGAGACGGTCTGCGGCACCGGGATGGGTGCGGCGGCGGGGTCGGGGACGCTAGGCGCGAAGGGGTCTGCCACGGCAAGCGGGTCGGGAGCGGCGGCGCGAGGCGTCGGCTGCTGCTGGGGCATGGCGGCGGGGCGCTGCTGCTGCGGGGCAGCAAACTGCTGCTGGCCGGCGCGCGGGGCGCTGGCGGCACGGCTTGCCGCGGAGTTGTTCTGGCCCAGGCCGTTTTGATAGGCGCGCTCTTCTTCGTACAGGCGGCCGAGCGTGGGGGCATCGACGTTCTCGGCAAAGACCGAGAACTTGCCGGCGCGCAGCTGCGGATCGATCATAAAGCGCACGAGGGGCTCGCCGACAAAGACATAGCGGCGCTTTTCGGCCTGCGCCTTTACAAACTCGCGGACTTCGCGCGAAAGCTCGGGGTAGAACGGGGCGAGCATGGGATCGTCGTCGGCGGCGATCAGGATGGTATAGAGTGCCGGCGCCGTGTTGACGCCGTTGATCACCAGAGTCTGATCCTCCATGTCGCGAGCGGCCTGCTTGGCAAGCTTCTTAAAGGAGAACGGGGCACGGGTGGCACCGAAGATGCTGGCCACGTGGTCCTCGAAGATGTTCAGGAAGTTCACGAAAGATCACTCTCCGTATAGGTTCTTTGGTATCCGAGCAAATATAGGCATATCCCAACGATTATAGAGGATAGGGTTCCCGCAACCGCCGCCTTGGCGGCGACCGCGGCTGCAAGGCTGGCAATTTCCATATGGTGTGCAAGACAGGATGCCGCTGCGCAGCCGATGCCGGTGACGGCGATAGCGGCGATTGCGGCAAGGTTTGAGCCCTGGTCGGCACGCTTGGCATGGGCATTGAGCAGCGCAGATGACGCTGCGGCAGTTGTCGCGACCAGCACAAAGGCAGCCCAAAGGAGCGGGTCTTCCAGCGCTGCGGCAACGTTACCGAGCCCCAGCACGCCTCCGGCTGAAAGCGCGACCGTCGCCAGACGGGCAAAAAGCACGCCCATGCCCGTTGCCGCGGCGGCGCTTGCCGGGCCGAGCCAAAATGACGCGACGCCGGCGGCGACCCCAGCTGCCAGGAAGGTATTGCCAGTCAGACAGCCAAGCGCGAGTGCACAGGTGAGCGCGGCGCTCGCGGCAGCCTCGGTGCGACCCCAGGCGATCCACCAACCGGACATGGCGGCGGCAAAGATCACCGCGACGGGCAACATCGACAGGATGCCCTGCGCCTGCATGGTGGCGTTGGCCATGAGCACCAAAAAGCCCACAGCCGAGATGGCCGAGCCGATCTGGGGGGCCAGGCCAGCCGCCGCTCCGATCGCGATAGCCGCAATGACCAGGCCGGGAAGCGCCGCGACCCCGGCCGTTTGCATCAGCAAAAAGCTAAAGGCGCCGCACGTTAGCGCCGAGATAGCGTGCATGGTGTAGTCGCGCGCATGGCTCCAGCGCGTGCCCGCCCAGCCGAGCGCGGGGTCGACCTCGATGGCGTCGTCCTCGTAGTACGACGGCTCGATATCGTCGAGCTCCTGCTCGTCATCCGAAAGCTCGCCAACCATTTGCTCCAGACTGCGACGGCCCTCGCGCACGCTGCCCAGACCGGCAAGGAGTTGGTCGCAAAATGCCTCGATGCTGTTGGGGCGGTCCTGCGGCATGGGGGAGAGCGCGCTCATGAGCGCGGCCTCGGCTCCCGGGGGAAAGTGTGGTATCAGCTCGCTGGGATAGGTGGCGCCGCCGATGATGCGGTCGAGCGAGTCGGCGGGCGTGGCCGCCATAAAGGGAGCGCTGCCGCACAAGCCCTCATAGATAACGCAGGCAAGGGCAAAGACATCGGCGCGTTCGTCGACCGTGCCGGTCTCGATATCGAGCTGCTCGGGCGGCATGTAGCCGATGGTGCCGCCGCGCGAGCCGCCAAAGCCGCCGGCAGACGACAGCCGCGCCATGCCAAAGTCGGTGAGCTTTACATTGCCCGAGTGGTCGATGAGCACGTTGGCGGGCTTAATGTCCAGGTGGAGTACGCCATTGCTATGGGCGAAGGTGAGCGCCTGGCCCAGGGCATCGGCAATGGCCGCGGCCTCGTCAAAGGTGAGCGAGTGGCCGTCCACACGATGCAAAAACTCGGCCAGCGACATACCGTCGACATACTCCATGACCAGGTAGGCATAGGCGGTATCGTGCGTAAAGTCGATAACCTGCACGATATTGGGATGTTGAAGCATGGCGGCGGTGTGTGCCTCGCGCAGGACATCCATGATGTCGCTGGCGGGCATGCCGGCGCCGTTGATAAGGGGGATGCGCTTAATGGCGACGCGGCGGCGCAGGTGCGTGTCGCGGCAAATCTCGATGGAGCCAAAACCGCCGGTCGCAAGTGTCTCGAGCGGCTGGTACCGCTTGAGCAGCTCGCGAGAGCTGGTGCCCTCCAAAGGAACGTCCGGCGAGAACCGGGCGGTATGTTGCGAGAAAAGCGGCATGGCCAACCCTCGTGCGTTTAAAGTTCGTTTGCGAGTGGCGGGCGCGGAGCCGAGCCGTTCGCGGTGGCATAGATGCTGCTAGTGTAGCACGCTCGGGCGGATGGCGAGGATAACGGGATGTGAGGCTGCCTGTCTGGCTTGGCCTTAGTGCTTCTTCTTGTTCTTCTTCTGCTTGCGCTGCTTGCCTTTGGTCTCCTGGGGCTTGTCGCCCTGCTTGGCCTCGGCGGCGGCCTTCTCGGCCTTCATCTTCTTGCGTTTGGTCTCGATGCGGAGTTTTTTGTTGATGCGCGCCTTGAGGAAGGGGCCAAACTGCTCGGCATCGCCGCGAACAAAGGTGTCCTTGGGGATCGTCACGCCCTGGTCGGCGAACATGGCCACAAAGATGCGCTCGCCGTCGAGCACGTGGTCGAGCTTCTCAAACGGGAAGAACTGCGACTTGCCGCTCTTGCCCCAAACCATCAGGCCGTCCTCGTTGGCGGCGACGCGGCGATAGCGGCCGCCCATGGACTCGTCGGCCTCGACGGCGTCGATAAAGTCGCGGGCGAGCGTATGGTGAAGGTTCTTGCTCCACCAGGCCAAAAAGGCGCCGAATACGATCAGCACGACGCCAAACTTGATCCAGTTGCCGCCGGCCACCAGCATGCCGATGCCGATGAGCGCGGCAATTGCCGCGGCGACATACAGCGAGCCGCGACGCCTGGGCGAGGCGACCAGGCGCGCAAAGTCGGTGACGAGGTCGTTTTCGTACTGATACTCGTTGAGGTACAGAATGCCGTCATCGGCCGCGGCCTGCGCCTCGAGCGCGACCTCGACCTGGTCGGCTGCTTCGGAGGGAATGAGGTTGCTCTCTGCGTCTGCCATGCTCTTTGGACTCCTATCGCGGCGGGCTCGCCGTACGGGTTATTATGGAATGCAGTATGCCGTGCGACCGCATGGCCGCCGCGGCAACAAGACTCAGTATACCCGGGGGAGCACCCATGGAATCGTTGTACCGAAAGTATCGCCCGCTCACCTTCGACTCCGTGGTGGGCCAGCAGCATATCGTCTCGACGCTCGAGCACGCCATCACCGAGGGGCGCCTGTCCCACGCCTACCTGTTCTGCGGACCGCGCGGCACGGGCAAGACCACCATGGCGCGCATTCTGGCCAAGGCGCTGTTGTGCCGCAATGCCGAGGCGGCGCGCGCCGAGGGTGCAAGCGGCTGCATGCCCGACGGTACTTGCGAGGAGTGCGAGCTCATTGCCGAGGGCAACCACCCCGATGTCTACGAGCTCGATGCCGCAAGCCGTACCGGCGTGGACAACGTGCGCGAGGAGATCATCAACTCCGTCAACTTTGCCCCGGTGCGCGGCAAGTACAAGATTTATATCATCGACGAGGTCCACATGCTCACGACGGCGGCGTTCAACGCGCTGCTCAAGACGCTTGAGGAGCCGCCGGCACACGTGATCTTTGTGCTGTGCACCACCGACCCGCAAAAGATTCTGGAGACCATCCTCTCGCGCTGCCAGCGTTTCGATTTCCATCGCATCGGCAACGAGGATATTGAGCATCGCCTGGCATACGTGTGCGAGCAGGAGGGCTTCGATTACGACGACGAGGCGCTCGCCATCGTGGCGCGCCATGCCAAGGGCGGCATGCGCGACGCGCTCTCCACGCTGGAGCAGCTGAGCGTTTTTGGCAACGGTTCTGTGCATGCGGACGATGCCCGCTCGCTTTTAGGCGAGGTTTCGGACCAGATTCTGGGCGAGTTTTCCCGCGCCATTGCCGATCGCGATGTTGCCGAGCTCTATGGACTGATCCGTGCGCAGGTCGAGGAAGGAAACGACCTGCTGGAGCTGACGCGCGACCTGGTAGCGCATGTGCGTGACGTGTACGTTGCCTGCGTTGCCGGTGCCCGTGCCGAGCTGTTTGAGGGCGGCTCCGAGCAGGCCGAGGCGCTTGCTGCCGAGGCCGCTGCCTTTGGCGAGCATCCTGCTGACCGCCTGGCCCGTGTGCTGACAGTGCTCGACGATGCCGCACTGGAGATGAGGGGCGCGAGCGACGTGCGCCTGGTGCTCGAGATCGCCTGCACGCGCCTGGCACGTCCCGAGGCTGATTTAACGATTGAGGCATTGGCCGAGCGCGTGGCGCGTCTGGAGGCCATGGTTGCCAACGGCGCCGTGCCGGCGAGCGTGGCTGCTGCTCAGGCCGCCGCGCCTGCAGCATCCGTACCCGCTGCTGCCCAGCAGCCGACGCTCATTTCGGGCGCCCGTGCTGCCGCTCCGGCGGCATCCGCTGCCCCCGCTGCTACGCCCGCGCGCCAGGGCGGTATGCCTTGGGACCGTGGTGCTGCCGCTCCGGCGGCTCAGCCGGCGTCTCGTGCTGCGTCCGTGTCGGCTTCCAAGCCTGCAGCGTCTGCACCTCAGTCTGCGCCGGCTCCGACGCCTCAGCCCGTTGCAGCCCCCGCGCCTGCCACCGCTCCGGCACCTAAGCCCCAGCCCAACACCGCCGCCCAGGTTGCTGCCGCTGGTGCCGCCGAGACCCCCGCGGTCGAGGATGCCGGTGAGCTCCAGCGCAAATGGGCCGAGGTCGTCGAACGCGTCAAGGCTCGTCAGGCCTCCTACGCAGGGCTTTTGCTCAATGCCCGCGCCACAGCAGACGACGGCTCCAAGCTCACGGTCTCGTTCCCCGCGGGCTCGACCTTTGCCATCAAGATGCTCGGTCGCGCCGATACGCAGTCGGTGGTCCTGCCGACGGTCTGCGCGGTCTTCGGTCGTCGTACCGTCGACTATGTCCTGGATGGGGGTGGCACGCCGGCTCCTCAACATGAGGAGCATTCTCCATCTGCACGGGCTGCGGCATCTGCGGACCCGCAACCCGTGTCCTCGGCGGCCCCTGTATCCTCGAGCGCCAGCGCGCCGCAGCAGCAAGCGGCACCGGTAGCGGCATCGACCCCGTCGGCGCCTAAGCCAGCCGCGGCCAAATCGGCTGCTTCGGTCCCCGCGCCCAAGTCTGCCGCTGCGCCTGCGCCCAAGTCATCCGACCTGGGCAAGGCCCCCTGGC
>URIE01000113.1 GCA_900547805.1 uncultured Collinsella sp.
CCTTGGTCTCCTCCACCTGCTCGGCCGGCAGGCAGGCGAGCAGCTCGCCCAACCGGCCCAGAAACTCATCGCGCGTCATGGTGCGCCCCCTCAACGTATGCGTAAATCTCCCGTACGGACGGCCACTCGGCCAGGAACTCCTCGATGCGCGCTCGCCCGTCGTCCGTGATGCGGTAGTACCGGCGCAGCCGCCCGTTGTGCTCGGCAGAGCGCGCCGTGATGCACCCGGCCTTCTCCAGGCGCTTGAGTAGCGGGTAGAGCGTCGACTCCGTGAGCCCCATGCTCGCCGGTACGTCCTTCACGATCTGGTAGCCGTAGGACTCCTCGCCGGAGATGGCCGCGAGCACGCAGGCCTCCAGGAAGCCGCGCTTCATCTGTGCCTCCATCCGCACACCTCCTCTCGTCATATACTATGCTATACACACTATACGATGCAAGGTATTAGACGTCAACTCTCATAGCGAAGATTCTCCGGCCCCTGCGCGCTGCGAACGTGATGTCGCGGGGCGGTTGGCATTATGCATGAAACGTCAAGTAACGCTCTTTTGATCCACTTCCACTCGGCCCCATATGCCTTGTACAACGCCCCCCCTTCGACCTCGGGTTCAAGAGAGCCGCTAGGCTGGACGTGCCGGACGGTAAGGTCCTGGACGCCATGGTGGACTTCTCCGATGCCATGCGGGTCATGGGTCTACGCCGATGGAGGCCCACGCACGCGGCAGGGCTCGCCCGTCACCGCTGGTCGCCGGACGGTCCCCACGCCCCGCTCGCCAACGCGCAGGCGACAGCAGCAGTCCAGCGCTGGCTGGAGACGACGGAATGCCCAGAAGATGCGTTTCCCATCGCTGCGGCAGAGCTTTTTACAGGGGTGGCAGTTTTTCTATATCCCAAGGTCAGCTAGGCTTCGATTACCACCTTGGAAGCATCGCCAATAGACTCTTCCTTTATACGTTCGGCAGAATCGTAGGCGATACCCACAAATTCCAGTCCCGAGCAACAGGAGTACAATTGCTGCTATTGTTGCCAGCTGTTGGGAGATGGAAGATGGACTGCGATGGCTACCCATGCGTTCCCATGCCGTTGATGTGCACTGCCTTTGTGCCGGGGCAGATTGACGCTGCGGTTGCAGGCATTTCCGGCCCCGATTCACGCACCATCGCCACGGCAGAAGCGCTGTACTTTCGCGGACAGGCCGCCCTCGCAGCCAAGACGGCGCGCCCCTATCTTGACGCCACCGACCCCGCACTGCGCTATTCCGCATGCTTTATCTGCGGATATGCCAGTCTGTCGCTCAACCGTATCGCCGACGCCCGCCGGTGCCTTGCGGGCATTCTCGATGCGCCCACCGACGAAGAATCGCTCGCCGTCCACGCCATGCATATCCTGTTCGCCTCGGCCGCAAGCGTCCTGCTACACTTGCCTTCCCCGTATTCTGCCGAAGAGTTTTATCCGCTTGCGGCGCATCTGCCCGAAGGTCTGCGCCTGTTCGCCAGCTACGTGATGGCGCACGCCCTGTATCTGCGCGGCGAATATGGCCGCAGCCTCGGCATGGCAGAAAACGCCTTGGTCATGAAGCAGGGAAGCTATCCCATATCGGAGCTGTTCCTGCACCTGTCGGCTTCTATGGCATGCATGAGCCTCAAGGACATCGACGCCGCAAAGGCGCATTTTGGAGCCGCTTGGGACATAGCGCGTCCCGATGGCCTTATTGAACTCATCGGCGAGCACCACGGCCTCTTGCAGGGGCTCATCGAATCATGCCTGAAAGCGCAATATCCCGATGATTTTGCGCGCATCATCGAGATCACCTATCGCTTCAGCTACGGCTGGCGACGTATTCACAACCCCGATTCGGGTGAGGACGTGGCCGACGACCTCACCACCACGGAGTTCACCATGGCCATGCTCGCCTGCCGCGGATGGACTAACGCCGAAATCGCACGCCATATGGGCGTATCGCCGGGCACCGTTAAAAACCGCCTGTCCGGCGTGTATGCAAAGCTTGGCATCGGAACTCGCGCCGAGCTGGTCGCGCATATGTTGCGCTAGCGACCAAACTGTCAAACGCATCAAACGTGCTCCGGCGTCCCCTCACATTCGCATGCTCAAATTGGACATTTTGCTCCTCGAACGGCACTACCGCGACAGGGCACCTTCTCGCATAATTTGATTATTTCCACCGATGTTCTCGGGATGGGAGCCAAAGATGCTTGATCGCCGTTCGTTACTTGTTGCCGGAGCGTCCTCGCTGGTGAGCATTATGTTGCCGCGCGTGCCGGGTACCTCAAACGCCTTCATACTGCCGTTCACGCCCACCGAAGCGTTTGCCGACGAAGAAGACCCCTTCAAGGTGCTCGTGCTCTCGCGCACCATGTTCGGCGTGGTGGTGGTCGATGTCGCCAACAAGATGAACCCCATCGCAGGCGCCCAGGTCACGCTGACGTCGCGCTATGCCGCGGGCAAACAGCTCACCGCCACCACCGATGACGAAGGTACGGCGATCTTTGAGATTGCCCCGCTTTCGGAAGGCTACGTGGACGAGGCGACGCTCCTTGACGCGTACGACTTCAACGGCGGCATCTCCATCAGCATGCCGGGCTACCGCGATGTCGAGATCCCCCTCGCGCGCATCCAGGGCGGCACCGCCATTACCGCGCCCACGCGTCCGCTCTCCGACGGGGAGCCGTACTTTCGCCAGCTTACGTTCGACGAGTGGGACATCCAGTACGCCGACGCCACGTTCATGGCGATGCCCAAAGACGATGCAGCAAATGCGCAGCCCGATACGCATACCTTTGCCGTACAGGCCCACCTGCCGCAGGGCGGGCAGGCAACGCTGCACATCAATAAGGTAATGCCCGCCGTGGGCAGCTCACCCGAAACCGTCACGCAGATTGGCCAGGTCAAGGCCAGCGCAACGGGTGCGGATAATCTGGCGACGTTCACGCTCGAAGACAAGTTCCTCGATGCGGCGTCGGGCATTCTGGAAGAAGGATGCAAACTGCACTTTGTGCTCGACTATCAGGGCAAAACCTACACGCTCTCCTCCCCCATGGCCGTTGCCACCGCACCGGCTTCCAAGGCTGAATCGGGCTCGACCACCATCATCCCCACCACCATGGATCAAGAGATCACTCCGTTCGATTTCCCCGCGGCGTTTCCCGGCATCGGCGGTAACAAGTTCACCTGCTGGATGCCCACGTTTCCGATCCTCTTCGATTTCTCGTTTGCCGGGTACGTGTTGTTTGGCGGAGGATACAAACCGGCCAGCTACATAAACGATTCGGGCAACCCTGATCCGGAGTACTGGAAGAAGTCGCCGCGCGAATCGGGCGCCAAGCAGGCAAACCGCTACCTCGACGAGATGGAGGGGAAGTGGAACCAATACAAGAGCATGAGCGCCGGCTCGGGCACCGATCCAAGAAACACCAAGCTCCTTCGTCACCATTGCACGCCGCTGTTCACGATGGATATCGCAACACAGGTGTACGGATCGCTTGCCTACGACTGGGTAGGCAAAACTTGGGGCGATAACAACGATCCGGCGTTCGGCAATATTAAGGCCCTCTTCCAAGTAAAAACCGACCTCAACTGGACCGAGCAGTTCACCTTGGGCCCGGTGCCGTTTTTCCTAAACGTCAACCCTTGGGTGCTGGCGAAGCTGGCGCTCGCCGTAGGCGCCCACACGCACGGCAGCGGAGCGGCGTTCTTCAAAAACATTTCGCTCGACTATTCCAATACGTCGGGATCGTTCACCATCCAGACCGGGCTTGCCGTCACCTTTGGAGCCGGCGTTGCAGGCGTCGCTTCGTCCGCCGTGCGCGGTGCCGCATCCCTCACACTGTTCATTGGGTACGAGAAGGCGGACGGCCACCAGCTTCCGCGGCTGCGCGTGGGTGCAGACGTCGATGTCGACGTGATACTCCAGTTCATCATGTTCAAGTGGACCACCAAGGCCTGGTCGGGATCGTGGCCCACACTCGCCGATTCGTGGAACATGTCGGTCAACAACAGCGACCAGCATGTGCTCCAGCGCTCTGAGCTAGCGCTGGGCGGAGACACGCCTTATACGTTGGATGCCTGCTTTGGCGCGACCGGCAATGCCGAGTCGGGCGGCGTAGCACAGTTTATCGCGTCGGCCACCATCGTCACCAATGCCGAGCTGCTCGCATGCGCCGAGGTTGCAGCCACCGCCATCAACGTCGCGCCGGTCGTGCGCGACTGGGAGCAAACGGTCACACGCATTGAGCTCGACGCAGATGCAGAGAGCAATGACACGGGACAGGTCGAGCATTTCGTCCACGCTCTGATGGAGAATGACGAAAATGCCGCGCCGATGTATAAGTACACCTACATCGGCCAGGCGACGAACGCCGTTGCGGACTCGAACGCCAATTCTGCCGGCGTGTCGGAGGACGAGCGTGGCGGCATCAAGCCCTCGAGCGACAACGTGCTGTTTACTGACGTGCTCAGCGAAGCCCACATGAAGCTGGCAATGATTGCCGACGTAGAATGCCTGTTCCGTATCGCCTCGGTGCGCTACGGCGACAATGGCCGCTCGCGCCTGGTGGTACACACAAAGGCAAACGGCACGTGGTCTGCCCCCATGCCCGTGGACTTCCCCCTGGGCTTTGGAGAGGGCGACGTGGAGCGCGACGGCATATTCGATTACGACTTCGACGTGGTGGAATATACGGACGGAAGAAGAAACCAGGACGCCTACGTGCTGCTGGTCTCGGGCGAACGTCCCGCTGGCGACAACACCCTTTTCGATACGGCGAGCACAGCCGGCATACTGTCCGTTGTGCGCCTGCGCATAAGCAACGACGGAGTTCGCGTGATATCGCACACGTCGTGGCGCAGCATCTCGCGCGGCCGCCTTCAGGAGGATGGCTACCATTGCCTGCAGTGCCCACGCATCACGGTGGGTAAGACGCTGGTTGACGGCCGCCTGTCGGGCGCCTATCTCCATCGCCGCGGAGCCACCGCAGAAAAGGCACTGGGCAATGAGGCAGAGGTCGCGCTGGAGTGCTTTACCCTGTGGTCGGACGATTTGGGCGACAGCCTCACGTTCCGTCAGGTCCTCCGCTTTCCGCAGGCACCGTCGAGCATCGAACTGGGCGCGCCCGAGAATATCAACGGCAAAATGGTGGTGCCCGTTGCATATGAGACCGCGGAGGGCTGCGGTTGCGCATCGTACGCCGTGATCGGCCAGTCCATCGCGGGTTGGGGCGTCATGTCGCCGGACCCCACGGTGCCGCGCGTGGTACCGTGGCCGCAGCACACGGGCTTTTTGGCAACCGTCAACGAGCAACTGCAGCATATTACTTGGACGCGAGGCGCATCGGCCTTTGCAACGCAGCCCGTGGGCGCCGCAGGCTGTGGTCCGGCATCGTTTAGCGTAAGCATCAACGGCAGGTGTGTGCTCTACGTAGAGAACACCGATGGCAAGGTGGGACAGACCTACGACGAAGAAGGCAATCCGGTAGCGAAGATGGGCAAGCACTTCCGCATCTTCGCCAGCACCTTGGCAGGCGATCTATTCACGGAGCCGTTCGTGATGCTGTCTCTTATACACATCTGACGCTGCCGACGAATAGAGA
>URIE01000114.1 GCA_900547805.1 uncultured Collinsella sp.
ACACCATCTACACCCTCGCCAGTGGCAAACTAGACACCCAGGCAAGCGCCGCCGTACCCCTAGACCTGCTGGGCATGCTCGCCGTAAGGGCCCTACAGACCGCCATCGTAAACGGAGCCAAAACCGCCAAAACCTCCCACGGCATCCCCGGCGCCGCCAAGTAAACTAGCTCGTCCGGTTGCCCGGTGGGTCTTGGTTATGTTTGCTGCTCTACAGTCCTGGCTCGCACGAAGAGCACATTAAGTGCTCTTCGGCTCGTGCGGAACTCGCGACAAACACAACCAAGCCCCACCGGGCAACCTACCAACCAGCTTCTTTTCAGCCCAGGCCCCTGTGTACCGAGCGTCAAAGATTTTCAAATTCTGTAGCCTGACATTAAGCTGGACATAGCAGAGGACCCCTGGTCCTTAACTTGATACGAGTTCCGCACGCAAAGGAGGCGCCAGTGGCGCCTCCGTCTTGCGCAGGACTGTTCGCAGTAGCAAACTAAAGGCCAAGGGGCCCAGTCAACCTATCAGCAGCGATTACTCGACAGCTAGTTGAATTTGAAGATCTTTGAGGCAAGACGGTATAGGCCGAGTGTGGTTTTGTCTCCGGCCCGTCCACGCAGATTGGTAAAGAAGCCCACCACGCCGTAGCGAGCGCGACGATACATGCGCTCGTCATAGGCCTTCAGATCACTCCACAGCGTCTTCAGGCGCTCATCGGCGCATTCTTCCTCGGAAAGCTTGGTGAGCACCGAGCAGATTGCCATCATCATGGTGAAATAGCCCATCATGTAGGAGCGCAGGCGCGAAGACTCGACATCGCTGTACAGGTGGAACGACTCCATCATGATGCGCGTAACGCGGAACTGCTGGTCCAGACGCTTGACCATCGTAGCCTCGTTGACACTCTGGCCCTCGCGGCCAATGAAGTAGCGGTAGAGGTCGATGTCGGCATAGTACATGGTCTTGCAGCGCGGCAGGGGCACGTAGGCGTAGATGTTATCCACGTAGAAGGTGTGCGGCGGCATAGGCAGGTTGGACTCGCGCAACACGTCCGTGCGATAGCACAGGCTGTGCATAAGCAGATTCTGGTCCAGACGGAAGTGCCCGATCTGATCCCAGGTGAATATCTTTTTGCGCGGCAGGGCAAACTTGTAGCCAATAGCGGTATGCGTGCCCTCGTAGACCTTCTCGTACACGTAGTTGGAGATAAACAGGTCGACGCGCTGGTCGCGCTCCTCGAAACCACGCAGGATCGACAGCATGGTCGAAAGGGCCGCACCGTCGAGCCAGTCGTCCGAATCGACGACCTTGTAGTACGTACCCTGCGCCTCGCGCAGACCCGAAAGAACGGCGATACCGTGGCCGCCGTTCTCCTGGTGAACCGCGCGGATGATACCGGGATAACGGGCCTCCCACTCGTCGGCCTTGGCGGCCGTCTCGTCCTTGGAGCCGTCGTCCACCACGATAATCTCGATATCGGTGGCGTAATTGCTCCCCTCCAGAATGGAGGTGATGCAATGGTCCATGTCCTTGGCGGCGTTATACGAAGGAATACCGAATGTTATGACTTTATGCATGGCAGGCGATAATCTCATCCGAAAGATCGAGGGCGGAATTGGTCACGGCGTCCATGTCGTAGTAGCGATACTCAGCGAGACGACCCACCGGATGGAAGTTCGTCAGGTTCTGGACGCGCTCAAGATAGCGCTCGTAGAGCTCACGGTTCTCGGGCTCAAGAATGGCGTAGTACGGCGTCTCGCCCGAACCGGGCGTATAGGCCTTGGAGTATTCCTTCATGATGGTGGTCTTGCCGGGCAAGACCTGACCGGTCATGTTCTTGAACTCGGTAATGCGCGTGTAGTCCTCGCTGGTGGTGTAGTTGACGGTGCCAACGGGCTGGAACTGATCCATATCGAGCGTCTCGAACTTCATGTCGAGCGTGCGGTACGGCAGGGCGCCCAGGTCGAGGTTGAACAGCTCATCGAGCGGACCGGTGTAGACGATCTCGCCGCCATAGACCTTGCCGTCAACTTTAACGGTGGTCTCGTCAATCTCGAACAGATCGCGGGCGTCCACGTCGCAGAACACATCGATCAGATCATGGTCAAGCATGTGCTCGAACAGCGCGGTATAGCCTTCCTGCGGCATGCCCTGGAAGGGAGCTTGCGGGAAGTAACGGTCGTCATCGCCCACAAAGACGGGAACGCGGCCAGTGATCGAGGGATCGATCTGGTCGGGCGTCTGACCCCACTGCTTCATGGTGTAATGCAAAAAGACGTTCTCGTAGACATAGTCGGCAACCTCGGCGAGATCCGGGTCGTTCTTCTTGCGCAGCTCCATAATGGGAACCTTGACATCCTTGCCAAAGGTCTCCACGAGCTTCTGATACAGCTCCTCGCCGCGCTCATCGCCAAAAGCAAGTTTGAGGCTCGCGTGGTTGAAGGGCACGGGCATAAGGGTGCCGTTGATGTTGGCAAGCACCTTGTGCTGATAGTCCGTCCACTTGGTAAAGCGCGACAGGAAATTGTGCACGCGCTCGTTAAAGGTGTGGTAAATGTGCGGACCGTATTCGTGGACCAGGATTCCAGCCTCGTCAGCGCAGTCGTAGGCATTGCCTGCAATGTGGCTACGACGCTCCAGAACGGCAACGCGATAGCCGATAGTCTCGGCAAGACGGCGGGCGCAAACGGCACCAGCGTACCCGGCACCGACAACGATCATGTCGTACGCACCGGCATTAAAGCCTTCAGGCAGGCCTGAGGTAATCTGCATCGATACTCCTTGTCAAAAGCCACACGCTTTTTAACTGGGCTTTTTCTCGAACATACGTCGAGACATATTTATCAGAGCGATTATAGCGCTAATGCGTCCTATAATGAGCTTGCCACACAAGGAAAGCTCAAGCACCGCGGCGTACATAATTGAAAGGTAAACCCGCTAGCAGCGGGTTTATTCGTGTACAGCCGAGGGCCTGGAGCTTAGCGGAACGCTTGCAAGGAGTAACATGAGCGATTTCCTAAACCGTATGAAGTCTGCCGCCAAGGCCGACCTTAAGACCATCGTCCTGCCCGAGGGCGAGGACCCGCGCACCATCGTCGCAGCGAACAAGATCATCGAGGAGGGCCTGGCCAACATCGTCATCCTGGGCAACCCCGATGACATCAACGTTCCCGGTGCCACTGTCATCGACCCGCGCAACGCCGAGAAGCACGAGGAGTACGCGCAGAAGTTTGCCGAGCTCCGCGCCAAGAAGGGCGTCACCATCGAGCAGGCTCGCGCCCAGGTGATGGACGCCACCTACTTTGGCACCATGATGGTCAAGATGGGCGATGCCGACGGCCTGGTCTCAGGCGCCTGCCACTCCACCGCCGACACCCTGCGCCCCGCGCTGCAGATCCTCAAGACCGCCCCGGGCACCAAGCTGGTCTCGGCCTTCTTTGTGATGTGCACCGACACCCCGCAGTTCGGCACCGACGGCACGCTGATCTTCGCCGACTGCGGCCTCAACATCAACCCATCCTCTGACGAGCTCTCCGAGATCGCCATCGCCTCGGCCCACTCCTGGTCCACCTTCATGGGCAACGTCGAGCCGCACGTGGCCATGCTCTCCTACTCCACCATGGGCTCCGCCGGCGGCGAGGTCGCCAAGAAGGTCCAGGAGGCCGTAAAGTTCTGCAAGGAGAAGGCTCCCGAGCTCGCCATCGATGGCGACCTGCAGCTCGACGCCGCCATCGTCCCCACCGTCGCCCAGCTCAAGGCTCCCGGCTCCTCCGTCGCCGGTAAGGCCAACGTGCTCGTATTCCCCGACCTCGAGGCCGGCAACATCGGCTACAAGCTGGTCCAGCGCTTCGCCGGCGCCGACGCTTACGGCCCCATCCTGCAGGGCATCGCCAAGCCGGTCAACGACCTGTCGCGCGGCTGCTCTGCCGACGACATCGTGGGTGTCGTGGCCATCACCGCCGTCCAGGCTCAGATGGCTGAGTAGCGGACATACTCGCCCGAAGGCCGCGCAGGGTAACCCCTGAAAACGTCCTCGACCAATGAAACGCCCCCGTTCTGCTCCTTCGGAGCTACGAACGGGGGCGTTTCTGGTCTGCGGATTGTTTTCAGGGGTTACCCTGTGCGACCTCCTACCGCTACGTGGCATTCAGGGAATCTGGGGTGGACGGCGGCTTGGCTACGAGCTGGGGCTGTAAATCTGAATGGTTGGGTGCCGTTGTTGAGAGCACGGGCGTTGCGGATATGGTCACTTTGGATTTGAAATGGCTTGTGTGGTCTGCGACTGTTCAACCGGAAAGTTTGTCCCGGTTTGGAGGCGGATTCTGGGATGCGATATCCGTTTGGGGTCTGTTTGGGAAACTGCGGGACGGAATTTTGTTTGATTGTGGGATGCGGTTTCCGCTACGTGCCTCAACCGGAAAGCATGTCCCAGAATTTGCGCTCGAAATAGGATGGAGTTTCCACCGTCCGCTTGCTAGTAAAAAGGCCTCCGGAGCTGTTGCTCTGGAGGCCTTTCTCTCAATTGCAGATGAATGCGTTAGTTGTTCCCGGTTAGACGCTCGACGTCGTGGGCGATCATGTATTCCTCGTCGGTGGGGATGACCATGACCGTGACGGCGGAACCGGCGGCGCTGATGACCTGAGGGCCGTTGCCCACGGCCTCGCGGTTCTTGTTGTTGTCGATGCGCACGCCCAGCCACTCAAAGCAGTCGCAGAAGGCCTTGCGAATCGACCAGTCGTTCTCGCCGATGCCGGCAGTAAAGGTAATGGTGTCCACGCCAGCCATGGAAGCGATCATGGAACCAGCCTGCTGCATGGCCTTGTAGGCGAACATGTCAAAGGCGAGCAGGCAGCGCTCGTCGCCCTCGGAGGCGCGCGTACGGATGTCGCGGGCGTCGTTGGAGATGCCCGAGATGGCAAGCAAGCCGGACTGCTTGTTCATCATGTCGTCGACTTCCTGGTAACTGTAGCCGCCCTCGCGCTGCAGGTAGCACACGGTGGCCGGGTCGATGGAACCGCAACGGGTGCCCATCATCAGGCCGTCGAGCGGCGTGAGGCCCATCGTGGTATCGCGGCACACGCCGTCCTCGATGGCGGCGAGCGAAGCGCCGTTGCCCAGGTGGCACGAAAGCAGACGGTGGCAGCGAGTACCCAGGATCTCCTTGGCCATCATCCACTCGTAACGATGGCTCGTACCATGGGCGCCGTACTTGCGCACGTGGTACTTGTCGCACACGTCCTTGGGCAGGGCGTAGGTGTAGGCGACCTCGGGCATGGTCATGTGGAACGAGGTATCGAAGACGGCCACGTTGGGCAGCTCCGGATACTTCTCACGGCAGTACTCAATCGCTGCGGCCTCGCCGTAGTTGTGCAGCGGGGCGAGCGGCGCCACCTCGAGAATCTTAGCCATGACCTCATCGTCGACGACCGCGGAATCATCGAAGTACCAGCCGCCCTGAACGATACGGTGGCCGATGCCATCGATCGTAAAGTCGGTCTTCTCGAGCTCCTCGAGCACGCGCGCGATAGCCGAACGGTGGTCGGGGAAAGGAATCTCCTCGGTCTGCTTGGCGCCACCGTTCTCGGA
>URIE01000115.1 GCA_900547805.1 uncultured Collinsella sp.
TTGGAACACGTCCGAGACCACGCACGGCACGTTCTTAAACCAGTTCTGGTCGCTGGCCGCCTTGCGCGCACCCCTCACCTGGCCCTGCACGCTCTGCAGCAGGCTCTTGACGCCCGCAGTGGTCTTGCTGCGCGACAGGCGCATGTTCTTATCGAAGGTTCGCGCGCTGGCGGCATCGGCACCCGAAAGCGGGCTGTAAATCCAGTCGGTAAGTTCCGGGGCGGGCCACCACTCGGTCTTAGAGGCGGTGCCCCCGTCAGCAGCCTTCATGCTCTCGATCAGATTGGCGAGCGCCGTGAACTGCCTGCCCGCGATGGATTGGGAAAACGCCGTGAACTCGGTTGTCTCGGCCGCAATGTGACGCGCCGCCAAACGAGCGGTAAGCTCGTCGAACAACTGGGGTGCCTGGGCGGACACCACGAGCACGCGCACAGGATCGGCAGGTGCCGCAGCGCCGTCGCGCGGTGCGGCGCCATCGCATTCCCTTACCAACTTATCAATAGCATTCGCATAGGCATAGGCGCGGGCATGGGGACCGGCCACCTCTATAAAGGCAGGCTGAGCGGCGGGCTTAGAGACGGTCTTAGAGGCAGCAGCGTCCTCCCCCAGCGGCGCAATCTCAAACAGCACGCCGCGGGCATCAAAGGCCGCAGCAAGTTCCTCGCGCATTGCCGCCTGCTCGCGGGCGAGCAGCACGACGGCCTCTCCCCCGCCATTCGCCACGGCAGACAGCAGCTCAAGCAGGCCGTGCGCAAACGACGTGACGCCACGCACAAACACAGCGCGGGCGCAGGCGGGCAGGTTGTCAGCCAAGGCGCCGGCCATCATGTCAGCCGCCTCGCAGGGCTCGACCATATCTCGGCGGTCCAAACCGCTCGCGTAGGCGCGCAGCAGCTCGAACACACGAGCCTCGGCGTCGCTTTTGGGCTTGGGCTGGCAAACGCTGTCGCAGCGGCGCTCAATACCCGTCCCCGCTACACCCGGCAGCACATCACGGGCCATGCGCGCGAGCATGCGCACCGTACCCTGGCTGCGCGAAAGCGGCTGCAGGTCGGCATCGTCGCGACGGGCAACCATATCCGAGAACAGCATCTGACGCTGCAGGTTGTCGACGAAGCTGCGGCCGTCGCCCATCAGCTCCCACAGCGAACGGAGCCACGACGAGGGGGTCTTGCAATCAACGCCCAGCGAGGCGCCGGCCACCGCCGCATCGTGACGGCACAGGTCGAGCTCGGCAAACGTAGGCGCCAGCAATACGGCGCGCCCATGGCGGGCAACAAGGTCGGCAAGAATCGCCGCCTCGGCATCGCTCAGGTCCGCGCCGGCATTGGTGGTATAGATTCGAACAGGCATGGTCCTCCACTCAAACCGTTCGCAATATTCAATGTATCCATCCTACCCGCCCACGCGGACAACATGGCCCCACACCAACATCTTTTGGTGCATCGGGGACAGACCTGACCCCTTTGCACCAAAAAACCGCCCCCGAAGGGACGGTTCTGCGCAATTCGTTTGTTGCCGCTGGCCTACTCGCCATCCTCCAGTTTGATGAGGATCTTGCGATAGCCGCCGTACTCGCCGTTGAGTGCCTTTGAAACGCGGCTCACCGTAGTGGACGAAGCGCCGGTGCGGGCCTGAACCTCAACATAGGGCTCGCCCTCATCCAGATAACGCGCGACCTGCAGGCGCTGCGAAAGATCGCAGATCTCGCGCGGCGTGCAGATATCGGTCAAAAACGCTTGAATATCCTTCTCGTCGTCCAAAAGACTAAATGCGTGGACCAGCTGCTTGACATCAGGCTTGTCAAACATGTTCTCGATATTCATCGATCACCGCCAAACCCGCCAAAAGGCATCGAAGTTGATACTGACATCGGGCATCGTTCGCCCGTTCTATGCAATAAAACAATGCATGGGGCATTTGCCCGTAGCAGTGTAGCACACCACTAAACTAAAGCGATAAGACTCTCTGTCAGCGGCGCGTTTTTCAGGACGAACGCCGTTTTGAAACTAAATGCGCACGTAAGCTCCACGACTATTTGCGACAATGGGCGTCCAAACAAAGCGACACACTGTCTGCGCAGAAAGGGATCACACCATGCGCTTTATGCTTAACTGGCTCTTCACCTCGATCGCCATTGCGATCGCCACGTTTCTCGTCCCCGGCATCCAACCCTTCGGTTTTGCCGAAGCCTGGGTCTGCTTTGCCTTTGTGGGGCTATTCCTAAACATCGTCGACTCGCTCGTAAAGCCGTTCCTCACGGTCATTTCGCTGCCGCTCACCATTATTACGCTGGGCATTTTCCAGCTTGTGGTCAACAGCTTTATGCTCGAGCTCGCCAGCTACCTGTCGGTTAATCTCCTAGGCGCCGGCATTTCCATCGCCAGCTTTGGCTCGGCCTTTATGGGCAGCATCCTGGTGTCCATCATGCGCAGCATCCTCGACGGCGTCGCCAACGATTAAAACAATCCGTCGTCAGGAGTCACAGAAACACAAAGCAAAGGCCGCCCATCGCAAAAATGGACGGCCTTCTTTGTCCAGTCTCAGAGGGTCAGAAATTCTTCCATTTCCACCCTGTCCCCACGCGGCAGGTGGGGCTAGATCACGTAGTCGTAGCCCTCGTTGTGAGCGACAAGTTGGTCGAGCGTCACGCCGTCGAGGTAGTCGTTGATGAGCTTGTCCAGGTTCTTCCACACGTCGAGCGTGGGACACTCATCCGAGCGCGAACAGCCCTTGCAGTCGCCATCAAGGCAGGCAACCGGTGCCAGGCTGCCCTCGGTCAGGCGCAGGATCTCGCCTACCGTGTACTGCTCGGGCGGGCGCGTGAGCACATAGCCGCCGCCCTTGCCGCGCATGCCCGAGAGCATATTGGCGCGAACGAGCGTCGCCAGAATATTCTCGAGGTACTTCTCCGAAATACCCTGACGCGCCGCAATCTCCTTGAGCGGGATGCGACCGGTCGCCTGGTGCTCGGCCAGGTCGACCATAACGCGCAGGGCATACCTGCCCTTAGTAGAAACCAACATATAGAGTGCTGCCTTTCGGTCTTTTAGTCCTAGAAATTCTATCCGAAAAAGTGGTTTTGAAAATACTCGTTCCGGTCAAGGTGGTTCATCAACTTGAAATAATCTCCTATTTCCTATTGCATTACTAGGCTTTACTGTCTACTATGCTTTCCAACAGCTAAACGAACAACCTATTAGGTTTGTGGGTTTGGCTGTTAGACACACCGTAAAACCACACGGTATCCAGCAACTTGAACACTTTGGAGGTTCACCATGAGCAAGGTTTACACGTCCATCGATCAGCTTATCGGCCACACTCCGCTTCTGGAGCTCACCCACTTTGAGGCCGACGAGGACCTCAAGGCCCGCGTGCTCGTCAAGCTCGAGTACTTCAACCCCGCCGGCTCCGTTAAGGACCGCGTCGCCAAGAATATGATTGACGAGGCCGAGAAGGCCGGCAAGCTCGTGCGCGGCGGCGATTACACCATCATCGAGCCCACGAGCGGCAACACCGGCGTCGGCATCGCCTCCGTGGCGGCCGCCCGCGGCTACAAGGTGATCATCACCATGCCCGAGACTATGTCCGTCGAGCGCCGCAAGCTGATGCAGGCGTACGGTGCGCAGCTCGTGCTCACCGACGGCTCCAAGGGCATGAAGGGCGCCATCGCCAAGGCCGAGGAGCTGCAGAAGGAGACCCCCAACAGCATCATCGCCGGTCAGTTTGTGAACCCCGCGAACCCGGCCATCCACAAGGCTACGACCGGCCCCGAGATCTGGGATGACACCGATGGCCAGGTTGACATCTTCGTCGCCGGCGTTGGCACCGGCGGCACTGTGACCGGCGTTGGTGAGTTCCTCAAGGAGCAAAACCCCCAGATCAAGGTCGTCGCCGTCGAGCCCGCCACTTCCCCGGTGCTCTCCAAGGGTCAGGCCGGCCCGCACAAGATCCAGGGCATCGGCGCCGGCTTTGTGCCCGACGTCCTCGACACCCAGGTCTATGACGAGATCATCCCCGTCGAGAACGACGACGCCTTTGCCACCGGCCGTGCCGTGGGCCACAAGGAGGGCGTGCTCGTGGGCATTTCGTCCGGCGCCGCCGTGTGGGCTGCGCTGCAGCTGGCCAAGCGCCCCGAGAACGAGGGCAAGACCATCGTGGCGCTGCTCGCTGATACCGGTGAGCGCTACCTGTCCACGGCACTCTTCCAGGACTAGGGCCTGTCGCCCATAGGTTGAGCCCAGGGACGAGCCGGTCCCCTCTCTCCCGGCAGCCTGAGCCCATCCCATCAGGGTGTCCCACGAGACGTCCGAACTTGCTACAATGTCTGCGGCGCGGAACCAGCCTCCCGCGCCGCTTTTCTTTTTTGGCCACATGCCACCAAGGAGAACCTCCCCATGCACAACAAGCGCGTGCTCGTCGCCATGAGCGGCGGCGTCGATTCCAGCGTGACCGCGTTCCTGCTCAAAAGCCAGGGCTACGAATGCATCGGCGCCACCATGCGCCTCACCTGTCCCGCGCCCGATCCCGCGACGGGCATGAGTAAAGTCGACCGCGACATTGCCGACGCACGTGCCGTCGCCGAGCGGCTGGGTATTCCCCACCACGTGCTCGATCTGCAGCAGACCTTCGACCGAAGTGTAATCGAGCGCTTTGTGACCGCGTATCAGGATGGCCTGACACCCAACCCGTGCATTATCTGCAACCGTCACATTAAGTTTGGCGCGCTACTGGACGCCGCGCTGGACATGGGCTGCGACTATATCGCCACGGGCCATTACGCCAAGACGAGCCAGGCGCCCGACGGCACGTGGCGGCTGTACCGCGGCGAGGATCCCAAAAAGGACCAGAGCTACTTTTTGTATTCGCTTACGCAGGAGCGCCTCGCGCACACGATCTTTCCGCTGGCAGGCCTGGACAAAGAGCGCGACGTGCGCCGCATAGCCGCCGAACAGGGCTTTACTAACGCCAAGAAGGCCGAAAGCGAAGACATCTGCTTTATTCCCGACGGCGACTACGCGGGTTATATCGAGCGCCGCTGCGGACATGCCGCTGCACCGGGCGATATCGTGTGGCGCGACGGCAGCGTGGTCGGACGCCACAACGGCGCGCTGCGCTATACCATCGGCCAGCGCAAGGGCCTGGGCGTCGCGATGGCGCATCCCGTATACGTAACGGGCGTCGACGCCGTCAACAACACCGTGCATCTGGGCGAGGCCGAGGACCTGACCGCCACGGCGCTCACGGCCAACGACTGGATTTGGAGCGCCCCTGCCGACCACATGGAGACCGAGCTGGATGCCGGCGGCATTCGCGTAGGTGCCAAATACCGCTACCGTCAGAAGGACCAAGCAGCGACCCTTACGCGTGACGAAGACGGGCAAATGCTGCTAACTTTTGACGAGCCGCAACGAGCCATCGCCCCCGGCCAAGCCGTTGTAGTCTACCGCGGCAACATCGTCCTCGGCGGCGGCACCGTTACGGCAGCTATCAAGTAGTCCCATTCCCTTCATAAGTTGCGGTGAAATAGGGACTGTTTAAGCGTTTCAGGCCGCTAAACAGTCCCTATT
>URIE01000116.1 GCA_900547805.1 uncultured Collinsella sp.
GCGCCGTTCAGGAGGACGCTGCTGCGTTGGACGAAGCGGCGCTCGAGGAGTTTCTTGAAGCGGGTGAGCTTTCTGTCGCAACGCTGTCGCGCATGGTTGCCGAGCGCAAGCTCTTTCCCTGCTTTGCCGGCTCGGCGCTCAAGGACCAAGGCGTTGACGAGCTACTGGATGGTATATGCGCGCTGATGCGTGAGCAGGCGTGGCTCCCGGAGTTTGCCGCGCGCGTCTATCGTGTCAGCCGCGGGGATCGTGGCGAGCGCTTGGCTTGGGTTAAAGTGACCGGCGGCACGCTGCGCGCAAAACAGATGATCAGCGGGCATTCTAGTGCCGAGGCGTGGGAACAGAAGGTCGATCAGGTACGCATCTATAACGGCGAGAAGTATGAGCTTGCCCAAGAAGTTGCTGCTGGCGGTATTTGCGCCGTGACGGGTCTTGCGCACGTTCGCCCAGGGGACGCCCTGGGCACGGAGCCCGCGGGCGATGCGCCCGTCATCGCTCCGGTCCTCACCTATACGGTGCTGCCGGGCGAACACGACGTTCATGCGGTGTTTAAAGCGCTGAGTGAGTTGGCGGACGAAGATCCCATGCTCGGCGTAAGCTGGAATACGCATCTTGAGCAGATCCATTTGCAGTTGATGGGCGTCGTGCAACTCGAGGTCGTGCAGCGGGTGTTGGCCGATCGCTTTGGCCTTTCGGTTGCGTTTGAGCCCGGCGGCATTCTCTATAAGGAGACTATTTCGCGGCCGGTCGAGGGCGTGGGCCACTTTGAGCCGCTGCGCCACTATGCCGAGGTGCATCTGCGCCTGGAGCCGTTGCCGGCGGGTTCGGGTGTGCAGTTTGGCACCGTGACCTCGACCGACGAGCTCGATCTTAACTGGCAGCGTTTGGCACTCACCAACGCTATGGAGCGCGACCACCTGGGCGTGCTGACGGGCTCGCCCATCACCGATGTGCGCATTACGCTCACGGGCGGCCGCGCGCATGCCAAACACACCGAGGGCGGCGATTTTCGCCAGGCCACGTATCGCGCGATTCGCCAGGGTTTGATGCAGGCGCGCGAGGTCGGCGCAGACGTGTTGCTGGAGCCGTGGTACCACTTTGAGCTCGAGGTGCCGGGGGAGTGCGTGGGCCGGGCGTTGTCAGATGCCACACGCATGGGTGCCGAGTACGAGCCGCCGACGATGGCGGGAGACCGAGCGAAGCTTGTGGGTCGCGTGCCGGCATCCGAGGTGCAGGATTACGCGCTGGAGGTGGCTGCCTACACGAGCGGGCGCGGTCATCTGTACCTGGAGTTCGCCGGTTATGCGGCTTGCCATGATGCCGAGCGCGTAATCGAGACGGCCGCCTATGAGCCCGAGGCCGATCTGCCCAACACGCCCGACTCGGTCTTTTGCTCTCACGGCGCCGGCTACACGGTCAAATGGTATGACGTGCCCGCCGCAGCGCACGTAAAGATCGATCCCGCCGCCTTCCGTCCCTGGCGAGCAGCAGACGCCGAGTTTTTCGGCCACATGTGACAAAGAGACAGCCCCTTTGTCACATGCTATTGGTATAACTCGGTACAAGTTGGTATAACTATTGCCAAGGTTTGCCAATCCGAGGAGGCCGACATGAATCCAAATCCCTTTAAGCCCACAGCTGGTAAGCGGCCTCCGATACTCATCGGTCGCGAGTCGGTCATCGAAGATTTTGAGGAAGGGCTCGACAACGGCGCCGGAGCGCCGGGCAGGCTCATGCTCATTACGGGAAACCGCGGTTGCGGCAAGACGGTTCTCCTGCGGGAGCTGCAACGTCTAGCCAATGAGCGCGGATGGGCGGTTGTCTCCGATTCCGCTTCGCTTGGTTTGTGCGACCGCTTGGCCGATGCGCTTCGCTCGAATAAACCCGTTGTGACGTCAATGGAACTCGGTCCATCATTCGGGCGCATGTCGGTCGAGGCGGCGCGTGCAAAGGGTGAAACGCTGCGCGGGCTGGTCAACGAGCGCCTTAAGAAGCTCGATCCAGGCAAAGGCATGCTGTTTGCGATTGACGAGGCGCAATCGGCGTCTATCGAGGAGCTGGCGGCCCTTGCCGTTCTCTATCAGCAGGTGCTCGGAGACCAGGATGCCACGGGCTTGTCCGATAGCGACCAGCGCGGTCTTGCGCTGGTGTTTGCCGGCTTACCCAGTATGGTTGACGATCTGCTCGAAGAGCCGAGCGTGACGTTTTTGCGGCGTGCCCAGCAGCGTACGCTGGGGGCGATTTCTTTGCCCAAGGTACGTGATGCGTATATTCAGACGGTTGAGGACGCTAATCTTAACGTTGATGCGGAGACAGCTGAACTTGCGGCGCACAAGAGTATGGGCCATCCCTATATGGTCCAGCTTGTGGGCTATTACATGTGGCGGTCTGCTGCCCGGCGTGGCTCGCAGGTCATTGAAGAGCGCGATGTTGAGGCAGGGCACGTGGATGCTATCTCCGAGTTCTATGAAGCGGTCGACGCGCCCCTGTATTACGGATTGCGCAGCCCACAGCGCCTCTTTATCGAGGCCATGGCGGCTGACGAGGGCAAGCCGACGCGCATGGCAGACATCATCGAGCGCTGCGACCGAACCCAGAGCTGGGCGAGCAAGTATCGCGCAAGCTTGATTCGCGAGCGCGTCATCGAGGCTGCCGGATACGGCCTTGTCCGCTTTACCGTGCCCATGCTGGGCGCGTACATTCGCGATCGAGTTTTATGGCATGAGTAGGGTGATAAAGGTGACGGAACAGAAGATGAGCCCGCAGGCTATCGAGGTGCGTGGCGCGCGCGTCCATAACCTTAAGGACATCGATATCGATATTCCGCTGGGAAAGCTGGTGGGTATTGCCGGCGTATCGGGTTCGGGCAAGAGCTCGCTGGCACTGGGCGTTCTTTATGCCGAGGGCTCGCGCCGTTACTTGGAGGCGCTCAGCACCTATACTCGCCGTCGTCTGACGCAGGCCGAACATGCCCAGGTGGACGAGGTCTTGCACGTGCCGGCGGCGCTCGCGCTGCACCAGCGCCCCAGCGTGCCGGGCGTGCGTTCCACTTTTGGCACCATGACCGAGCTCAACAACAGCTTGCGCCTGCTCTTTAGCCGCTGCGCCCATCACGTGTGCCCGCATTGCGGGGCGCGTTTGGAGCCGAGCCTTAACGTGGCCGCGGGTCTGTCGCTCACGTGTCCCGCATGCGGCCGCGAGTTCTATGCGCCGAGTGCCGAGGACTTGGCTTTCAATAGCGGCGGTGCGTGTCCCACCTGTGGCGGCACCGGCGTTATGCGCGAGGTGGACGAGGCGAGCCTGGTGCCCGATGAGTCCAAGACCATCAACGAAGGCGCGGTGCTTCCCTGGGGCACGCTCATGTGGGATCTGATGAAGCAGGTAGCCGGCGAGATGGGCGTGCGCACCGACGTGCCGTTTAACCAGCTCACGCCTCAAGAGCGTGATATCGTGTTCCACGGCCCGGCGGTTAAGAAGCACATCCTCTACGTGCCCAAAAACGGCGAGGGCGCTACGCCGCTCGACTTTACCTACTACAACGCCGTCTATACCGTCGAGAATGCGCTTGCCAAGGTCAAGGACGACAAGGGCCTCAAGCGCGTTGCACGCTTTTTGCGCGAGGGGCCATGCCGTGACTGTGGCGGCACGCGTCTCTCCGAGGCTGCGCGCCAGCCCCAGGTGCGCGGTATCAATCTGGCGCAGGCGGCGGCCATGACGCTGGGCGAGGCGATTGAATGGGTTCGCGGGGTGCCCGCGTCGTTGCCGGGCGAGATGCGGCCCATGGCGACGGATATCTGCGATTCGTTCTTGAGCACGGCTCGCCGTCTGATCGACTTGGGGCTCGACTACCTTTCGCTCGATCGCGCCGGCGCCACGCTTTCCACGGGTGAGCGTCAACGCGTGCAGCTTGCTCGCGTGGTGCGCAATCGCTCCACGGGCGTGCTCTATGTGTTGGACGAGCCTTCGATTGGCTTGCATCCTGCCAATGTCGACGGCCTGGTAGGCGTGATGCGCGACCTGGTAGGCGACGGCAACACCGTGGTTGTTGTCGACCACGACACGCGCGTGCTGGCCGAGGCCGATTATCTGGTCGAGATGGGCCCCGTTGCCGGAGCAGGCGGCGGTAATGTGATTGCCGCTGGCACGGTAGACGAGGTCGAGCAATCGCAGGGCAGCCGCATCGCCCCGTTTTTGCGCTCGGAGCCCAAGCGCTTGCGTCCACAGGTGACTGACGAGGAGATGTTCGACCAGGGCCATATCCGCATGGCAACCGAGGCCATCCATACCGTTAAGCCGCTCGAAGTCGATATCCCGCGCGGCCGTCTCGTTGCGGTGACGGGCGTTTCGGGTTCGGGTAAGACGACGTTGGTGCTCGAGACGCTCATCCCGGCACTCAAGGCGCAGGCAGCTGGCGAGCGCCTGCCGGGGCACGTGCGTTGGGTCGATGCCGAGGGCATTGCCCGCGCAAATCTGATTGACGCCACGCCTATCGGTGCCAACGTGCGCTCGACGGTAGCGACCTATGCCGACATTCATGACGAGCTGCGCCGCGCCTTCGCCCGTACGCCCGAGGCCAAGGCTGCCGGTTACAAGGCGGGCGCCTTTAGCTACAACACCGGTGCCCTGCGCTGTCCCACATGCGACGGCACGGGCTCCATATCGCTCGACGTGCAGTTCTTGCCCGATGTCGAGATTGTCTGCCCCACATGCCGCGGCTCTCGCTACGCGGAAGCCGCCTCGCACATTCATCGCGAGGGCAAGGACGGGAGCCTGCTTACGTTGCCGCAGCTTATGGATATGAGTGTGGACGAGGCGCTCGACGCCACAGTGGGACTTAAGAAGGTTCAGACACGCTTACAGACTTTGCACGACCTGGGCTTGGGCTATCTCACGCTCGGCGAGCCCACGCCGGCGCTCTCGGGCGGCGAGGCGCAGCGACTTAAGCTCGCGAGCGAGATGGGTCGTGTGCAGGATGATGCCGTATTCGTATTCGACGAGCCTACGATCGGCCTGCATCCGCTCGATGTTCAGGTGTTGCTGAGTGTGTTCGACGGCCTTGTTGCCAAGGGCGTCACGGTTATCGTGATCGAGCACGACCTCGACCTTATCCGTAACGCCGATTACATGATCGACATGGGCCCGGGCGGTGGTGACGCGGGCGGGCAAATCGTCTGCGCCGGCACGCCGGGCGATATCGCAGCTTGTTCCAAGAGCATCACCGGTCGCTACCTATAAGCGATGTGACAAAGGGACTGTCCCTTTGTCACATCGGCGTCTATTTCACGCATTGAGCAGCTAGGTAGTCGCGGAAGAATGGCAACTCAAAGGCGACGACTCCTCGTCCTCGTTCTCCAATGATGCCGGCATCTATCATGCGGCGCCGGTAGCGGGAGACCTGCTGCGGCGAACGCTTAAGGCGCTCGACAAGGTCAGCGGTGGTGGACTCTTCCTCGTCATCGAGCATGGCGATGAGAAATCGCTTGTCCTCTGCAGTGAGTTCCCGATAGGTTGCCGCGAGGATTCGATC
>URIE01000117.1 GCA_900547805.1 uncultured Collinsella sp.
ACCTCGTCCTTAAGCTTAATGCTGTCGATGCGGCGAATGTCGATACGCACCGAAGAGAAGAACTTAAGGGCGCGGCCGCCCGTCGTAGTCTCGGGGTTGCCGAACATGACGCCGATCTTCTCACGCAGTTGGTTAATGAAGATGCACGTCGTGTTGGACTTGGACAGCGAGCCGGCGAGCTTGCGGAGCGCCTGGCTCATCAGGCGAGCCTGAAGACCGACCGTAGTATCGCCGATTTCTCCCTCGATCTCGGCACGCGGGGTCAGAGCGGCGACGGAGTCGACGACAATGGCATCGATGGCGCCGGAACGCACGAGCATGTCAACAATCTCGAGCGCCTGCTCGCCCGTATCGGGCTGGGAAATGAGCACCTCGTCGATATCCACGCCGATGCGCGCGGCATACGTGGGATCGAGCGCATGCTCGGCATCGATAAATGCCACAACGCCACCCATTGCCTGGGCCTCGGCCAGGATCTCGAGCGAAAGCGTCGTCTTACCGGAGGACTCAGGACCGTAAATCTCGACGATACGGCCACGCGGCACGCCGCCGATACCCAGCGCGGCATCGAGTGCCAGAGCGCCCGTAGGGATGGCCTCGACCTCGAGCTCGGGGCCACCGTCGCCGTACCTCATGATGGAACCCTGGCCGAATTTCTTCTCGATCTCGGCCTTGGTGGTGGCGATCATCTCATCGCGCTCTTTACCCGTCGTGCGAGCATGAACGGTACGTACGGGACCTGAATTCTTGGCCATGAATAGCCCTCCTCTTAACAACCTGCATCGATAATAAACGAACGGCTGTTCGTGGTCAACCGTTCAGATAAATCATATGCAGCCGGCCTTACCAAAACCCAACCAAACGCCGACCAAACACTGACCAAATGCTTGACCACAAAGGACCAAATATGAACAAGGCAGGCAAAATTACGTCTACAACCAGCACAAACGCCAAATGAGCCTAAGGTCCCTATCTCCACAATTAAGGGGCCCGGAGGCCCCTTAAAACACGTCTATTCCATAGAGTTGAGCACAAGGGCAATGCGCCCCAATGCCTCCGCGACCGCATGGGCACGAACACACGAACGGTCGCCCTCATAGTGGCAGCGCACAGAGTCCACGACCGGCACTCCCCCATCAGCCGCGCGATACGCCCAGCCAATATAGAAAGTGCCAGCCGGATCGTCCTCAGTGCCGCCGCCGGGACCGGCATAACCCGTGGCGCTCACTGCAATATCGCTCTGGTACAGCTCCAGCGAACCCACCGCCATCTCGCGCGCGGTCTGATGCGACACCGCGGTATAGCGGTCGAGCGTCTCCTGCTCAACACCCAGCACGCGATGTTTGATCTCATCGCAGTAGGTCACCGCACCGCCACGCAGCACCGCCGAGGCGCCCGGGATATCCGCAATCGTCGAGGCGATCATACCCGCCGTCAGCGACTCAGCCGTCGAGACCGTCACGCCCCGAGCGCTCGCGCGCTCGACAATATCGCGTGCGAGCTCTTCGTTATGGGCGGCAATCTGCTCAAATGATTCCGTCATGCCCACCAGGACCTAGACCGAAAAGACGATCTTGCGGCAGTTCCAGAAGTACTGGGCGCCCGAGATAACGGTCAAGACAACGGCAACGGCGTACAGGAAGCGCGACACCGAGTAGATGCCGAGCGTCAGGGCCACCGGGCCAAGGTGCAAGCCGGCCATCGCAAAAACGCACAGGTAACCGCAGATGGAGACCATCGTGGTTGCCGTCTTGTACTTGCCGAGCTTATCGGCCGCAACGACCACGCCGGCGGCACTCGCAACCATACGCAGGGCGCTTACCAGCAGCTCGCGGAACAGGATAATAAACACGGACCACACGGTCACCGCGCCAAAATCCAAGAACAGCAGCAGGGCCGAGAACACGAGCAGCTTATCGGCGATGGGGTCCAAGAATTTACCGAAGTCGGTGATCTCGTTGCGCGAACGCGCCAGATAACCGTCGACCTTATCGGTGCACGACAGGATCACGTACAGAATGAAGGCAGCGGCGGCGAGCGGGCCGTCGAAGGCGCTCCAATCCGTACCGGCAACACTCGTGTGAGAAAGCGCCGACACGATCATGAACACCGGGATAAAGACGATGCGAACGCACGTCACGATGTTGGCGGGCGTCCAAACACTCGCCAGTTCCTTATTGCTCTCGTTAGCCACGACGCTCTCCTACTCCACAACATGACCGATAAGCTCATAGCAGAAGCTATCGGTAAACTCGACGGTCAGAATATCGCCCACGGACGCCTCGCTGGCGTCCAAGTGCACCGCGCCATCGGAATCGGGCGCCTGGAACCAGGCATGGCCGATCAGCTCGGCCCCGTCCTCGGTCTCTTCGATACCGTCGACGATTACCTGGGCGCGCTCGCCCACATGTGCGGCAGTTGCAGCAAAACCGAGCGACTCGGCAAGGTCCATGGCCTCCTGGGCGCGCTCGAGCTTGACCTCCTCATCGACCTGACCATCCATCTTGGCGGCCAGGCTACCCTCCTCACGCGAGTAGGCAAAGACGCTCGTGTAGTCGAAGCCGACGGTGTCCATAAAGTCGATAAGGTCACGGAACTCGTCGTCGGTCTCGGTCGGAAAGCCGACCATAGCCGTGGAGCGAATCACGATGCCGGGGATGCGCTCACGCAGATCGCGGAACAGGTCCTCGAGCTCCTGGCGCGAACCGGAGCGACGCATAGCCTTGAGGATGCGCGCGTCGCAGTGCTGCACGGGGATATCGATATAGGGCAGGACCTCGGGCGTATCGCGAATCGTCTCGATGAGCTCATCGGTCATGCCCTCGGGCTGCAGATAGAGCACGCGGACCCAGACGTTGTGCGGGCGTACGGCCTCGGCGACGGCACGCAGCAGCTGCGCCAGATTGCGCGGCGAGCCATCGGTGACGTCCTCATCGGCAAAGTCGGTACCCCAGATGCCCGTGTCCTGGCCGATCAGCACGATCTCACGCACGCCACCGGCAACCAGGTCACGCACCTCGGAGATGATGCTCTCGGCACTGCGCGAGTGATAGCGACCGCGAATATAGGGGATCATGCAGAAGCTGCAAAAACGATTGCAGCCATCGGAAATCTTGACGTAGGCAACGGCACCCTCGACGGTACGCTTAACCTGAGGGATATAGGCCGCGATTTCACGCTCGACACCCAGCACGCCATCGATGACCGCCACGATGCCGTCCTCCTCGTCGGCCTTCACAAAGGCAGCGACCTCGGGCAGCTCGTCAGGCAGGTCTTCGCCATAGCGCGACGGCACACAGCCGCACATGACGATGGGGCAAGAACGAACGCCGTCCTGAACCTCGTTGGCGAGCTCGAGCGTGGTCTCGATGCTCTCGGACGTTGCGGAGGCGAGGAACGAACATGTATTGACGATGGCGATATCGGCATCCTGCGGGTCGAATGCTTCCTCGTAGCCTGCGGCGGTCAAAAGAGAACGCATGCGGTCGGTGTCAACCTCGTTCTTAGCGCACCCGAGGGTGATGTAGAGCACGGAGCCCAACGGTGTATCCATGTTGGAAAGCGGTCCTTTCGAATGATATTAGCGGTAGTTGGTGAACTGAAGCGGCTGGCCGTAGTCCTGGTCGCGCAGGAACTGGATCACAGTCTGCAACGCGTCCTTCGAAGCAGAGGAAACACGCAGCTTATCGGCCTCGATGGTCACCTTGACCTTGAGCTTTTGGTCCTTGATGTCCTTGTTGATCTTCTTGGCGGTCGCCTGGTCGATACCCTCGACGATATGGCCGAGCACGCGCACGGTGCCGCCCGATGCCGCCTGCGGAGCATCCCAGGACACGGCCTTGAGGTCGATGCCGCGCTTGATGAGCTTGGAGCTCAGCACGTCGATAATCTGCTTGGAGACAAAGTCGGCCGGGGCGTTGATCGTAAAGAGCTTGTCGCCCTTCGAAAGCTCGATCGTGGCCCCGGAATCCTTAAGGTCATAGCGCTGGGAAATCTCGCGCGTGGTCTGCTGGAAGGCGTTGTCGACCTCTTGCATGTTGACCTCGGACACGACGTCGAAGCTGGAATCTTTAGCCATGATGTTTCCTTTCGCGTACGAGCGGCTTAGTAGCTATCGTACGAATAGTCGGTAGAATCGGTGGGCGTCTGACCGTCAGTTGAGGTATCGGCGCCATCCGTGGACTGGGCATCGGTACCGTCGGTGGTATCGGTACCATCGGTGGTGTCGGTACCATCAGAACTTTCACCATTCTCGGAATCAGACGTCTCCTTCTTGGGAACGGTGATCGTCACACGCGCCACGCCCGAGGTCTTGGTATCGTAACGGACCTTTTCACCGTTCTTGGTAACGGTGACATCGGAAGGCTTGGACGTGGTGATCTCGATCGAGGACTCGGGCGTGTACTCCTGCTCAAAGGGGCCAGTCGCCTGGGCGCCATAGACCGACTTGCCGTCGACCTTGACCTCAATCCAAGCGGTCTTGCCCTTGGCGACAGAGACCTTAACCTTTGTGACCTCGTTTTCATCTTTCTTGGCAGCCGTCTTAGTGGCATCCGAATCGGTCGACTCGTCCGTCGCCTCATCGGTATCCTCATCCTCGTCGACAGTTTCGGTCTTCTTGGAAGACTTCTTAGTCGTTGTCTTGGTTACCGCAGGCGTCTCTGGCGTCGACTCGGGCGCTGCAGAACCGCAACCGCGCAGAAGCACCACGATGAGCACAATCAGCAGCAGGACGACGACACCGATACCGGCGTAGACGATACGCGGATCAAGTCCGTTATTCTGCGGAGCACGCGACCCGCCGCGCCCACGATTGGAACCGCCACGACCGCTGTTTTGGGGCAATCGACCGCGACTGTTATCGGAACGACCACGATAGCTTCCCTGACCCTGAAGGCTACGCTGCCCCGAGCGCGGAGCGAGATCGCCACGACCCTGATAGCTGCGCTGGCCCGAACGAGGAGCAGATGAGCGCTGCCCATAGGGCTGCGACTGCGAGCGAAGACGCGGCGTTACCTGCGTGGTATCGGCATCCGCATAGCCGCCGCGAGAGCGACCCGAGGAAACACCACGGTAGCCGCGATCGGCATAGCCGCCATCGCCGTATCCAGCGCGAGGGTCACGTGCCACCCCGCGGGCAGCGGGAAGCGCACGGTCTTCGGGCATCGGCGTGCTACGGAACCGATCACGTTGAGAGCGAATCTCCTCGCCCGAACCCGTCTCGGTAATATAACCGGCCTGCTGAGGACGCTGGCCATAACGAGTAGAGCGACCGCCCTGAACCATCAGGAAGCGCCCGTTGTCGACAG